>JBJKQT010000035.1:0-5678 GCA_046705065.1 Desulfocapsaceae bacterium
GGAAAAACCACAAAAAAGGTGGCATTAAAGGGTGGGTGAACCTGACTTGAGAAACGGGTTGTAGTAACCGAAACTAAGCTTCGGGAATTCTTTTTTCAGGCGCCTAAGCCAGGCACGAATGCCAATTCTTTTTTCATTCTGCGGGTGGTGCAGAGTGCTGAGATACCACTCAGGGTCCATATTCAGATTGCGCAATTGAATCAGGTCGGGCTTGCAATTTGCGAGGAGATTGCAAAGAGCCAGGTATTCGGCTTCAGAATCGGTTACGCCGGGGAGCACGAAATAGTTCAGAGACACATATTTACCCTGACTCTTCATGACCTTGATGGATTCCAAGACATCCTCGAAGTCATAATTGACTGGACGATAATACCGGTCATAGAATTGCCGTTGGGCGGAATTAAGACTCACCCGTAGACTGTCAAGCCCTGCATGGGCGAGTCTTGACACGGCATCCGGCAGACTGGAGTTGGAGTTCAGGTTGATGGTTCCACGCTGTGTTTGCTTGCGAATTCTGCGGATGGCACGTTCCAATGTTTTGGCCTGAAGCAGGGGCTCTCCTTCGCATCCCTGACCGAAACTGACGATGGCCTTTGAAGCTTTACTGAGATGCGGCACAGCAACTTCTTCAATTTCCGCAGGGGTCGGAACAAACCCGATTCGGTCTTGGGTCGATCGGCAACATCCTGAGGCCTGCAAGGAGATGCAACCCATGCAGCGGGCATTGCAGGTGGGCGACGAGGGCAAAGGTGCCTCCCATCTTTCGAGAAAATAGTTGCGCGCAGCAGGACAAACATAGGTCAGACAGCATTTTCCCAAGTGTTGAACCAGTCTGTTGTTTTTATAACGGGCCAGTTTTTTTTGGGTTTTTTTGGTGATAAGAGCCTGGTTGAATTGCGAAAAGTCCTGTCTTCTGTCGGAGTCGGAGCGAAAAGCCGCTACCCAGAACTGTCCTTTATGCCAACCGACGGCTGTATAGGCAAAAAGCGGCAGAACACCAGCGCTTTTGTCGGCAGTCTGGTAGGCGCTGGAAAAAATGGCTGTATGGGCCGGCGCCATGAAGGCGGCGACGGCTAGGACGGGGTCGCCGGTATGATAAGGGTTATCTCGGACCAGTAGAGGCTCTTGGCTGACCGGGTCACAACCAACAGGTTGCCGCCCGGGAAGGATAAAAAGCTCACTTCCTTTCGGAATCGGGATAAGATCCCGGATGTCCGGCCGGAAAAAACTGCCGTTGCTCATGCCGGCCATGGTCAGGGAGGGGAAATCCGTTATGTTTCCATTCCCGTCGGCTATAACAAGTGAGGGGATTGCGTCGGGGTGAGTCACTTAGGGTCTGAGTATCTTCATAACGGAGTCGACAGCTCGGTATATTTCCATGTCTTCACCGAATATATCCTGAATATCTGAATGGTTGATAAGGTCTTCCACGATGAATTGCGTCAGGTAAAGGCTGACGATATTCGGATCCGGAACCAAGGTCCTGAGCGGGGCAAGCTTCATCTGAATCTCGAATTCCTCGAGGGAAGCGAGCCGTTTTAATTGGTTTTCAATGGTTTTCTGGATATTGTCAACCGACGTAGTTTCAATGATTTCTCTGTCGAGGAGACGTTGTACAAGTTTGATTGCCAGGGCTTCGGCATTCTCTTTGGCCTGAGCAAACATCTTTTTCCTTTCCTGTTCCCGTTTTCGATCAATGGCCCGGATGGTCTTATCGGTGGCGCGGTTCGGGCTTACGTGTATTTTGGCCATGAAAATCTCCCTTTAATCCCATTCGTTGAGAGACGAAAATGGGCTGAAACCTCTCTGTATGTCGTAAGTGGTTGCCGAATTTGGAGTCTTGAGCGACTCGGTGCCGTGATCCCGGCAAGCTCGGCTGTACCACAAATTCTCTGCTTTTCCTCAACACCGTATCTTAAACTGAAATATCAAGAATCACTACTGTAAAGTTGAGCAAATGATTCCATTTTCTTTTTTATGTATGCAGGAACCTCAAGATTATAAACTTTCAAATATTCGGCTGCCATCCTATGTGTGTTGAAAATGGGTACATTTTTACAGAAATTGATAATACCTTTAGCAAGAAAAGCCGAATGGGTTTGATCCCGGTAAAAATCTTCGAGTATTGACGGCAAAAGTGTATAAAAAGAGAGAGAGTCCTCGCGATAGAGCATCTCTTCTCTTGATTCACTGAGACTTGCAGTATCCACAGGGCCTTCATGACCGAATTTCCAACCTGTTTCGCCTTCATGGTATCCCTCGACCCACCAACCGTCCATTATGGAGATATTCGGAACGCCGTTCATTGCAGCCTTCATTCCGCTGGTCCCTGATGCCTCGAGAGGCCGTTTGGGATTGTTGAGCCAGGCATGGACGCCCGCTACCAGCAATTTAGCAATGGACATATCATAGTTGGGAATAAAAATCAGATTGGCGAGACCGTTGGTTTTTGTGTGCAGTTTCTCCTGGTAACTCAGAAGCTGTTTGATTACGGTTTTTCCGGGTTCGTCGGCCGGATGCGCCTTACCGGCGAACAAGAAATTGATCGGTCGTTTATGCGAGACTATGATTTGCGAGAGTTTGTCGATATCGTAAAAGATCAAATCCGCTCTTTTGTAGGTTGAAAAACGCCTGGCGAAGCCGATGGTGAAAACGTTTGGATCAAGCTTTGTTAGGTCGTCGATGAGCGATGAGAAGAAGTTGGGTGGGTCTATCCACGTCTCAAGCATACTGGATCGGTGTTCCTGAAGCATGGCGTTGACATAATCAAAAAGGATGGCCGTGTCCTGCCGCCAGGCCGCATGAAACATTGAGTGGAATTCGCTGTTGTCTTTAATGAGGCAGGTATTTCGAAAAACACCGGGATCCTGCCGCCAACCGGCAAGTTGAGGAAAGCTGTCGAAGACTTTTGCTCTGGCTTTGCTGATCCAGGTGAGATGGTGCACGCCGTTAGTGATGGCGGTTATTTTTTCCGCTGCCTGCGGGAATTGCTTCCGGGTTACATCCCTGTGCAATCGGCTGACGCTGTTGGCCGAGCGATTCACCCGCATAGCAAAGTTCGTGAAGTTATAGGTGTGCGGATTTTCGTCATCTCTTGCAAGAACATCAAGGATGCGCTGGCATGATTTATGGCTGATGCCGGCGTACAGCGATTTGTCAAAACGGTCGTGCCCCGCCTTCACAGGAGTGTGGATCGTGAAAACGATCCGTTCCGCCACTTTTTCTGCTGCATTAAAAATTTGATCGTTGGTTGCCTGTGTCAGATCGGTGGATTTTAGAGTTTTGTAGAGTTCTTCGGCGATGAGTTGCATGGCGACGACAATACCATGCTGTTCGTTCAAATGGAAGGTTCTGGCTGTCAGGCTCAGGGTATGAAGAACAGGAATTATGCTTGTGCCGAGCATTCTTCGCTGTAAAGCCTTGACCATTGACGATTCTGCATTATACAGTTGAGTAGCTGTGCTTTTTATCAAAGATGGGCTATCTGGCAGGGAAAAGTCCACAAGGAGTTCGGGAACGAAAAAATCCAATGCCTCGCTGACCTCCAGCTTCATCCATATCTGTGCAAGAGCAACCGTCTCCTGGTCGTATTCGTTCAAAAAGGGGACCTCAATGTATAGAGGTTTTTCCGGTTGTTTGGGATCTTTGAGAAGGTAAAGATTCGGCGTGTCTTCGGGGTGCCAGTCCACTCGTTGAGATATCTGTCCAAGCTGTGAGTCGACAAGCTGGGAAAAGTATCCATGCCTGTAGAGGAGACTGATTGCCACAACGGGGATATGGCAATCGGCGAAGCTTTTTAAAGTGTCTCCCGCCAGAATTCCGAGGCCGCCGCTGTAATTTGGGATTTTTTCAGGTCCGTAGAGAAGTTTTTTTAAAAAAGACTGAATTCTCCTGTCAGAGAACTCCTGTATCGGCAGATCGAGCAGGCGTTCTTTGAGTGGGTTGTAAACGTCAGGATCCGAGCCTATTTCCATGGAAATATATATAACCGAGTTTCCGTCTTCTCGGAGGAGGTTTCCCCAAACGGTGTCAAGTACCTTTTGAGTGATCCCGAAATATTGGCCGAAATCGTTATTTGAAAGTATGTGCAGAAGATCGGATGCTGTGGGTTTTTCGTTGGTAAACATGTTGATTTATGTCTTTAATATTATATGGATATTCTTAGATTGAGCAATCCTTGCCGGAATTGCGGGTAAACATTGTCGTTGTCGATATATAATATGTCAATTAGTGGTGATATGCACACCTCATTTTTATTCAATCAGATCAAAGTTTACGCAAAATTCCTTTGCTCCTTTAAGAATTCCTCTTTTTTTTTTTAGTTTTTTTGGTTATATAGTGTCACCTGAGAGAGAGGAATAGGTACTCATGGTGGAAGCGTATCGGGGTGACACGTGTCAGCCCGGCTAATTAATTGTACATATTTAGAAGAATAGGAGGTTTTTGAAATGGTTATCAAAAAACAAGCGTTTTTGGTGGCTTTGTTAGGGCTTTCACTTCTTACATTTTCCGGTTGTGCTTCCAAAAGCGGTACGGAAGCAGGGATGAAAAGCAACCAGGCGATGGGACCTGAGGAGTCTTTGGAATCCAAGCCGATCGGTGTTATGGAAGGAAGAACTTCTGCTGGTATGGTGCCGGTCTATTTTGATTTCGATAAGTCAGTCATTCGAAAAGACCAGGTTATCCGTATCCATTCAGATGCAGATTTTATGAAGAAGAATGCCAAATTGGCGATTCGTATCGAGGGTAACTGCGACCCTCGCGGTTCCAAGGAATACAACATGGCTCTTGGCGAGCGTCGTGCCCTGAGCGCCAAGAAATATTTGGTTAACTTGGGTGTGCCTGCCGCGAATCTTTCAACCATCAGCTATGGATCAGAGAGAATTCTCGTGCAGGGCGACGATGAAGCGGCCTATGCTCAGAACAGAAGGGATGATTTTGTCATCGTGAAATAAGTCCTTCTCCTGCAACTGAACGGGGGTTCTTTCAAATGTCTTTAATAACCGGGAGAAAATAATGGTTGGTAAAAAAATAACCCTGCTGGGTATTGTTTGTTTCTGCATTGGTTCCTTGATCTACACAGCGGGCGCGGCTCGTGCTGCAGAAGCCAAGATCGGCGTGATGAATGGTCAAAAGGTTCTTTGGACCTGTACCGAAGGCGCTAAGGTCAAAGTCAAGCTCGATGAGAAGATAAAGGGATTCCAGGAGAAATTCAAAGCAGACGAGCAGGCCCTGGTTGCGCTCCAGAGTGAAATTCAAAAAAAGAGTTCTGTCTGGAGTAAAGAAAAGAAAGACGAAAAGATGCTGGAATACAATAAAAAACGACGTGATATTCAGCTTAAGCAGGAAGATGCCCGTGCGGAGATAAATCAATTGAAGGAGACGGAACTTCAGCCCGTCATCAAAGAACTTCAAAATGGGTTGGAAAAATACGGGACGGAGCACGGTTATACCGTTATCCTCGACTCCAATAGCGGGGCTGTTCCGTATTTTAATCATTCCGTTGATGTTACTGATGATCTTATTAAATTTTTGGATAAGAACATGGCGAAAAAATAACCTCCGTCTCCCTTTGGAACGGATTGGTGTGGATGTATTTCAGAAAACGATACGGGGGGCGCATGCCTTCCGTGTCGTTTTTCTGTTTTGTCGGCAGTGCAAAAGGTTTACTGGCCGAT
>JBJKQT010000036.1:0-22154 GCA_046705065.1 Desulfocapsaceae bacterium
TTTCCGTTTATCTCCTCGTCGCGATCATGAAAAAGCGACTGAAAATCGACGCCAGTCTTTACACAATTCTACAGGTCTTAAGTGTAACCATTTTTGAACGAATGCCATTATTACAAATACTTACGAAGGAACAATACAAAAACAAGCCCGATGATAACAGTAAGCAGTTGCTATTGTTCAATTAAACGTTGGGACACTAATGACGATTTTTGGGATAGAAAAGAAATTGAGGAACAGATTGCCGTGTCTTACGGCAAAGAGATGGAGCACTATAAATGGGAAAAACAAGTGGATTTAGAGTTTAAAAAAATCGATCCATGCCGTCTCGTCTTGAAGCGTTAAAGAAGCTATGGACATCCACCGAACAGATGAGCCCCACCGCCTCCGAACAGCTTTCTCCAAAAATGAGGAAAGAACTGGATGCCGAACTCAGGCAATGGTTTTACAAGAATGGCAATGGCATTTTTCTCAGCATCAAGGCAGCTGATGCTTTCCTCAAGGCTCGGAAAATTCTAACTGACAAACTGACGACCTTTGAAGAAGTACACAAGGCATTCTCGCGTGTTCGCACCCAGCTGAAAATTGACCTTGGTGTGTACTCGCCCGACGAAGCAAAGTATCAAATCGGCATTCCCGTCGATTATAAAAAAGCGCCTGAAACGAACAGTAGCGTATAATAGAGTTCACGACCTTTTTTCCGACGGTTGCCCTCTCGATACGGAAATTTCGATCCCGTCTTCTGTCGTATAGGCAGAGGAGTTATTCAGGATGACATACCGCGAGCACGGCGGTATTCCTCCCGCAGACGGCTGGCTGCCGAGAGCACCTGCTCCATATAGATACGCTCCTTTTCAGAAACCACTCGTAATTCCCACGTATCCTGGCTGGACCTAACGACCCTTCCGGCAGGCACGTAGGTGTGGGACTCCAAGGTAACCCGCATGATTGTGGCGTTCATGCCCACCCACACGGATGTTTCGAGGCTGGCACTGTACAAGGTGCTGCGCATGGCCAGAAAACACCCCTCGCCAATGCGGCAAGGGCCGTGAATGGCCACACCGTGGGCAACCGTGGTCCGAGGTCCTATGATCAGCTCCTGTCCGCCGTGACTGTGCATGATGACACCGTCTTGGATATTGGCCTCTTCTTCGATGACAATGGGAGTGACATTGCCTTCAGGTCCCGGTTCGTCGGAACGGATGACCGCCAGCGGAGCGATAAAGACATTCTTGCCGATCTTGACATTGCCTATTATCTGAGCCGACGGATCAATGAGAGCGGTTGGATGAATTTCCGGAAAGTCGCCGACCAGATTCGGTCGTATGTTATTGCATAGGCTGTTCATAGTCACCTTTTGGGTAAAAGTTGAATCTCAACGCCTCTTTCTTGCTAAACTTCTCTGCCGTTTCAGCCCCTCCGCACAGTCAACGTTATCAGCAAAGCCATCGTGTAACGGATTGAACAGTACGACATCGTTTGCCTACCATGAAACTATCTCATCGACCGTATCACGACAACTCTTTTCTGACATGCTCGTTACTATTGCTCATATTTTCGGAACCTCGGCATTTCCTGGAGCAACCGCCACCATATGATGCACGCCTGCAGATACTCAATCCTTCGGTGATCATCTCAAGGTCTTGTGAATCTTCTCGAGCTAAAATTACAGACACATGCTAAGAAGTGCAATCAAGAGTCCAATGGCCCGGAGCAGTCATCGCCGGATTTTCCCAATCAGGTTTATAATGAGTGATCCATGTATCGCTGCTGGTTGTGCTTTTTGCTTTTATGGTGTCTTGTCTCTTCCGATGCCTTCGGCATGGGAAATCTCCTGCAAAACGGTTCGTTTTCTGCGGTTCGCAACCATTTACCGGTGAATTGGGGAGTGGGGCCGGGCGGCTCTCTGGTTGCCTGCGGAACAGGCGGCAAACAATGTCTGAAGATCGACTCGCCCATCATGCAGTATACTGCAGCCGAGCAGTATCTGGCCCTGGACGGCTCCCGGGTCCATAAGGTGCGGTTTTCCGGCTCGATACGTTACGAAAACGTCAGAGCCGGAAAAGGCGGGCAGGACAGGTTGCGCGCTTTTCTTGTCTGGTTCGATAAAAAAGGACGTCATATCGGAGAATTCGTCAACGCAGGAACATGGACCGGTTCTTCCGATTGGACCACGTTCAACATCGAAGCACCGGTTCCGAAAGAGACCGTCAGGGCTGAAGTGGTAATCGGATTTGTCGAAAATTCAGGCACCTGCTATATTGCCGATGTGAGTCTAACGGTGATAGACGGCGATACTTCCTTCGATCCTAAGGCGGAGGGAACGACGGACCGCCGCGGCTGGTGGAGCTTTACTGCGGCGGAGTCTCCCGCTGAAGGTACTGCTGTCGATGTTTCCTCGTTTCTCGATGCACCGGCGGGAAAACATGGTTTTCTGAAAACCAAAGGATCTCATTTTGTTTTCGATGACGGAACACCGGCCCGATTCTGGGGATTTGACATTATGGGCAGCGAATGTTTTCCGAATCATAAGACCGCCGAGCGATTGGCCGCAAGACTTGCCCGCATGGGTGCCAACATCGTGCGGCTCCATCATATGGATGCTCCATGGGCCAGGCCAAATATCTTCAACAACCGCTTCGACGATACCCAACACCTTTCAGCGGCAAGTCTTGAGAGACTCGATTATTTTCTCTTTCAGCTCAAAAAAAGGGGAATCTATGTCTACCTGGATTGGCTGGTCAATCGAAAGTTCAAGGCGGGCGACCACGTGGCCGATTGGAAACTCATTGATGACGGCGCAAAGATCGTAGCCCATTTCAACCCGCGTATCATCGAGCTGCAAAAAAAATATATGGCCCAGCTTCTCGGGCACAAAAATCCTTACACGGGGCTCTTCTTGCGCGATGAGCCGCAAATCGTTTTAAGCGAGGTCATCAACGAGGATTCGCTTTTCTACGAGGATTGGTATTACCTGGTGCCTCCCCGTTATCTCAATGAACTCCGCAAGCTTTGCCGTGGCATTGAACCCGCTGCAGACCCCGGCCGGCACCCTTTCGATGCACCCACCCTGCGTGCCCTCTATCGAATAGAGTCGGAGTATTACCGTTCAATGCGCACCTATTTGAAACAGATCGGTCTGCGTTGCCCTACCACGGGCAGCAATCATTGGGAGAATCTGGGGCCCGCGCTTCTTGCCGATTCGGAAACGGACTATATCGACCGGCATTATTATTGGGATCACCCCAAAGACGGTTTCGGCTATATTCGGGAATTCGACAACCTATCCATGCTGACGCATCCGGACTTAAGCTTTGTTCCGGATCTTGCCGCAACAAGAGTTGCCGGCAAGCCCTTCGTGGTAACGGAATGGTGTTTCTGCTGGATAAACGATTTTATTTCCGAGGCGCCCTTGATGGGTGCCGCATACGCCTCTCTCCAGGATTGGAACGTGATGATCTGGTTCGATATCAGCGCTACCGCTCCCGGCAACCGCATGGAAAATGAATTCGATATGGCAAACAAACCCCATCTTTTCGCCCAATGGCCTGCGGCTGCCCTGATGTTTTATCGCCGGGACCTCAAACCACTGCAGCAAACGGTGATAGGAAGGATCACACCCGACGCACTGCTGACAGGTCTATCGATGTCATCAAGCCTTAATCCGGCAGACAGCCTGGATAAGCAGGTTATGGTGCAAATCGGCAAGGAATTCCGCCCTGTCGCCCCTCCGGAAGATTATCCCGATAATATTTCCACTCCCGGAATGATCTGGGATGCCGATGCCGGGACGTTTACGGTTTCAAGTGCCGGCACTTCAGCGGCCACGGGCTTTCTCGGCGGTTCAGGAACCTTCGATATGGCAGGCGTTCAGGTGCGTGTCCAGACGCCTTTCTGTTCAATCTGGCTTACCGCTTTGGACTCACAGCCTGCAAATGCGTCAAAGCATCTTCTCCTCACGCTAACCTCTCATGTCGAAAACACGGGAATGACCTTCAACGGCGCGCGAACCCATCTGACATCTCCCGGCCACTCTCCTCTTCTGGTTGAGCCTGTGCAGGCGGCCTTGACCTTTCCTTCCGAGGTGACGGTCTACCCCCTCGCCCAAGACGGAAGAAGAGGCAGCGGTTTTCGTACCGTCACTTTGCAAACCGGAAGCCACAACACCTTTTGGTATGAGATTGTCCGCTAGCATTCGAGAGCGACTATGCCGCTCAACAAGAAGATATGGACCGAAAGCGACGGCCGCTCTTTTGCGCACCGTACTGAAGGAGATTATATTTTCAACACAAGGCTGCCATTGAAAATTCAGCAAGCACAGGAATTTCATTTCAGGCGACATTGAGTGATAGCATGTGCAAAACATCTCGCGGTTTTTTGGGAAGCATTCTTTTATTTCTGCTGATATCGGCGCAGGGAAATTCTTCCATTATGGCAACGACAGTCGGTTATCAAAAAAAGGATAAGGCCTCCGGTCACCATGCGAAATATATTACCCTCTTTCTTTGCGGAGACGTCATGACGGGTCGAGGAATCGATCAGGTACTGCCACACCCGAGTGCACCGCAGATCTACGAGGCCTTTGTGAAAGACGCCAAAGACTATGTCCGG
Source organism: Desulfocapsaceae bacterium (assembly GCA_046705065.1). Taxonomy (GTDB): domain Bacteria; phylum Desulfobacterota; class Desulfobulbia; order Desulfobulbales; family Desulfocapsaceae; genus CAWGGS01. The sequence continues at coordinate 4,609 of JBJKQT010000036.1, forward strand.
CTGGCCATAGAAAAAAACGGTCCCGTTCCCTCCCCTGTACCCGTGGAATATATATGGGGTTGGGCCCTTAAAGAATTGAAACAAAGCAAACCCGATCTGCGCATCATCAACCTTGAAACAAGCATAACCGCAAGTGACGGGTACTGGAAGGGCAAAGGAATAAATTACCGGATGAATCCGGCGAATATCGGCAGTCTGACCGCCGCCCGGATCGATTTTTGTTCACTTGCCAACAATCATGTTCTGGATTGGGGATATTCCGGCCTGCAAGAAACGTTTACAACCCTGCAGAATGCGGGAATCAGGTACGCGGGAGCGGGTCAGAATCGAAAGGCGGCCCAACGCCCTGCGGTCTTCGAGCTTCATGGTAAAGGCCGGGTCGTTATCATCTCTTGCGGCGTATCCGACAGCGGAATTCCGCCAGAATGGAATGCAGGCCCCGACAAACCCGGCGTCAATCTGCTCCCTGACCTCTCCAAGGAAACGGTGCGGCAAATAAAGGACCAGGTACGTAAGATAAAAAAACCTCTCGATATCGTAGTGCTATCTATCCATTGGGGAGGCAATTGGGGATACAATATATCCCAGGAACATATCGACTTTGCCCATCGCCTCATTGATGAAGCCGGAGTGGACATTATTCACGGTCATTCCTCGCACCATGTTCTGGGAATGGAGATTTACAACAATAAACCCATTATCTACGGCTCCGGTGATTTTCTTAACGATTATGAAGGAATTAGCGGACATGAAAGATACAGAGGCGATTTGGGGCTCATGTATTTCGTGACGATGGACCCCACCGACGGGCACCTTGTTCACTGGCGTTTGGTGCCGACCAAAATTTTCCGATTCCGCATCGAAAAACCGTCGGCTGAAGAAGTTCTATGGCTGAAAAATGTCTTACATCGGGAAGGGGAAAAGTTCGGTACCCAAATCGAAACGGGCCAGGATGAAAGTTTGATCGTCTCAGGTCTACGGTAATCGAAAACGGCATCAACGCCTTTTTCGATTGTTTTTTACAACTTGTCGGCGAATTATGCAATTTCCTAAAATGCATGGCTGGGATCTATTCCCCAGAGAAGCAATTGCTCTCCAGACCCTTCTTGCTCCGCGAGTCAGGGTGGAAAACCTGTTGCCTGAGCATCTGGACACCGTGGCCGGAGTCGATGTCTCCTATGAACGCCACGGGAAACAGTTTTTCGCAGGCGTCGTCGTTCTACAAACTTCCGACTGGAGCGTAATCGAAGAGTCATGCGCTCACCTTCAAAGTCCCTTCCCGTATGTTCCCGGCTTATTGTCCTTTCGAGAGTTGCCGGTGGTTCTGGAGGCGTTTCGTCAATTACAGACTGTCCCCGATGCCGTGCTTGTGGATGGCCAAGGCATCGCCCATCCGCGACGGTTCGGTCTTGCCAGTCATCTCGGCTTATGGATCGATCGCCCCACCGTCGGTTGTGCCAAGACCCGCCTGTGCGGTGACCACGAACCGCCGGATAAAAAACGCGGGAGCAAAACACCGCTTCTTCTCGAGGGCAGAGAAATCGGTGTGGTTCTGACCACCCGACAAGGAGTCAAACCCCTTTATATCTCCCCCGGGCATAAGGTAGATATGGCATCGGCAACCGATCTGGTCCTCCGCTGCACCACCCGATATCGCCTGCCGGAGCCCACCCGCATGGCCCATCAACTGGCCAACCGCTGCAGGCTGCAAAGGGCCTCTTAAATGAGTATCCGTGCGGGTTCGACCTTGATAATTGCCTCTTGATCTGATAGATGTTGCAAACTGTCGTTGCCTCTCATTTTTAAAAAAATTATCTCTAATTGCCCATGGACACGCAAACAGCCAAGAATCTTTTTGCCGCAGACCGGTACGCCGCGCTCACCGGAGTTGAAATCATTGAAGCGGGAAAAGGCTATTGCAAGGCAAAGCTTGAAATAGAGGACAAACACCTCAATGCGGCAAATGTCGTCCAGGGCGGAGCAATCTTCACACTTGCCGACCTGGCCTTTGCCGTGGCCTCGAACAGCCACGGCCAACTTGCCCTGGCAATCAACGTCAACATCTCGTTTCTGCAAGGAAAGTCAACGGGAACACTTTATGCCACGGCAACGGAGGTGGATACACCCAGACGTCTAGGTGCCTATGATGTTCTGGTCACAGACGAACGAAATGCAATCATCGCACGATTCAACGGCATTGTCTATCGCAAGAACGAGCAACTACCGGGGTTTCCGAAATAATACGCACAATCTTCCCACTTACTATTTTTTCTTAACTTCCTTGAAAGATTCTCCATAAAACGGCCCGACCCGAACCAGCACGGCACCGCACTGAAAACATCTGCCCGGACAATCCTGAAGAACCCCACGGTGTGCAGGACAAGTGAAAGGTCTGCCCAAGAGCGGTTTTTCCCCTCGAGAAGCAGCAACTTCGGCGGTTTCCCCGTTCAAGAACCGTTCCGGGTCATTTTTAAATGCCGTAAAACAGTGCTCACTGCAAAAATAATACGGTTTTCCTTTATATTCGTGCTTGAACTCATCCTTCAGATGATCGATTTCCATCCCGCATACAGGATCCATATTGCTCATATTCAGATCACCTCCGTGCTTCCGGTGTTCATAAAGCCCTTGGCCTCTCTTTCCAACCCGATTCTTTTCTAAGAAGTCAACCCGGCAGTATTCGTTTTGTCGCCGTCCTCTCTTGATAGCTTCATTGTCGGCCAGGAACTTCCAGTTTTAAAAATTGCTTGATATTCAGATGTGTTATAGAAAAGAAACCATTTTCTATCCATTGGACTCTCTTGTCAAAATACACAATAATGTCCGTCCCCTGCTTCCACAACCCGGGGTGTTACGAAGCCGGTGTTTTACAGTTTTCTTTTTCGCATTTCCTTTTCATAATAAATAGTTATACTAATACTTAAACCAAAGGCACTATCCAGTGGCTGCTTTTTCAGAATTTCCTCTGGTCTCAGGATATAAGATGGTTAAAATGCATAAGTAAATCACATATGAACTGGTTTCCATCCGAAAACTGGGAGTTTGGTTCGAGATCGCGGCATGCGCAAATTATTACTGTACACAGAGAAGTGATATTTCAAGGATAAATATTTGCACATAACGAAGGTCTCGGAGCAAACAACGGTTTTCAGCCGGAAACGAACTAGGAGGAAAGCATGTCCAGGTTGACGAAGATTTCGTTGCTGATACTCGGAATCGTGGTCGTTCTCACCATCGTTATGGTGGTACTTGTTAAAACGTTGGTGACTCCGGAGAGGATCCGCGAGACAGTGGTGCCGTTTACCGAACACAGTTTGAAGAGAAAAGTCGCCTTGGAAAATATACATATCGGTTTATTTTCCGGCATTTCTCTACAAGATCTACAGGTGAAGCGGAAGGACGGCAGCGGCAATTTTATTGCTGTTAAATCCATGGACATGCACTATCAATTTCTCCCCTTGCTCACCGGCAAAGTGGTTATCGATCATATCAATCTGGTCGAACCGCAAATCGTTGTGGTCAGATACCCAAACGGCAGGTTTAATTTCGACGATCTGATGGGCAAAACCGACCCACAAAAAGGAAATACGAGCAAATCGGAACAGTCCGATACTTCAACAAAAAGCGGCCGGCCCGCATCGCCGGCTGCTTCACCGGCAACCGCCCTAAATCTCCTTGTAAACAGAATCACGGTTTCAGGCGGTCAACTCCTTTTCATCGATCGATCGCAATCCGAGAAAACACCCCTACGTTACACCCTCGAACATCTTTCACTCGAGGCGAAAAACATCACCCTCGACAGATCCTTTCCCGTTGAACTTTCAGCATCCTTGGGCGCGGCAAAAATAGCTCTTTCAGGCGCCTATGATGTAAAAAACCGATCCGGCAATGCGAACCTCGATATCGAATCTCTCGATATTGCAGGGTTCGCCCCTTATTTTCAGAACGCCATATCCGGGAAACTCGGTTCAGGGGTTCTTACCGTCAATCTCAAAACCACCATGTCTCCCAGCGACATCTCAGCAAAAGGAAAGATGACCCTGGACCGGCTCGATCTTTTCCTCGATGCCGCTCCCAAAGCCGAACTCAAACAGGCAAAGCTGGAAATCGATTCATCGCTTTCCTATAAGATGAATGAGAAACTGCTCGACTTTTCCAGCCTCCTCGTCAAACTCAACAACATCCCTCTGCGCACCGTGGGAAAAGTGAATTTCAGCGCCAAGGAGCCGGATCTCGCCATGGCCCTTTTTCTGGATCACCTGAATCTGGAAAAGCTCAATCAAGGTCTGCCGGCCGGCCTGGCAAAGGACATCCGGGCTTATGGACTGTCCGGGCAGGTCAACGCCCTTGTGGAACTGGCAGGGAAACCGAGCGCCGGTGCCCGGCTGCTTAAAAAAGCCGATCTGAATCTCGAAGACGTCCAGACAAACCTCTCAGGAATACAGGCCGGAATCAACGGCAGCGTCGATTTTTCCGGGCAGCAGATAAAGGCAGACAATCTGGCCTTGAATCTTGGCGATCAACCGGCCCAGCTTTCTTTTCATGCTGCGAATCTGTTTAGCGGCCACATCACCGGGGGCTTCCAGCTGACGGCCGATACAATGGATTTCAACAAACTCATCCCGGCATCAAAAAAAATGGCACAGAAAGAGGCCCTTGACGATAAAGCAACTCCTCCGCAAAACAATACAGGAACGGTAAGTTCAAACGCAGTCGTCGACACACCTCAACCAGCGAATCAACAGGCAAAACCCTCCCAGGAAGAAATCGGGCCGTTTTCCGTACCTGCCGACATTCAAGGCATGATTCGCATCACAAAAGGGACCTACAGGCAATTACCCATGGATAATATTTCCGCCGATATTCAATTGAAAAACAATCATCTGCAAATCATGCGAAGCGGATTCGGAGTGGCCGGCGGCCAACTGAGCGCCACAGCCGATATTGACCTTGCGGTGAAAGGACTTGCGTATCGAGGAAAACTTGATCTAACAAAACTTCAGCTGGCCGTGCTGGATAGCGGACTTTTCCCGGACAGCGATCAAAGCGTGAGCGGCGTGGCAGAGTCCCATACGACCTTTGCCGGACACGGCAGCGGATCAGAATCCTTTATCAAAACCCTGCAGGCGGATGGGAACATTCAGGTGAACGACGGGGAGGTAAGCGGGTCACCCATGGTGATCGCTCTGGCAAACTTCCTGGGCAGCACGGATCTGCAGAAACTGAGCTTTACCCGCTTCCAGAGCAGCTATACCTTGCGAAACGGTGTTGTCGCGCTTCAAGGCGCTCTTGACAGCTCCAGTCTCAAATTGAATCCCGAAGGAACGGTTGCGGTCGATGGCCCCATCGATCTCAGCCTTAATGCCCGTCTGTCGCCTCAAACAATGGCGGGCATCCGCTCCGGCAGCGATTTGAAACAGATTATGACGGATGAAAACGGTTGGGGATTGCTGCCGGTGAAGGTTGATGGAACTCTGAGCGAGCCGAGAATCGCCCTCGACAGTAAGGCCCTGCAAAAACAAGCCGTTGGCAAAGCTAGGCAAGAATTGGAAAAACAGCTGTTGAAAAAGATTGCACCAAACGAAAAGGATCAAAAAAGCAGCCCGACCAAGCAATTGCTCAACTCGACGTTAAAGAGTCTTTTCGGCAACTGAGGTACGGTCCTTCGATCAAAAATCTTATGCTAAAGGTACGCCTTGAATTGTCGCCGCACGGCTTTACTGTATTCCACAGGACATTCAGTCCTAAGGGTTCTACGGAACGAATTACCAAAGGAGGAGCCCATGATTGACAATTACTCAACCGGCGGTTGCATGACAGTGGAGGGAACCCGCTATTGCCGGGATCTCAAGATTGTTGGGGGAAAAGTCTTTTCGGATTGGTGGCGTCAGGAAGGACATAGGCTGGACCTCAGCGACATAGAGGATATTCTTCAACAAAAACCTCGAATTGTCGTCGTCGGCACCGGTTATGCCGGACAGATGCGAATCCCCCTCGCTCTTCAGGAAGGCTTGGCTCACGAAGATATACAACTTATCGCCGAAATCACCCAGGAAGCCGTAAAAACATTCAACCGGCTGGAAAATCAGGGGAAATCCGTTGCCGGGGCCTTTCACCTCACCTGTTGAGGATCCCTTTGCAAAATGCCGTACTTGCTTTTTTTCCCTCTATCGATATTACGACTCTCCCCGACCGGGACCTTCGGCGGCATAACGAACCAAGGCGGCAAAACGATAGAGCATATGGACGAATTTTCCGTAAGGAAAACTGAGAAATAGAGCCGCCACAAGACCCAGATGAAGGGCGAGCAAGACCCCCATGGCCGCCGTTCCCCTTAAGAAAAGCAGAAGCAGGCCGCTTAGGCTCACGAGAAAGAGCTGAGCGGAAAAGACAACGTCCATTCCCAGCAACGCGTGCACAGTCGGCCGCGGGTCGCGCACAAGCTTGAGCCGGAAGAACCCTGCCGTCCCGGCCAAGATGGCGAGTCCTCCGATGGTCCCGGTCAATACCGGCAGACTGAAAAAGGCATAGGGAGCCGGTAGATGCAGGAGGTGATCATAAACGGCCGCCGCGGTTGTCGAAACCAAACAGCTGGCAAACCCATAGAAAACCGCCTGGTGAAACCATCGCCTCTGATGTGTGAATCCATCGTCGACATCGTTGCATCCGTCTCCGGCACCGCCGAGATACCTCAGCGTCAAGACATCGCGCATAGCGACGACAAGATGGAAAGGACGAACGGGCTCGGCTAGGTTCCACCCCATCCCGCGGACAAAACGAGCAAGCCCCATCGCAAGCGCAGTGATTGCAAACATAAAGAATATAAGCCCTCCGACCACCATCGAAGGGTAGGATATGACACCATAGAAAGCCCCAGCTCCGCGATGGGCTGAAAAGAGTGCATCCGTTCCGCGAAACAACCAGGTCAGAACGAGAACGACTACGCAGAGAGCCGTCGTGAGAAGTGAAACCATCCGCCCGTTGCGATGAAAAAGTCCGCTCGCAATGGAGGGCCAGGCATATTTTTGATACGTTTGAACACGAAGCTCGGCCATGGTTGCAGGAACATTCAAACAGAACTCCTGTGGCGGAATATACTGGCAGGCATGGAAACATCCTGCGCAGTTGTGGCACAGGTTGGCCAGGTATCTCAGATCGCCGTCAATAAACCGCCGGCGTTTTTCCATAGCAGGGAAGACCGCGCAGAAACCGCCGCAGTAACGGCAGGCATTGCAGACCTCCATGATACGCCGGGCCTCTTTTAGGGTCACCGCTTCATTGTTTGACATACAACGCCGCCTCTCTTCCGGCTATTCGGCCGAAAACGGTGCCGATCGTCATACCGGTTCCCGCCATATATCCTTTTCCCAAAATATTACCCGACATGATCTCGCCTGCGGCAAACATATTATCAGCAGGCCGGTTATTTGCCATCACTACCCTGGCTTGCTCATTGACCTTGACGCTGAGGTAGGTGAAAGTTATTCCCGGCCGCAACGGATAACCGAAAAACGGCGGGGTATCAAGCGGCCGAGCCCAATGACTCTTGGGGGGATCAAGTCCCTCCGTCCGGCAGCCGTCAAGCCGTGTCGGATCGAAACCGCCCGGTTTCACTGCTCTGTTGAATGCGGCGACCGTCTCTTCCAGGCGAGCCGGTTCAAGCCCGAAAGTCTTGGCCAAAGCACCGATGCTGTCAGCCTTAAGCGGAGGAAAAAGCGAGGGCATGAAAGCGTCTATGGACTTGGCGTCAATAATCGCATACGCAATCTGTACGGGCTGCCCCGCAACCAGCCGCCCCCAGATCGCGTAGCGCTTCGGCCAGAAATCCTCTCCTTCATCATAGAATCTTCGACTTTTATTATTGACGACGATACCGAAAGGGACACAGTCGAGGCGAGTTACAATGCCCGCATCGAACCGGGGAGATCTGGCATCGATGGCCACGGCGTGTCCCTGCCGGGGATCCCCAATGGCCAAGGCGCCATGCCGGATCAATTCTTTTAGCATTCGTCCCTTGTTGAACGGTGTTCCCCGAATGATAAAGTTGGCGGCGATCTCTCCCCATGCTTCTTTCAACCAATCGATATCGGCCTGAAAACCTCCGGACGCCACAACCAGGCACCGGGCTTTGACTTCTTCCGGAAAAGCCCTGCTGCGCACACCGGCCGACCGAAACATCCCATTGTCGATGTCGAGAGTGAGGACCTCGGTATCGTAGAGAATATCGACGCCCAACCGCTCCGCCTGCCGGTAATAGGCATTGAGTAGCGCTGTTCCTCCACCCAGAAAGAAAGGATTGGTGCGTGCCAAATGCAACGTACCCTTGATGTGCTGAAAGCGCACGCCACGCGCATACATCCAATCCGCAACTTCGGCCGATTCGCGAATCATCAGCCGCGCCAGTTTTTCATCGGTCTGTTTTTCGGTCACCTTCAGCAAATCTCCGAAATACTCCTCTTCAGGATAGGCATCTTGCAAAAATGCCGTTGGTCCCTCGTGCATGCATCTGAGATTTCTGGTATGACGGCTGTTGCCTCCTCTAAACGGACGCGGGGCATGCTCCAGGACGAGTACGCTTGCCCCGGCCTCCCTTGCCGTTAAGGCTGCGCAAAGGGCGGCGTTTCCTCCCCCGATCACGAGAACATCATAGATCTTCGCAAGATCAGCCATGACTGGTTTTTCTCCTAAAATCAAACATGAATACAAAGCCTCATTGTTCTTTTCGTTTTTTTCGCGAGTTGTTTGTTTTTCCCCTTATAGCCCTGAATACGAGAGGGGAGCCGAAGAGAATGAGCACGACACGAAGGACATTATGGGCGGTAACAAAGGCCGGGTCTATTTTCAACGCCAGGGCAACCAGAGAAATTCCGGTGAGACCGCCGGGGGAGAAGGCAAGAAAAAGTGCATCCAATGGAAGCCCTGTAATCGGTCTCAACACCAGGCTGAAAAGCAAGGAAAGAACGAGCATCCACAGGGTAACCAGGAAAGAAAGGGCCAGTCCGCGAACCAGCTCGGCGAGCTTTACTCCTGAAAAATCGGAGCCGATACCGCTGCCTATCACCACCTCGGCCACAAGAAGCGCAAATCCGGGTAACGGTGTAATTACAAGTCCCGACAGTTGAGCCGCCGCAATCAACAAAAACGGGCCGAGCATCGCTGCCGACGGCAGGCGCAAAAGCTTTCCGCCGCACCAGCCGGCCGCACCGAGTATGGCCCAAAGTCCAGCCTGAGACCAGCTTAGGTGGGAAACGGGCTCCACAGGTGATGAGGTGTTCCCCGCCCCCAACATCATATGATATCCCAGCACGATGGTAAACAAAACAAGCACGACACGGACGGCATGAGTCAAGGCAATACTACGTTCCCGTCCGCCGAAGGCTCCTCCCAAGGTCGTCATCATCAGGATACCGCCCGGTGACGCAGCAAAATAAGCGGTGACAGGGTCGAAGCCTGCAAACTTCCGTAAAAAACGATAGATTGAGGCTATAACCACGGCCACGTAAACGGTTACACCTATCATGGTAATGGGCCAGCGGGAGATGCCCGCCAGACTGCCATGATGTATTCCCGAGCCTATCATCAATCCCACGACCACAAGGAGAATGCTCCGCAGCCAGGTTGGGATCCGGACTCTGACCCCGGCCATTGCAGGCGTTGCCGTACCGCAGATTGCGCCCAAAAGCCAGGGCATGGGAAGCCCCAACCAGGCGAAAAGAGCGCCTCCTGCAACACCGCTTGCAAGAGCCATGAGCGTGGCCGTTACCTGGTCTTTCATCGAAAGACGAGTCGACGTTGTATCTTTCATCAACCGACGAATCCGGGCAGCAAAAGGGCGATCTTGGGAAAGATCATGACGATGATAAGCCCTATCAACCCGACGAAGGCATAGGGCAAGGACCCCATGAGCACTTCGCGTATGGTGAAATCATCGCGCAGGGCCTGAACCACGAAAAGATTCATGCCAACCGGCGGGGTAACTGCTCCGATCTCCATGTTCATAACCAGGATGACGCCGAACCAGACCAGATCGATGTGCAAGGCCTGGAGACCCGGCAGAAGAATGGGGATTGTAACCAAAATCGCCGCTGCCGCATCCATAAACATCCCCAGAATCAGGTAAAGAATGTTGATGGCGATCAGGAACTGCCATGTATTCAAATTCATCCCTTCAAGCCAGGTGGTGACATCCTGCGGCACGCGCAGCAAAGAAAGGGTGTTGCCGAAAACCGACGCCCCTGCAATGAGCATCAGGATCATCGCGCTGGTCACGACGCTGTCCAAGGATGCCTGCCACATGAGTTTCCACGTCAAGGTTCTTTTGAGCACCACGGTCAACAACAAGGCATAAACAACTCCCACAGCGGCCGCCTCAGTGGGAGTAAACCACCCCAGATAAATCCCGCCAAGGACGATGGGAATCATCAACAGGCTGCCGATCATTCCGCGGGTAACCGGGATATCCTTCCTTTCACCCACGGAGGTATCACCGCTTTTCTTCTTTTGACGCCAGGCTGCTACCACCGTATAGACAATAAAAAGCGAGGCAAGCAAAAGCCCTGGAAACACACCGGCCATGAAAAGCTGCCCCACGGAAGTGTTCGTCACCAAAGAGTACAAGATGAAGGAAATGCTCGGAGGAATCAAAATGCCCAGGGTGCCTGCCACGGCAACCGATCCCATCGCCATTTTCCGGTCGTAGCCGCGATCGAGCATTTCAGGAATACTGATGGAACCGATGGTCGCTGCTGTGGCCGTGGATGATCCTGAAATGGCGGCAAAAATCGCGCTTGCGGCCACTGCGGCGATGGCCAGGCCGCCCGGCAATTTGCCCAAAAAACGCTGCGCCAGATCGAAAAGATCGCGTCCCGCACCTCCTTTGAGCATCAACTGTCCCATCAGGATGTACAGAGGGATGGCAATGATCACGAAGGAATTTAAATCCGAATAAGCTCCCTGAGCCAAGGCTGTAATTCCAGGCTGAAAACCGATGGCCAGCATATAGCCAAGGGTTCCGCTCAACAAAAGCGAAATGGAAATGGGAATGCCCAGAATCAAAAGCAGCCCCAGCGCAACAAAAGTCATGGTAAATGCCATAAATCTCCCTTCTCCGTATTCGCCTGTTTCAACGGCACACTTCCTCCCGGGAAACGGTCTCTCCTGGAATCGCGTCTCATTTTTGCGGCCGCCTTGTTTCTGAGAACCTTCTCAAGAACTTATGTATCTCGGCCACCAGCCAAAGAACAGCCCCTAAAGGCAAAGCCGCTTTGGCAATCCACACAGGCCATGCCACGACGTCGATGGTTGCTTCATGTGTAATAAAACTCGAATACGCCTGACGATAGCCGGAGACGGCAAACATCACCAAAAAGGCCGCCACAACGGCAAACCGTAAAATGTGGAGCAACGTCCCTCGACCGCCAAAAATATTTTCCAACGCAATTCCAGCTGTTACATGGTGTTCTCTGAGTGATGTCAGCACCGCACCGACAAAGGCAAGCCAGACCAGTGAAAACAAATCGAGATCGTACGTCCAGTAATTATCGATGCGTAGAATGCGCAGGACGATGCCGAGAATGATGGTTGCCGCCAAAACGAGAATCGTGACGGCCGCCAGGTTCCCGGTTGCGGCCGCCAAACGGCCGGTTATTATTTTCAAGAAGTTGACGACACGACAATAAGATGCTCCCGCCCTATGATCATCGGCGGGAGCATCCGTATCCTTCGTCCCGGATCCGGCCGAATCAACAGCCGGATCGTTGAGGTGTTTTTTTGTTTTGTTAGAGGTGTCTTGCACAGGAGATACCTTTTTTAATCATCAATGGCCAAGGGCCATTCTCACGTCGGATATGATCTGTTTTCCGTCTTCTCCCGTTTCGGCGAGATAGTTCTTCTCGCCCAAGGCTCCGGCGGTTTCTTTCCACACTTTCAATTCTGCAGGAGTCGGCCTGTATACCTCATTGCCGTTTTTCTCGGCAATTTTGATGTCGTTGGTGAATTCATGCTCTATATTGGCCACGGCGGAATCTTCCGTTTTGGCAATGGCCTTGGAAATGATGTCCCGCTGGCTCTGGGTAAGCCCCTTCCACCACTGCATGTTTGCCTGGACGGGATAGACAAGAGGAACGTAATGAATTGCGGTGATATACTTGCCGACCTCAAACCATTTGCGGGATACGATTGAGGACAGCCCGGATACTCCGCCGTCCAAAACGCCACGCTGCATTGCCGTGTAAACCTCACTTGAATCGACAGCCACAGGAGTCGCCCCCTGAGCTTTCAGGAACAGGGCGGAAAGTTTGCCTTCTGAACGCATATGCAGTCCTTTCAAGTCGCTTGGAACCTTGATCGGATGCTTGGTGTTGATGTAGCTTTTGGCATATCCGTAGAATCCCCAGCCGATGATCTGAATCCCGTGTTTATTAAGGGTCTTGTTGACATCATCACCCAGTTTCCCGTGCAGGGCTTTGAGAAGCGCTCCGGCATCGTCGATGAGAAAAGGAATGGTATCCCATTCCAATGAAGGCTCTTGTTTCGACCACCAATGCATTGCAAAAATGCCCATATTGGCGGTATTGTTTGCTATCCCTTCAGAAATATTTGATTCTTTGAGAAGCGATCCTGAAGGATAGGTCTCAACATGTATTTTACCTTTGCTCAACGATTCTATTTCCTTGGCAATGGCATTCCCCTGGTTGGCTGTAGCGGTATCCGGCGGCATATACCAGGCAAAACGCAACGTGAGATCTTGCGCCTTGACTGGGACTGCCGCTGGTCCGCACGACAACAGGAATGCTCCGAAAATTGCGAGCAAAAAGATGGAAAATGATTTGTTCATAGCACTCTCCTTGAGTTGAAGTTAACCACAAAAAGCCGTTACGGCTCGGTTAATAAACTGCACAATTGAGAAGCCCTACATACTATACAATTATATTTATCCGCGATTTTTTGTAAATAGACCTTAGCTAAAAAACCAAAAACATTGAAAATCGAAAAAAAGACGTATCCAAAAAAGAAGTAGGGTCACATAAAAGTGAAAAAGTAAATCGCCTTTCATGTACGCATCTCTTGGTAATAGTATGCCGCAGTGTTACAATAAGGCCTGGTCACCATTCCAATGCCGAATACAGGTACGGCTTATCATCATTAAAATCTCGACGACTACAACCGGAGATTGCCAAAGCATAGGGCAGAAACGGCGGAAAATCCCTGTGGAACCCAACCTTCCGGAAGAAAGCTTTTGACTCCCGATAAATCAAACGAAGAGTAAAACAATGTCCACAGAAATGACCATGCATATCGAGGATGCCCACCTGCCTCCTTTTTTTAAGAAGATACCCATATCCATCGATCATGGAGACGGGGTCTATGTTTGGGATGAGGAGGGTAGAGGGTACCTGGATTTCACGTCTGGCTGGGGCGTAACCTGCCTGGGTCATGCCCATCCGGAAATCACGGCGGCCCTTATGGATCAGAGCAGGAAGATCATTCAGAATCCGAACTCAGGCCTTACCTATTCCCCTGCCCGGGCCCGGCTTCTCTCTCTGCTTTGTGAGGTATTGCCCAAGCCCCTGACGCGTGTGTTTTTCACCAACAGCGGAGCGGAGGCCAATGATGCCGCGATCAAGCTCGCCCGGAAGGTCACCGGACGCCCGGACATCGTCTCCACAGAAAAGAGTTTTCACGGCCGGACCATCAGCACCGCATCGGCAACGGGCCAGATGAACCATCGCGGCAGATTCAATCCCCTCATGCCCAATTATCGATTTGTACCGTTCGACGATCTCAATGCCGTCGAACACAGCCTTGATAATGCCGTGGCCGCCGTGATCGTTGAGCCGGTTCAAGGAGAGGGAGGTGTTCGAGTCCCGTCCAAGGATTACCTTCCCGGCTTAAGCCGTCTCTGCCGGGCCAACGGCAGTCTGTTGATCGTCGATGAGATCCAGACGGGTTTCTGCCGCCTGGGCCCGATGTTCGCCACAGCCGCGCAGGAAGTCGAGGCCGATTTTCTGACCATGGCCAAAGGTATCGCGGGAGGATTTCCCTTTGGAGCCTTTGCAATGTCGGAAGCGATTGCCGCGCGATTGGAACAGGGAGACCACGGGGGGACGTATTGCGGCAATCCGCTGGGTTGCGCCGTGGCACATGCCGTAATCAAAAATCTCATCGCAAGTGATATTTCATCCCACGTTGATTCGCTCGGAACCAAGGCATTACGGCATATTTCCGGCTGGCGAATCGCCTACCCTGAAATTGTAAAAGAGGTACGAGGCCAGGGGCTGCTGATAGGCATTGTCCTGCGCGATGAGACGACAACTGCGGGCATCGTCGATCTCTGCCTGAAAAAAGGTCTCTTCGTCAGGCAAACGCAGGGGAATGTCATTCGCCTGTTTCCAGCTCTGAATATCACCTCCGACCAGATGGATGAAGGACTTTCCATAATTGAAGATTCGATCCTTGCGGCTTCAAGGAATTGGTGAACAAATTCCACGGACATCATCACATAGTGATCGGTTCGACGGAGGTACGTGCATGCCGGGGAACAACTGGGCGATATCCCGGGTGGCAAACAGCTAAAAATGATTTTGGGTAGAAATATTGTACAAACCGGGGCTCCGGCAATGATACTGATCACGGTATGCATCGCCCAGTTTATGGCCCCGTTCATGCTGACCAGTGTCGGTGTCGCCCTTCCGTCTTTGGGGCGGGATCTTGGCGCCTCTGCCATGCAACTCGGCCTCGTTGAGCAACTCTACGTATTGTCCCTTGCCATGACCATGCTCACCTTCGGTCGGTTCGGTGATATTATAGGTCAGCGCAGAATCTTCCTCACCGGTTTGTGCGTTTTTACCGCCTTGACATTTTCCCTGGGATTTTCAACCAGTATCAGGATGGTGATGCTGTTTCGCTTTCTTCAAGGCATCGGGTCGTCCATGGTTTTGTCCGGCAGCATGGCCCTTGTGGCAGCGGCTTATCCTCCGGAACTCAGAGCGCGGAAGATAGGCTTTGTTTCAGCCTGCACCTATCTGGGGCTATCCACCGGACCGGTGATAGGCGGGTATGTCACCCTTCATTTCGGCTGGCGGCATGTGTTCCTGCTGGCGGTACCCATCGGTCTGGCGGCGATCGCCGTGTGCCTTTTCGGCATGCAGGAAATGGAGAAAAACGCATCCGGTGAGCAAATGGACTGGAAAGGAAGCCTGGCCTATGCCGTGAGCGTCGGCTTTATCATGACAGGGGCGGCTCACGGGAAAGAGATCCTCGTAGGACTGCCCATGATCATTGCGGGCTTAACCGGCCTCGTGGTCTTTCTTCGAATGGAGTTGCGGTCGACAAGTCCGCTCCTGGAGGTGTCGCTTCTGTCCAAGAACAGGTTCTTCACTCTGAGCTGCTTTGCAGCCTTGGGCAATTATGCCGCCACATTCGGTATCATCTTTCTGATGAGTCTTTTTCTTCAATACGCCAAGGGACTCTCTCCTCGTCAGGCGGGTTTTGTTCTGCTGATGCAACCGCTTATGCAGGTTGTGGCTTCTCCGATTTCCGGAAGGCTGGCCGAAAAATTCGATATCGCCAAAGTGGCCACAAGCGGAATGCTTGCAAGTTCCGCAGGGCTTCTTCTGGCAGCGATCACCGTGGGACCGAATATCCCCATGTGGCTCGTTGTTATCGAGCTCATGCTGATCGGCTCGGGTTTCGGTATTTTCATAACACCAAATTCCACAGCCATCATGGGAAGTGTAGAACGCAGGCAGTTCGGCGTTGCCTCAGGAATGATAGGCGCCATGCGGACATTGGGAATGGCGGCAAGTTTAACGACCATATCACTTATTTTTTCACTTATCATGGGAAAACATGCTATAACTGAACAGACGCTGCCGCTGTTTCTTTTCAGTATGCGAGCGGGTCTTGTGGCGTACGCCGTTTTTTCCTGCCTTGGAATTATCGTGTCGTTCGGCAGAGTTGGAAAAACGGCAACCGTTTTATAAGATGTGGGGGTATTTCAAGGATCGGAGAAAAAAGAAGAATACTGCATAAGCTGGTGGGCGGGATGAGATTCGAACTCACGACCTTCGGCTTCGGAGGCCGACACTCTATCCAGCTGAGCTACCCGCCCAAAAAAAGACAAACATTCATCAAGGGTCCAGAGACGCCTTTTGCGGGTGACATCATACCACAGACTTTTTTTTTCGCAAGGTAAACCGCCGAAGAATCCCGCGCTGTGGAAAACCGTCGGTGACTGCAAAGGATGCCGTGATAATTCCTTGCGATTTTTTCCGGATATTACTCTATATGTTTCACTGAAAGCCATTCCGCTCCTTTTGCCTGACGGATTATTCGCACACGTCGAAGCCGTCAATGATCTGGAAATTTCGGCCCTCCTTCGCCCTTTCTGCTGTGGAGCCTATCAGAAATAAACAGTTTGACAGGTACTGAATTATTGCCATAAATAGGAATTTTGTGTAAATGCAATTTGGTTTGTCCTCTAAAAGACGAAAAAACAAGGACCACAAAATGGCCAAAGCAAAAAAATCAACCTCACAACTGGTTGCTCTTTTTCTCTTTCTCTTCATTTTTATTTTCTCATCGAATTGTTCCGCGATCAATCTGACAAGCGCGGAAAAAGAGTATCTCCGTTCCAAAGGCACAATCGTCTTTGTCAGTCAGGCTCATTACCCGCCATTCGAATTCGTCGACGCCCATCATCAGCCCCAAGGCATGATGATCGACCTGATACGCTGGCTGGCGGTGGAGCTGTCGTTCCAACCGGTGTTTGAAGACATGACGTTCGAACAGGCGCAACAAGCCGTTCTGTCAGGTAAAGCCGATATACTTACAAGTCTTTTTTACAGTGAAAAAAGAACAGAGAAGTTCCAATTCACCGACCCTCTGTTTGACGTCCCCGCATCGATTTTCGTCAAGGCTGAGCGGACTGATATTAAAGACATTAACGATCTCAACGGAAAAACCATAGCCATCCAAAAAGGTGATTACGCCAAAGACTTTCTGGAGTCCCGTGGCATTCAATTCACCATAATCAGTACAAAAGATTTTTCCGAGGCTACCGATGACGTCATCGCCGGCAAGGCCGATGCGGTAATAGGCGACGAGCCCATCGTGCTCTACCATATTTTCAAGGACCGGCTTGCGGAGTATGTGAGAAAAATGGGCCCTCCTCTTTATGTGGGCAAAAATTGCATGGCAGCCCAAAAAGGCAACATCATGCTTGTCAACATATTGAACAAAGGCATCGAAGAAGCTCGCGAAAACGGCGTCTTGGATAAAATAAGCCAAAAATGGCTCGGGACGACATACGGACATAAGGAGGCATTTCTCGAACGTTATCTTTGGCCGATATCCATAGCCGTTGGCGGCCTTGTTCTGTTGTCTCTTGTCATATGGGCATGGAACGTCCGGCTCCGTATACTTGTTCGTGAAAAAACGGAGGTTATTGTCCGCCGTGAGGAGGCGTTGCGCGAAAGGGAAAAAAACTTCCGCACCTTTTTCAACACCATGGATGATATGATCTTTGTCGGTACTCCGGACGGCAG
>JBJKQT010000037.1:0-7080 GCA_046705065.1 Desulfocapsaceae bacterium
GCCATTTCACCGCCCAAGGCATCGATTTCCCGGACCAGGTGTCCTTTGGCGAGACCGCCTATCGCCGGATTGCAGGACATTGCACCAATGGTATCGGCGTTGATGACGGCAACCAAGGTTTTCATTCCCATCCTTGCCGCCGCAAGGGCTGCTTCGCAACCGGCATGACCGGCCCCGATCACAGCCACATCATATTCATTTATTGACATCTCAATCTGTAGTAATAAGGGATTGTTTACGCTCCGCTCATGCTTTCATCCATTGGATCATCGCCCAGCGGGGAGGGTATTCCCGACGGATAACAACGTGCTTCCCGTCGGATCGAACAATACGTGACGAAACATAATCGATCAGAGCGGCATTCTCCTTGTCGCTGAGATCTTTAAACATCCAGGAATAGGCTTCGAGGGCTTTTTCGAGGTCTGGGAAGATGAGATCTTTCTCCAACTCCAATATGTCGATGGAGGGATGGATACCCATGGAGTAGAGGATATTTACGGTATAAATGTAATCCGGACCGGACTCGCAGGGCCGGCCGACGGCATTGAACGCTGCCGGGTCGAAGGGGGTTGGGGCTATTCGGTCAACAATAAATACTTGTTTTCCCGCATGATCGTCGATTTTTCTCAAGGCCGCGCCAAGATTATCCACACCGAGGGATCTCGAGGCGATGACCAAATCGTAGACACCAATGCCCAGAGCATCCCAATCATCCTCCCATGACCACCTCAGGGTCCGGACGTTACCCAGGTTGTTCTTTTCTGCCAGTTTCGCCAGAATGTCTATCATACTGGATGAATAGTCCATGGCAGTCACGGCCGCTCCCCGCTGGGCCAACGGCAGGGCAAGGGTGCCTGGGCCGGAGCCTATATCGAGAACCGTCATGGATTCCTTCACCCGGAGATGGGAGAGGACCATCGATGCATAGGGCGAATCGGCATTTCTTTCGGCAAATGCCTTGGCGTTCTTATCCCAGTCTTCGACTTTTTTCCCGCTCCAGGATTTTTTTTCCCTGGCGTTTTTCCAAAGCAGTTCCCAGTCGATGTCCGAGTAGGTGAATGGAAGTTGAGAAACCATATCCGGTATGCTTTACAGCTGAAAATACACTTTGGCATTAGCAAAGCGTGATTCTTATCATAAACAATAGACTACATTCCCGGAGCTATATGCTCAACCGGAAACACTAGCACAACCTTCATACTCGTGCAAGCGGGGAATGAGGCAAGTGAGGCAAAATTGTTTGACAGCTTCGGGTATGTGTGGTTAATAATACTCTTTTGTTGTTTATACTCTCCTGGGTGCCCGTGAATGAGGGTGCTGACAGAAATGAGAAATGGTGCCGGGACGGTCAGAATCCCCTTGATAAAAGACCATTTCGGTGGAAATGAAAAGAATTTTCATGATATATCATGGATATAGAATCAAAAGGTGTCTGCGATGAGTAAACGTACCTTTCAACCAAGCAATTTAAAACGTAAGAGAACCCACGGATTTCGCGCCCGTATGGAGACCCGTGCAGGCCGTGCTATTCTGAGTGCTCGTCGTGCCAAAGGGCGTAAACGTTTATCTGCCTGAACCTGTTGAAAAGATTTGCGCTTCCAAAGACTTCCCTGGTGCGCAAAAGCTGGGAGTTCGAACAGGTATACAGAGAGGGGAAACGTTTGCACGGTGATGGCTTCTCCCTTATTTATCGGCGCAACTGTCTTGGTTGGAATCGGCTGGGGATCAGCATCAATGGGAAAATAAGAGGTTCCGTAAGAAGGAACCGTATGAAACGGATTATAAGGGAGTCCTTTCGCCTGAACAGGGAACAATACCCGCAAAATGCGGATATTGTTTTCACCGTACGTCCTGGTTTTTCTCTAGGTTCCCCATCTGCTGTAATTCGATCCGTAACGCTCCTTATGTCGGCAACAATGAGATCAAATGAAAACTGAAGCGAAAATCAGTCATTTGCCGAAGAGGTTTCTCCTCGGTCTGATCCGGGGCTATCAATACTTTATCTCTCCCCTGTTTCCTCCCAGCTGTCGCTTCGTCCCCACATGTTCCACTTACGCTCTTCAGGCGATAGAGCGCTACGGCATCTTCCGCGGGATGTATCTTGCCCTCCGCCGCATCCTCCGCTGTCATCCTTTCTGCAGAGGAGGTTATGATCCTGTACAATAAACCTGCTCCGTGTCCGAGGCTTTCTGCTTCTTGGATAATGAATAAAATTTACGAGTACCTACAATACGGAAATTTGCATGGACAACTATAGAGCATTTCTGGCAATCGTCATTTCATTTGTCATTTTGATCGTATATCAATTTTTCTTTGCCGGATTCGGACCCAAAAAGGCAGTTGAGAACCAGAAACAGGAAACTGTGGCTACCGAACAGGCCGCACCTCCGGTCTTGAAAAAAGCGGAGCAAAACAAGAATGAAATTCCCGCGGCGGTGCCTGCTGCACCGGTGAAAGCCCCTGAGCATCCCGCCAGAGATCTTGTTGTTGATACCGACCTTTATAAAGCCGTTTTCTCAGAGAAGGGAGGGGTCCTGAAAAGTTTTGTCCTCAAGCAGTATAAAGAAACGGATAAGCCGGATTCGCCCGGGAAACAGTTGGTCGAGACCAAGGGCAACCAGGGCTTTCCTTTGGATTTCACCTGGGGCAGCGCAGTGGGTCCTGGAACCCTGTATACAAGTGATAACAGAGAGGTGACGTTTAAACAGGGCGAGAATAAGGAACAGTTGGTGATGCATGCGGTTTCCGGCTCGGGACTTGCTGTGGAGAAAAAGTATGTATTTGATCGCGACCACTATCTGATCGACCTTGAAGTGAAGGTTAAAAACACCACCGGCGCCTCCCTGCAAGGTGAGCCGAATCTCCTGCAGATGAACACTCCATTCGAGGACAGTGCCGCCAAAAGCAGGTATAATTTTACAGGCCCTGCTGCGTATTTGAACGGACAACTCGAGGAATATAAAAGCAAAGAAATTTCCGAGAGCCCGAAGACGATTCAAGGCTCGATTGACTGGGCTGCATATGAAGGAACATATTTTATCTGCAGCATCATGGGAGATAAGAATGTTCTCTCTTCCGTGACAATGCAGGAGAAAGGGGATCTCGTGCATATGACTGCCATGGGCAAACTGGACACCCTGCCCCCCGGTGGTGAGGCCGTCTATAAGTACCGTCTCTACTATGGACCGAAAAAATTGTCCCTATTGAAGAAGGTTGGAAGCAATCTTGATAAGTCTGTAAATTTCGGATGGTTCGACGTAATAGCCAAACCGACTCTGTGGCTTCTGAATTTTCTCTATGGCTTTGTCCACAATTACGGTATTGCCATTATTATTGTCACTATTCTCTTTAAAGCTGCTTTCTGGCCCATTACCCAAAAGGGTCTGAAATCCATGAGGAACATGCAGAAGCTGCAGCCCAAGATGGTGAAAATAAAAGAAAAATATAAAGATGATCCGACCAGGATGAATAAAGAGGTAATGAACCTCTATAAGACATATAAGGTGAACCCCCTTGGAGGGTGTTTGCCAATGGTATTGCAGATTCCGGTCTTCTTTGCGTTATACAAGGTTCTTCTGCAGTGTATTGAACTTCGGCATGCTCCGTTCATGCTGTGGATTACGGACCTCTCTGCGCCTGATCGCTTGTGGCCCGGTTTGCATATTCCATACCTCGGCGGTATTCCTGTCCTGACTCTTTTGATGGGCGTATCCATGTTCGTACAGCAAAAAATGTCGCCGACGACAGCGGATCCCACACAGGCTAAGATTATGATGTTTCTGCCGGTGGTCTTCACCGTTATGTTTGTGAACTTCTCTTCCGGCCTTGTCCTTTACTGGTTTGTCAACAACCTCTTGTCGATTCTGCAACAGTATCTTATCAACAAGCAGTCGGTAAAAACGGTTTGAGATCTTTGACATTAAGGCATGGCGGTATTGGACCGGATGCTGTTTAAGCAATTACTTCTCAAGGAAAATCGATGTCGTTAAATAAGAAAGATTTCTATGGTAAAGAAGTTACAGACGCCATAAAAAAGGCATGCGAAGATCTGGGTGCAGCCCAGGAAGAGTTGGATATAGATGTGGTTGAAACAGGTTCGACCGGGATTTTCGGTCTGATCAGGAAAAAGGCGCATATCAAGGCCTCCATCAAAGAAGCCCCGAAGGTTGAAGAAGAGGATTCAAGTAAAGCAGAAAAGAAAAAAGAACCTCAAGAAGTGGTTCAACCCTCTGAACAACCAAAAAAGAAAGCACTGCCGCCTGAGCGAGTCAAAGAACCCGAGCAGGTAGTAGCCGAAAAAGACGACGATCTGGCCGACTCCTTTGATGAGGAAGAAATTCCCGACGCTGAGGAGGGGGGGCAGGTCAGTCAGGAGAGTCTGGATATCGTTCAAGAGGAATTGAGTAAGTTGCTGGAGCTTATGGGATATCCTTCTGAAATCCGGATCGAGTCATCCGGGATGTCCGTCCACTGCTCCATTCAGGGAAGCTTTGAAGAGCCCCTTACCGGTCAGGATGGGAAGACCCTTGACAGTTTGCAATATATCCTTAGAAAAATCATTGCCCGAAAGATTCCCGATCGCATTCGGTTGTCCATAGACGTCGGAGATTTCAGGGAAAGAAGACAAAAAGAGTTGGCCCAAAAAGCGTTGGAGCTTGCAAAGCTTGTGAAGGAAGACGGCAAGACCCAGGTGCTGGTGGCACTTAATCCATCTGAGCGCAGAGTGATCCACATGGCTCTGCAGGAGGATAAGGAGATACGAAGCCGGAGTGTCGGCGATGGACTCTTTAAAAAAATCCTTATTTACAAACCTGGAAAAGGCAAGAAGAACGGCGGTTCACGCAAACATCACGGACCAAGGGCCGCAAAGAACAAAAACAATAAATCAACGGGCGGGAAATAGCCCGATGACGGAGGTCGTAGAGCCTCGCATCCAAGGATACCCCGCACAATAAGGAAAGCGCCGAAAGAATTGGCCGGCTCGACGGGAAAGTCAGCTCAAAATTCTTTTTGTAATCTTAGACTTCTAAAACATTACCATCCTCGAAGTATTTTCCATGTCCGGACCCGCAGCAGATACAACAACCATAGCTGCAATTTCAACGCCACCTGGAGCCGGCGGTATAGGCATCATCCGCATGAGCGGCCCTCGATCTCTTTCCGTGTTAAAGGATCTTTTTAAGCCGCATATTCCCCTTGATTCGTTTTCCAGTCACAGACTTTATTACGGCAGGATCATCCGGCCTGACAACGGGAAAGTCTTGGACGAAGTTCTGGCCGTTTATATGCGTAGCCCCAAGACGTACACGAAAGAAGATGTCGTGGAGATCCATTGCCATGGCAACTTTATCGTGCTGCAAAATATTCTGGAGCTCATACTCTCCATGGGGGTATGTTTGGCCGGTCCGGGAGAATTTACTAAAAGGGCTTTCTTGAACGGCCGCATCGACCTGACGAAAGCGGAAGCGGTTATCGATATTCTGTCGGCCAAAACCCGAAAAGGCGTCGATTTGGCGGAAGAACAACTTTCGGGGGCGCTTTTCAGCCGCATTGACGCAATCAGAAATGAGCTGGTCCATATTTGTGCACTTATTGAAGTTGCTCTCGATTTTCCCGAGGACGACGTCGAGATAGTGGACCAGAGAAAGCTCTTGGAACAAATGCAGAACGACGTCGAACACCCCTTGCGCGAATTGCTCCGGCAAGCCGATAGCGGCAAGGTGTACAGAGACGGGATAACCGTCGTCATCGTCGGTCGTCCCAATGTAGGGAAATCAAGTCTTCTCAATACGCTGTTACAAGAAGAACGTGCCCTTGTGACCGCTATTCCCGGCACCACCCGCGACACCATTGAAGAGTATATCGATATTGAAGGTGTCCCGGTTAGAATTGTCGATACGGCAGGGATCCGCGAAAATGCCGATGAAGTGGAAGCCCTCGGTATAGTGAGAGCGAGATCGCAGATTAACCAGGCCGATCTCGTCCTTTTTATGGTGGACGGATCGGAAAAAATTACAAAAACCGATGAAGAGCTTTTTGCCAGTATCCGCCATAAGCCTCTGATCGTCATTGAAAACAAGATAGATTTGGAGCGTGAGGCAGGCAACGAGCATCGCGAGCTTTTCACCGATCGCGTTATTGTCAGGATATCTGCAAAAGAACAGACAGGAATACCCGAACTCCGGACGACAGTCTTCAGGATGGTGACATCGGGGCATGAGCAATGGCAGGAAGATTCCTGTGCGCCCAATGTACGGCATAAACATGCACTAAAGCGTGCTCTGGCCGCCTGCGGGAGAGTAAAGGAAGGTTTGCGGCATGGCTTGACCAATGACCTTTTGGCGGTTGATCTGCAGGAATGCCTGGCTCAACTGGCTGAGATCGTCGGCGAGACGACAACGGATGACATCCTGGATGCAATTTTCACTAAATTCTGCATCGGGAAATGAGAATCTTAGACTGAAGGAGTTTAGACTGAAGGCTGAAGGGGGACAACTGCCTGATGTTGAAAGGAAACAGATTTAAGTTAATACAAAATTCACGAGAAATTCTGTATAGGAGAAAATGCGAGATCACACAAAGCTCCGGGCGTTTGCCCTGGCTGATGAAATTGCGATATTGGTCTATCAATTTACTGCTGATTTTCCCAAACAAGAAGTATACGGCCTGGCTGCGCAAATGAGGCGAGCTGCGGTGTCTGTTCCATCCAATATTGTGGAAGGATGTGCGCGCGATAGCCAGGCAGATTACCTCAGGTTTCTGAACATAGCCTTTGGGTCACTTCGAGAACTCCACTATCAAACAAGCTTATCAGTACGTCTTGGGTTTTTAAATGATCGATCTAAGAAAATGCTTACAGCAAAAATAGAAGAAACAGAAAAAGTAATGAATGGCCTGATATGTTCGTTGCGTAACTCCCGGTTTTAGTCTTTCATTAAAAGCACTTGACATTCAATTCTCTTTTTGTATCCTTCTTCAGCCTTCAGCCTTCAGCCTTCAGCCTTCAGCCTTCAGCCTTCAGCCTTCAGCCTTCAGCCTTCAGCCTTCAGCCTTCAGCCTTCAGCCTTCAGCCTTCAGCCT
>JBJKQT010000038.1:0-14993 GCA_046705065.1 Desulfocapsaceae bacterium
TCAAGCATAGCGTTTCTTCCTGTTTCAAAGTGGTTTAATCCAAAATGTTCACCATTACTCGACATGCATTGCAGTCTATTGAGACATTGACGAACGTTTACCAACGTACGGCTATCTTGAAAAATGCCTTTTTTCGTTCGAATTCAAGGCAGGTGAGAGCATTTTACCGGAATCATATAAGGAGTATTCCGCTGATAAAATTTTCCCACGCAACCCAAAATTTGAGCGAAAGGACAATTTTACAAGGTGGCCTTAAGATAAAACTGAATTTTGTGGAATGATCGTTCAAATCGCTTGAAATAACAATCCCCCAAAGGGATGAAAACCATTCACCCGTTTAGGGGATTTAGGCAAATTTGCCAGTCGCTGGAAATTCACCTGATTGAGGGATGCAACTTCCTCCTTTTGAGGGATTGCGCTATCAAAAACGACATGGGAAAATAAATTCCCAAAAAAGGAGAGAGAATATGCCGAAATACGTTATCGAAAGAGAAATTGCTGGAGCAGGAAATTTAACCCAACAGGAATTGACGTCTATTTCACAAAAATCTTGCGGCGTCTTAAAAGAACTTGGCCCCCGGATCCAGTGGGTCCAAAGCTTTGTCACTCAGGATAAAGTTTATTGCATCTATATCGCTCCCAACAAGGCTGCCGTCCTCGAACATGCCGAGAAAGGTGGATTCCCGGCAAATTGCATTTCTGAAGTCAAGTGCATGATCGACCCTACCACTGCTGAGGAATGACTGCCCGGCCCTGACCTGCATACAACCTTTTGCCAAAAGGGTGAGACATCGATAACATCTTGACAATCACCCGATGCCGTGGGATATCTGAACTGAACGGATTACTATAATTTCAGAGGGGTAACAATGGTAAAAGATCTCCTGAAATTTGTAGCACCTGACTTCGTTTTTGGCAGTGGAGCCCTAGACCTTGTAGGGTTTTATGCCAGAAAGTTTGAAGCAAAAAAAATCTTGGTGGTTACCGACTCGGGGGTTGTGGAAGCGGGTTGGGCCGACAAGATTGTCTCCATACTTGACGCCTCCGGAATCCCTTCCGTTTTGTTTTCCAATGTTTCACCCAATCCGCGCGACAGTCAGGTGATGGCCGGTTCAGATTTTTATAAAAACAACAACTGCGATGTCCTTATTGGCGTAGGAGGGGGCAGCCCCATGGACTGCGCAAAGGGTATCGGCATAGTCAGTTCCAACAGACGGCATGTCCTTGAATTCGAAGGCGTGGACCATGTCAGTATTCCCGGCCCTCCATTGATCTGTATTCCGACAACAGCCGGCACTGCCGCTGAAGTGTCGCAATTCGCCATCATTACGAACACTCAGGACAGAGTGAAAACGGCAATTATCAGCAGGGCGGTTGTCCCGGATATCGCCCTTATCGATCCGGTCACCACCACAACTATGAGCCCATATCTGACAGCGTGTACAGGTATAGACACCCTTGTGCACGCCATCGAGGCCTTTGTCTCCACCGGACATGCTCCCCTGATGGACTTGCATGCACTGGAAGCGATACGTCTCGTCAGCGCCAATCTTATCGAGGGCATTGCCAATCCGGACAATCTGGAGTTGCGCAATAACCTGATGCAGGCCAGCTTGTGCGCCGGACTTGCCTTTTCAAACGCCAAACTCGGAGCTGTCCATGCCATGGCTCATAGCTTAGGAGGCTATTTTGATCTTCCTCATGGTGAATGCAATGCCCTTTTGCTCGAGCACGTCATGTCGTATAACTTCGAGGCGGCCCCTGAACGGTATCTGGCGATCGGTCAAGCCATGGGCCTTGACCTTCGTGGTGGAACCACGAAGGAGAAAGGTGCGATTATTCTCCACGAAATCAGAAGGTTGAGGGAATCTGCCGGCGTATCTTCGTCGCTGGGCGATAAAGGAGCTAAAATATCCGATGTTCCCGAATTGGCCAGAAAAGCAATGAATGACCCCTGCCTCGCCACCAACCCTCGCCGCCTGAATCTAAGGGACATTGAAGTTATCTTTGAAGAGGCTCTTTAACACGATTTCTTATAAACTGGGTTTTTCCCGGTTGCGCGGAGCAGATCCAATAAATCCGCCAGGCGGGAACAATCCGAAGCAGCGACCGCTATCGCCTGGAAAAATCCCCATAAATCCGATATTCATTGCTGAAATGGAACGCACCTGATGATTTCCACTCTTTGTCGTGGTCTTGATGTTTCGCGCCTTGTTCTGCAGCTCTGAATCGTGAGGAAGTTCATGAAAATTGGCAGGATGGTCCTAATCTTGGCCGCCAGGGGTATCCGATACCGTTGTCTAAAGACTCTCGGCTTGTCCTGGCGGCCCGAGGCATTAAGTATTGAGGTGACACAGCGGTGCATCGCCAGATGTGTCATGTGCAACATCTGGCGGATGGAAGCGGCCCCCAAGGAATTTAACGCAGGCGATTGGTTGAGGCTTCTCAATTCTCCTGTGCTTTCCAACCTCAAAGAGTTGGACGTAACTGGAGGTGAACCCTTTTTGAGAAAGGACATTGTAGAACTGCTCTTGGGAATCGGGAGATTGAAAGCATCCAACCTCAAACATCTCCGCTCAGTGGCCATTACCACCAACGGTTTTCTCAGCGACAAAATATTACAAGACGTAGGCGAAGTAATCGGGCCGCTCGAAAATGCCGGGGTTACCCTGGTGTTCGCTTGCGGGTTTGATGCCGTGGGCAAGACGCATGACCGGATCCGCAATGTCCAAGGCGGTTGGGAGAAACTTAACGAAACAATCGAAGGGCTGGTTGCCCTCAGGAGAAAACATCCGAGTTTGGCTTTGGGCATCAAGACCACCGTCACTCGATTCAACATCGACGAACTCGAAGCTATATGCCGCTATGCAGACCAGCACGGACTTTTCACGATCATCTCTCCCTACATCCTGACTGCAAACCGGTATGCCAATCTGGAGCGTGACAATGCGCTGTCTTTTTCGGTCCGGGATCTCGAAAAGCTCAAAAAATTTTACACGTCGCCTCGTTTCCAATGGAGCTATTACCGTGCCGAGCTCCTCCGCTTTTTTGATACAGGGCGGATGGAGAAACCCTGCTCAGCGGGATTCAACTATTTTTTTATCCGGAGCACCGGCCAAATATATTGTTGTCCGATTATCGATAACCCGTTGGGCAACGTCGGGGAAATGCCCTTGGAGAAGCTTGTCCGCTCTCCGAACGCATCTTGTTTTCGCCGAAAGATCCTTAATTTCCCGGAATGCAAAGTGTGCACGGAACCGGGGCTGGAACGTTATGCGCTGCCCTTCGAGGGATTTCATTATCTGCGCCAATTCTTCAAATTGGGCGGCAAGGGATTTGGGTTATTGCATCAACATATGGGGCTTGATAAGTATTTCACCTAATGGAATATGAAACACGAACTCTTCATTTTGTACTGACAATTTTTTTGGACAGAAATCGAAAAATAGTATGCTTAGTGCCTCTCCGTTTCAGCTTCCATGTGAAAATCTAAAGGCGAAGACTCCTCCAGCTTCTTAAACATTTGCGGATACTGTTTCCTGTATGCGGCGAAAATCTTCTCGAAGGGAAGATCGGCAAAACTTCCATGGTCACGGACATACTGCATATGCTTCTGCCCTTTCTCGTTAAATTCATGGAAAATAGAGTCGGCTTCACCGTCGAATTCAAGGGGTTTTACTTGAAATCGCTCGCAGAGTGAAAGATTGAATGCCGGCGTAGCCTTCACCCATTTGCCGTCCAGATAAAACTCCGTGTAACCATGGTAGATAAACAGGTCGGTCCCCATCAGTTCACGCAGCCTGGCAGTTGACAAATGATTCCGCACATCGGCAAAACCCAGCCTGCTCGGAATGCCCTGTTGCCTTCCCAACGCTGCCAGGACCACCGCTTTTGCAACGCAATAACCAGAACCTTTATTTATTACAGTACTGGCCGTCAAAGCTTCCGGCGAATATTGCAGGTCATACGGGTCATAACGGATTTTATCCCGCACCGCATAATAAAGCCTGATCGCCTTTTCTTTCGGGTTATTTCCACTATCTAAACCTGCCTGTTCTGCAAATGCAGCAACTTCAGGCCTGTCGTAATCTAAAAATGGAGTCAATTGAAGATAGGGACCTAGATCTTTAGTCATGAAAGTTTCTCAATTATTTTAACCTGCAGTATTGCAACAACGGCCGCAAACTCGTCAAAAGGGAGCCAACGCATCATACTGAAAAAAAATATTATAGCAAGTTCCGAACGACCAATGCAACATTACTTTTGCCATCTTATGGTTAAAAATTATTTAAATATATTTAAACAAACGACTGTCAAAAAAACATCGGATTTCGACCGTATCAATGACTCTTCCAAAAAGGAGAAGAACTTACAACTCCGGATCTCTGTCTCTTAGGCGGCAATTATGCGGACATCTTTTTTGCCTATGGTAAATAAAAAATTCGATAATCTGGTCGATGGCTCTCCGAGTTCCTGACTGATTGCATCTGCATTCACCGCAAACCTCATAAGTTGACAACCACATACTTGTCTCTTACCAGTTTCAAATAGGCCTTACCGGTTCAGCTTGCAGGCAACGGTCAGCATGTCCCCGGTGTTAATCAGGCAACTTTTTCAAATGCCGCGGTTAACACCCCATTCATTTCCGCTCCAAATATCTCTTTAGAAGAAGAGGAAATATCATGAAGACAAATTCTCATTCATCCATTCTTAATTGGTCTTTAGGCTTCATTGCAGGTTTTGTGGCCACGCTCGTATTCCATCAGGTTATGATGGCTTTGCTCTGGAAAGTTGGCATGGCACCAGGACCGCCCTTCCAGACTGCGCCACGACCACCTTTTGGCATCCCTTCCGTCATCTCTCTGGCTTTCTGGGGAGGTGTCTGGGGTATCCTGTTTGCAGCGATTGACAGATATTTTCCCCGCAGGGTCGGGTATTGGCTCACGGCATTGGCCGGTGGGGCAATACTGCCATCTCTGGTGGCTCTGCTGGTTGTGGTCCCGTTGAAAGGAGGCCCGGTGGGAGCCGGCTGGAACCCGCATATCTGGCTTTTCGCGGTTATCGTCAATGGAACATGGGGCGTCGGCACCGGTTTTCTTTTGTTGGAATTGCGGCGGTTTTGCGGCCTTGAGCATTCGGGTTTCGATTCCAACGTTCATTTGCATGGCGCACATTAAAGCCGCGCCGGTACTATTCCGAAACAGATATTTTGGCTTACTGTTTTTATTCTCCACCTGCGCGGCACAGGTACATCGGGGCAGCCATAGGTTCACATCTGATATTTTCGATAGCCCTTGCTGAAAACAGGCACTTGGATTGCATTTATTTGCTGTCCTTTCCGCGGGGTCTGTTGGGTCTGTTGTTAGTGAATGCCATGTTGTTTGCGGCGGCGTATCGTTGCCTGCGCAGCAAGGGGATAAATTGGCGTGGGACGCATTATTCCCTGGAAGAACTCAGATCCGGCCAGAGGGTCAAATTCTGACATGTTCCTACCCGGTAGGTGCATACGTTCTGTTTCGAATCTGGTAATGACAACAATAATTCCATTTACTGCATAAACAGCAGAAAACCCATTGGGTGAACACATTGAATCTTACCTCGTTTCTTGAAGAAAAAGCACCGCTTCCGGTACTGCACCGCGTTATCATGGATTACCCCCGTAGCACGATTCATGATATCAAAGATCAGGTAAATAAAACACTTGATGCGGTTCTGCCTGGGAGCGGAATACAACGCGGACACCGCGTGGCCATAGGTGTCGGAAGTCGCGGCATTTCGAATCTTCCTCTCATTGTAGAAACGCTTTGCAATCAAGTTAAAAGGCTGGGAGCAATTCCAATTATTATTCCAGCCATGGGCAGTCATGGGGGAGCGGAAAACACCGGGCAGGTAAACGTGCTCGAATCGCTTGGTATCACCGAAGATAATTGCGGTGCCGAAATTCTCTCATCCATGGATGTGGTAAAGATCGATGAAATTCTCGACAAGGTTCCGGTATATTACTCAAAAGACAGTCTTTCCATGGACCATTCCCTTATCGTCAACCGGATTAAACCCCATACCAAATTTAAAGGAAATCTTGAAAGCGGTCTCTATAAAATGCTGTGTATAGGTATGGGGAAACATAAAGGAGCCGTGGCTGTTCATCAAGCCGCTCTTCGTCATGGGTTCTTCAGTGTCATAAAAAAAGCAGGCGACAGCATTTTACAGCATGCTAATTTCCGGTTTGCTCTTGGAATTGTCGAAAACCAACACGATGAACCAATTGAAATCAAAGCAATTCATTCTACGGATTTATTCAATGAAGAGACAAAACTCCTTAAGAAGGCAAAAGCGCATTTTCCAAAGCTTCCGTTTAAAGACCTTGATGCTCTCATCATTGGAAAAATTGGAAAAGACATCAGCGGCGCCGGTATGGATCCGAACGTTACCGGAAGGGCCTTTGATCTTATGGAAGACGATTTTTCAGGGAACCTTACAGTCACCCGCATCGTCCTGCTCGATCTCTCTGAGAAAAGTCAGGGAAATGGGATCGGACTCGGCAACGCGGACATTATAACGAAAAGGCTTTTCAATAAACTCGATTATGAAAAAACCCTTGTCAATGCATTAACAAGCTCCTCTCTTCGCAAAGCCTTCATACCAGTGCGTATGAAAAACGATGAAAGCGCCATTAAAGCTGCGTTCTTCACTACCGGAAAATGTGATCTTCAAACCTTGCGGGTAGTTGTCATTAAAGACACCCGTCATCTTGATGAATTTTGGGCAAGTACTTCTCTGTTGAGTGAATTGAAAGCCGTACCCGAAGCAACCGTGTTGGAACAGGTACCCCTGAAATTCAACCGGAATGGTGATCTTGAACTTTTCCAGGCCTTGGCAACATAATCAATATTTCATGAGCTTACAACGGCAAGCATCTTTGCCAAAGAGTCTCCCACTCCATGGAATGTATGCGGTTTGGAGGCGTCGATATAGGCGCTGTCTCCGATGTTGAGCCGATGACTCCTGCCATCGTAGAACAGCTCAATGGCGCCTTCGATGATGAAGACGAACTCCTGCCCGTCGTGGGTAATGGGCGGTCCGGCTGGAGTCTTCGGATCAAAGGTGAGCATGAAAGGCTGCATGAGATGGCCGCCGGTGCCGGGGCGGGTCAGGAAGCTGTAGTCGTAGCTCTGATCGGTGCTGCCTTGCGGACCGGAAATCGACTCGCCGGCCCGGCAGATGGTGATCGCCTCTGAAACCATAGCCGCGCCGTGCAGCACCCCTTCGATTCTGGAACCGAGAACCCGGGAAAGTTTGATCACCACGCCGATGGACGGCACGGCGCTTCCCTTTTCGTACGCTTCAATCCTGTCCAGCGGGATACCTGCCAGCTCGCTCACCCGCTCCGCGCTCAGCCCCTGGGCTTCCCGCAATTTTTGAATCCGTTCACCTACATATTTTCTCATCCCCCGTCTCCTTCACTTGTTTACAACCGCCTCGCCGGTATAATCCTGCCGCTCAGGGAGCGCAGACCGTTCCAGTATTTTTCTATTTGCGGCTTCAGATTCATCTCGGTAATTCCCGACTTACGGAACCGCCGCTGCAAAGAGAGATACATGGCGAGCGCCTCGTCGGAAAAATCGGGTTCTATATTTATCACATATCTCTCACCGTTGAAAATTTCATAGACCGGAAAAAGTCCTGATCGCACCGCAAGCCGCACCAATTCGATACCCATGGCGGGTTCCGATTTCCATCCGGTGGGACAGGGCGAGAGGATATGCAGGAAGCGGAAGCCGCCTGTGTCGAGGGCCGTCCGCATTTTGGTGACGGCGTCGGCCGCATGGGCGATGGAGACAGACGCCGCATACGGGATGCGATGGGCCGCCATGATCGCCATAATGTCCTTCTTTGCCTCCTGCTTGCCCTTCGGCGTCGAGCTGGTGGCTGCGCCGAGCGGCGTAGCCGAAGAGCGTTGCCCGCCGGTATTGCCGTAGATCTCGTTGTCGTAGCAGATATAGAGGATATCCTCGTTGCGCTCCGCCGCCGCAGACAAGGTGGCCATACCGATATCATAGGTACCTCCGTCACCTGCCAGGCAAATCACCCTGGTATCCTCGTTGTTGAGCCGGATCACCGAACTCATCCCGGTGGCAACCGCAGGTGCCGACGCGAAGGTGGTGAGGATAGTGGGTACATCAAAAGCGGACTGCGGATACGTGGCGGCGGTAATAGCGCCGCAACAGGCAGGAATAACCAGCTTCACCTCACGCTCGGCAACCGCATGGCTGAACAGCTGCAGAATGGTGGACATGCCGCAGCCGCCGCAGTTACTGTTGCCTGGCCGCAGCAAGGGGCGGGAACGGTCCAGCTCGGTCTGAACGACGCCGCTCAAGATCGGTTCTCTCATATCAGTCCCTCCATGATCTGCGGTGGCCCGGCCGTCTCACGACTACCGATATCACCTATGATTTCCCGGATATGGCTCCGACGGACGTCTCCGCCGCCGATGCCGGCCATGTAATTCTGCACCAGTTTGCCACTTCCCGCGATGCTGCTGATTTCTCCGCCAAGCACGCCGCCGTAGCCGAGGCTTATGTCGCGGTCGATCACCGCCACCCGCGCAACCGGTGCCAGCAGCCTCTGGATCGTGACCGCAGGGAATGGGCGGAACATGCGAATACGCAGGGCGCCGGCACGGATTCCCGCCTCGCGTAACTCGTCCACGGTCCGTTCGGCGGTGGCGCCGATGGTGCCCATGGAGATGATCGCCGTTTCGGCATCCTCCATCCTATAGGCTACCACCGGATCTGCCAAACGACGGGATGTGGCTTTGACGAATTCATCCTGAATTTCGCCGTAAATGTCCAGGGCGCCGGTTATGGCCTGGTGGTGTTGCCGGCGATGCGAAGCGACCTGATGGGCCACCTCGATCTGACCGAGAGTGTGCGGCGTTGTACTGAGCTGATGGGGAATAGCCGTCACCGGCAGGAAGCTGTCAACCGCATCCTGACTCGGTACATTGATCTGGGCGATGGTATGGCTGAGGATAAAGCCGTCCATACAGACCATCACCGGCATCATGACCCGGCGATCCTCTCCCAGCCGGAAGGCCGCAAGGACTGTATCGAATACCTCCTGATTGTCGGCACAGTAGAACTGGATCCAGCCGAGGTCGCGCAGCATCAGCGAGTCGCCATGGTCGGCCCAGATATTCCACGGCGGTCCCATGGTCCGGTTGGCCACGGCCATCACCACCGGCAGGCGCAGGTTGGCGACGGTAATACAGTTTTCAGCCATGTAGGCCAAACCGTTGGAAGAGGTGGCGGTAAAACTCCGGGCCCCCGCTGCGGCGGCACCGATGCAGACCCCCATGGCGCTATGCTCGCTTTCCACCCGGACGATCTTGCTCTTTTCGATGTCCTGGCTGCAGAGATACTCCATGCAGTCCGTCGCCGGAGTGATCGGATAGACCCCGCAACAGAACCCCCGGCCACGGCAGTTGGCCCGCCCGGCCAGGGTCGCGGCAAGGGCTGCCGCATGATTGGCACTGATCAATTCCACTCCCATATTCCACTCCTTTACAATCCGGCGGATTGCGCGTCGCCGCCGCCGATCTTATTTATCGAGCATCTCCATGGCCCGGCGTGGACATTCCGCCACGCAGATCCCGCAGCCCTTGCAGTATTCCTGGTCGATCCGATAGCCGCTGCCGTCGCGGAAGATGATGCCGTCCGGACAGAAGACCAGGCAGGAATCACAGTTGGTGCAGCGGCCGCAGGAAAAGCAGCGTTCAGCCTCTCCCGGCCCCGGCAGGCCGACGTTCACCTCT
Organism: Desulfocapsaceae bacterium; assembly: GCA_046705065.1. Classification (GTDB taxonomy): domain Bacteria; phylum Desulfobacterota; class Desulfobulbia; order Desulfobulbales; family Desulfocapsaceae; genus CAWGGS01. The sequence continues at coordinate 9,815 of JBJKQT010000038.1, forward strand.
TTGAAGTTGTCCTTGATTATCCCGCCCGCCAGATGCCGATCCTCCTGCGGCGGGATGATGGGGAAATGGGAAAATCGGATATCGGCAGGGGCCACTGTGGATTTATATTTTTTTCCTTCCTGGGCGGGTCCGCCGCCTAAGGCGGCAAGGGCGCTCAGTGCTGTCCGTCTGCCATTGCCGGCGGCATGGGCAACGGTGCCGTCACCGGTGATGCAATCACCTGCAAACCATACCGGCAGCGGCGCATCCCCACTTATCACCCGGCTGCCTTCGATGGCCCAGCCTTCGGGCAGCAAATCCGGCTGTGTCTGCTGTCCCAGGGCGAGCAGCACTGTGGAGCAGGCCATTTCGACTCTTCGGTCGGTGACGACAGGTCTGCGACGGCCGGACTCATCCTCGTCGCCCAATTCCACCTCGGCAAGGATGATACCGGTAATTTTGTCGCTTCCGATAAAGGCAACAGGCTGACGCTGGGTCAATATCTGTACGCCTTCCCGGGCCGCCTCCTCGACTTCCTCGGCTATGGCCGGCATGTCCGTCCGGCTGCGCCGGTACATCAGCTTCACCGATCTGGCACCGGAGCGCAGCGCACTGCGTGCGCAGTCGATGGCGGTGTTGCCGCCGCCTACGACAACGACCGTGCCGGAAAGCACCACTTTCTCCATCTTGCAGCGGGCCAGATAATCCAACCCCTGGACTACGCCTTCGAGCTGTTCCCCAGCAGCCTGCATGGCGTACGGGGCACCAAGTCCAACGCATACCAGGACGGCATCAAACTCACGGTGCAGGGAATCAAGCTTTGCCTTGTCGATTTGAGTGTCGCATTCTGCGCCCACCCCCAGCGCCATGATCCTGGCAATGTCCCGGTCCAGGACCTCTTCCGGCAGCCTGTAAGCGGGAATTCCATACCGCAAAACGCCGCCGAGCAGGTGTTCCTTTTCAATAATGGTCACCTTCTGACCGAACATGGCCAGATGAAAGGCGGCGCTCAGGCCGGCAGGACCGCTGCCCACCACGGCAAAGGTCTTGGGATTCGGATCAGGATGAGGGGTAAGTTTTGCTTCGCTGTTGTCGGCGATCCACCGTTCAAGGCTTCTGATATTTACAGGGCCGTCATAATAGGTCCGGTTGCAGGCCTTCATGCACGGGGCGGGGCAGACCCGGCCGCAAATCGAGGGCAGAGCCTGAGTCTTGAGCAGCAATTCGGCCGCAGCAGCAACCCCTTTCTCCTTCAACGTCTGGATAAAGCCGACCACGTCGTTCCCGGCCGGACAGGCCAGCGAACACGGGGCGGCGTATTCGCGATAGCGTGGAAGCTGCGAGGCCCAGGAACCGGTCTTCAGGCCTGCGGGAATGTCCTGCTGGTGTTCGGTAATCGGCAGCACCGGTCCCGAAGCCTCCGTGAGATTTTCTTTGTCATCGCCTGTTGCATGCACGAGCGGTTCGAAGATCCGCACCGCTTTGCCGGCGGCAACGGCGGCATCGTAATCCTCATCATAACCGAAAAAGTGATAGGCTTGTTGCACTGCGCTCATTGGCAGTCCCATGAAGGCCGCATAGCTGCCGACGATGGTGGTGTTTATGATAACCACGGCGCTGGTCCCGATCCCATGCTCCCTGGCGATGCTTGTGGCGTCCACCACCGCCACCCGGAACTGAGGATAGCGTCTGCGCAGCTGCTCCGGCTCTTCGCTGGAGTTAATCAACAGACTCGCACCGGGGGCGACCCCGTCCAGTAAGGTCGGCACCAAAAGCCCTGTGTCGAGAACCAGAAGGTGGTCGGGGTGGTAGACCTTGTTGCGGTTCTTGATGGGTGTTTTATCCACCCTGGTAAAAGAGCGGATCGGTGCTCCGGTTCGTTCGGCGCCGTAGTCGCCGAATGTCTGGACGTTGAAGCCGAGTTGAGCGTAGGTTGCGGCGATGAGCTTGGCGCAGGTAACGCCGCCCTGGCCGCCACGGCCGTGAACCCGAATCTCCAGCGGCAGCAGGATGTTTTCCGGAAAAGCTCCTGCCGAAGGGATTTCAGAGGTGCGCGGTCTGGAAGTCTGTTCTTGCATAAAGACTCCTATGGGAATTGGTATGCCGGCAACCATCGCAATACTTCTCATTTTCTGTTTTCGATGGGCGGGCAATGGTCCGATTGGGGGTGGATACCGGAAGTTTGCGGGGAATGTTGACTTCGGGAAGCCGGGGAAGGTCATTATCGCCAGGATGGAAATGGAAGGGGCGGTAAACCGGCGCTGCAACGCCCGTGTATCGCCTGGTTGACGACTCCACACTGGTGAAAACCCCATCATTCAACATCTGCTTGCCATCCTTGCTAAGGAATGCATGAAAAAGTTTATTTACAATAAACTCTTGTTTAGTTAAACGATATACCCATCGGAAATGTTCTGCAAGATATTTTCCAACATGCCTTGAAATAGCACCGGCGACCACTATTGACGAGGAGTTATACCGGTTTGTAGATGACCACCAGGGTTTTTGCCGGGCCGCCGACACCGCGGTATCCATGGGAAATAATCGAATCGAAATAGAGGCTGTCGCCCTCTTCCAGAATCGTCGTGCTGTCCCCATAGTGAAACTCCAGACGGCCTTCAAGCACATAGAGAAATTCTTCCCCGCGATGATTGTTGTAAACGATATCGCTTGGTTCCCGCTCCTCCATATGGACGATGAAGGGTTCCATGTTCTTTTCGATCTTGGGATAGGCAAGGGGTTCATACTGATACCCAAGCCGGGAGATATGCAGTTTCTTCGCCACCCCATACCGTTCCTGCTTCCGGACCACGATCATATTGTTTTCCTGCGGTGCGTCCTGGAAGAAGTAGCCGATCGGAACTCCGAGCGCAGTGGCGAGTTTCAGGAGCGTGGCGATCGGCGGTGTGACGTAATTATTCTCGATTTGGGACAGATTGGGCTTTGACAGTCCGGTCAGATTGGCCAGATCCTGAAGGGTCAGGTTTTTCGTATTGCGCAGCTTGCGAATCTGGCTGCCCAGATCCAATGAGGCCACAGTGTCTTTGATGTCGGAATCCATCTCAGCCTATTACGCTTTTTTAGGATATCCCATAAAGGATCGATCGGGTGACGGACATTCCCAGTATACCATCCAAACCGCCCCTCTCATACACCTTTTATACCCATTGTCCCTCAACTTTTTGATGACCATTGCAGAATCGGCACAGTCCCGATAACATCATTGCTTGTGGTACTCCGGCGAGATATTTGACAGAAGACACACCGTATGTCAAAGTCGGCCTGATGATATGACATAAGGCATGGAAGCAAGGAATCCGACCGGGGCCCTGGTCGAAGGAGACGTACATGTACATAGGAGCCTATTACTATCCGGGCTGGCACCCCTGCCCGGTCCGGGATGCGGCCTTTCCCAAGGGTTGGAGCGAGTGGGACCTCCTCGCGGCCGCTGCCCCCAGATTCCCGGAGCACCGGCAGCCGCTTCACCCCCTCTGGAGCCGTGAGGACGAGTCGGTGCCTGCCGTATTTGCCAAAAAAATCGAGACAGCCCTGCAGCACGGGATCGATTTTTTCACCTTCGCCTTCTACTGGTCGCGAGGCAAGCAATTGCTTCAGGGTGCGCTGGAACGCGGCTTCCTGCCTTCGGTTGCGGGAACGCCCTTTCGCTTTGCCTTGATGTGGGCCAACCGCATGCCCCGCAGGGTGATGCCGGTCAAAGACCCGCAGGCGGCGCTGATCGATCCGCGGCGCCTGGTGTATACCGATCCTGCCGATTTCCTCGCCTTCGTGCAGCACGTGGGCAAACGCTTTTTTACCCACTCAGGCTATCTTCGACTCGATGGAGCCGCCTATCTCAGCATCTTTGATACCACCTTCTTTCTCAGACAACTGGGCCATGGAGAGGCCCGCAAAGCTATCGCCTCCGCCCGTTCGTGGTTAGCTGCAGAAGGCCTCGGCCCGCTCCACCTTGCCGCCATCGACCCCATTCCCGCTGACCGGCCGCATCTTTCGAAACTGGGTTTCGACAGCGTGACCCACTACGTCTTCCTTCCGGAATGGAAGGGCAAATGGCTGCAGGAGTATTCGGAGGCGGCTGACAAGAAGGCAGGCCTTTGGGCTTCCTATGCCCGGGAGTGCGGCCTGCCGTACTGCCCTTCCGTCTCACCCGGTTGGGATGCCACCCCGCGCTCCGTCGAATTCGGCCGGGAGAAGCCCCGGCAATATCCCTGGTGGCCCATCGTTACCGGAAGCTCGCCTTCTCTCTTTCAAAAAGCCCTGGCGCTGGCGCTGGAATACGCCGGTACCCATGCCTCGCCCTGCTGCCACATCGCCTCGTGGAACGAATGGACGGAAGGCCATTATCTCGAGCCCGACCACGAATTCGGATACGGCTGGCTTGAAGCCGTGCAAGAGGCGCGCCGTGGATAATGAATGGACATTTCTAAGCGCCGATGTGGAGTTGACCAACCACTGCGGCGAATACTGTGCAATGTGCCCGCGGGACCGGCTGCGCCGTCCTCAGGGGATCATGCCCGACGAAGTTTTCGAAAGGGTCCTCAAAGTCCTGGTGCAGTTTCGCAGCCGGGTCACCTTCTCGGGAATCGGCAACCCGGTACTCCATCCATCCTGGGCACAGCGGCTGAGCCGCGTCCGCAAAGCCGGCCTGCCGGCGGGCCTTGTTCTTCACGCTGCGGCACTCTCTCCGGAAGTCATTGACCTGCTGGTACGACATCCCCCCTCTCACCTGGAAATCTCGTTTCCCAGTGTCGACCCTTCCCTCTTCGCGCGCCTCTGTCCGCAAGCGGATTTCGATCAGGCCGTCGACAACGTTCTGCAACTGTGCGGAAGAGATGTCGCGCCGCTGGTGTGTGTGGGGCTTGCAACCAAGGATTCCGCCGAGTCGGCAAAAACATTCCGCGCTTTCTGGAAAGCATACGGGGTTCGCTCGCGTTTTTTCCCCTGCCATTCCCGCGGCGGCAACCTCCGGGACCTCTCTCTGGTCACGGCAACGCCGACTTCCGCGGTTTCCTGCGGACTTCTTGCCGTGCATGCCTTCATCGCCTGGAACGGCGACCTGCTTGCCTGCTGCCACGACCTCACCGGAGAAACCCTGATCGGCAATCTCATGAATGACGCCCCCGCAGACCTGGCTGAGCAAAAGGCCCGCCATGCGGCTAACGGGCCGCCGTGGGATCTCTGC
>JBJKQT010000039.1:0-4353 GCA_046705065.1 Desulfocapsaceae bacterium
TATCGCCTGTCCTCCGCAACCCTTCGGGCCTTCTGTGGTTCCCCGGCGGGCCTCCGCGAGGCGTCCTCCAGCGATAAACTTTGCCGCATGTCAAACATATGTCTCGTGCGGGGAGTGGCAGGCTTTGACGGGTGTGTGTGCGGGGATTTGGCCCGTATTCTCCTCGTATATATTCCTTCTTGATTTATATGCTTCGCTCTCTATTAAATTAAAGTATGAGAGAGAAACCGGGTTTTATTTTTCTGACCGGTGAAGGGGGCTTGTGAGTCTGATCAGGTTTCATAACGTGTACGTGCCCCGGCAGGGTCATGCCGGTCAGAGACGGTACTCGAGGTAAGAGGGAAAAAGAGGGATGCCGGGAAGCAGATCCTATTACGACACTCGTGCTCTTAGGCTGAAACGGAGAGAAAATGCGCAGAGAATCTTCGGCTTGAGTGCGTTGATACTCGCGATTGCAGGCATTTTTTACCAGACGGCCGTGCATGGGCTGATCATCGGTGCGACGATTTTCGCGGCATTTTCGTGCGGTCGGGGAGCGCTTCTTGGATATGTTGCGATCATGGCGAATTTGGTCAATATGCTTCTGGTCTCTCCCAAAATCTGGTTTCCGGCAACCGGCCTTCTGGCAGGAGATATGGAGAGGCACGGGCTCATTTCAGTCGGATTGGCCGTGATTGTGGTACAGGTCGCGACTGCCGTCTTTTTATATGTGTTTTCAGCAAGAAAGAGAAGCGCTCGGCTCGAACCGGATGAAGCACTGCGTCGCAGGGATTTCAGCCGCCGCTGATCTGAACGGGCAACAGGTTCGGATCTGTTTAAAATTTTCCATCCTGTTCCCCATCTCGGCTCAAAATGATTACAGTACGGAGATAGTATTAACTCCATTCGGATAAAGAAGGATGGGACAACGGGCTGGGCGAACATTCCAGAGCGGCCTGCGTCGCTTGGCGTTCCCATAAACCGGGTAAAAGCAGTTTTTGGTCGTAAAGTTCCAACCCGCATTTCTCATAAACACTGTGTCAATTTGGAGAAAACTTTAGAGATCCGGCATATTTTAAGAAAACTCATCTCTTACCGAATTTACACAGTGTTCACCAAAGTGGACCTGAAAGAAATGCCGTTGGGGGGATCAGCCCTTGCGGCGACATCTTCTTCGGTCTTTTGGCAGTGAAGAGAGATTACTATAGCCCATTGCCAAAAACTTCGAACCTGACGCCGCCTTACCTGAAATATGGGCTACAATGAGGACGGAACGAACATGAACCAACCAATCGCTATCAAAGAACTCGAAAGGCTGATCGGCAATCAACACAAGCTTCTGGATGGAATACCGGAAATGGTGCTGCTTGTTAACAGCGATAGGTCCATAGAATATCAGAATTATAGTTCCCTTCACTTCTTTGGGAATCTCATGGACGCTTCCGGCGATTCCGAACTCTGCAAAACGCGAAGGGCATTGCTTGATGAAGTTAAAAAACAAACGACGCTCAGGCAAAGGAATAAAGCTCTTGCCGTAGTCATCAACAACAATCATTTCGAATACAGGATCGCCCCTTTCATTGGCTACCGTGGTGACAACCTTTGCTGGCTTGTTATGCTGAATGTTACCGAGCGAAAAAAACAGGAAGAAGAAATCGCTTTTTTCCATAGCAATATCAAGCTCATTCTGTCTCAGAAAATCAACGAGCTTAAGGAAAGAGACCTCGCTTTCGGCAAACTGTCCGATAAGCCGGCCAACCTGGAGAAACTTGCGGAGCGGCAGCGCTCCGGAAATACAATGGTCGGAGCGAGCAAGGCGCTTGCTGAACTGCGGAGCACAATTCATCAAGTCGCAAATTCCGATGCGACGATTTTGATTACGGGCGAATCCGGAACCGGAAAAGAGCTGGTTGCCAATATGATCTGGGAAACCAGTGACAGGAAAAAAAAGCCCTTCCTGAAAATGAATTGCAACACCATCAACGATTCTCTTTTGGAAAGTGATCTTTTCGGGCACGAAAAGGGGGCCTTTACCGATGCCCATGCCAGAAAAATAGGGAAATTCGAGAATGTGGACAATGGAACGATTTTCCTGGACGAGATCGGCGATATCAGTCCGCAAATGCAGGCCGCACTACTGCGGGTTCTCCAAAACGGTGAAATACTTCGTGTCGGCGGCAACACTCCGGTCCGGGTCAACGTCAGAGTCATAGCCGCCACCAATCGGGACCTGGCCAAGGCTGTCCGGGAGGGAACGTTTCGTCTGGATCTCTATTACCGGTTGAACGTCATCAAGATTTCCATCCCTCCATTGCGAGAACGCAAAGAAGATATCATCGATCTCGTGGCGCATTTTGTTAGAAAGTATCGCTATGCTTTTCAAAAAGATGTTGATTTTATACCGGAAGCCATAATCGACAGGCTATACGGCCATCATTGGCCCGGAAATATCAGAGAGTTGGAGAACGTTATCCTGCGGGCCGTTCTCATGACAAAAAGCAATGCCATAACCGAGAAGGAGCTTGTTTTCGACGGCCTGCCTAACGATAAAAAACATCCTTCATATGCTTCCTTGCTCCAGAAATTCGAAGGGCTCCCCCTGAAAAAGATAACAGCCGATATCGAGCGCGGCATCATTTTGGAAAATTTGAAGAGATTCAACGGAAACATCACGCAAACCGCCCAGATGCTCGAAATCGGCAAGACCACGTTCTATGACAAAATGAAACGGTATGATATTTCAGCTAAGGATTACGAATAATGTCAACCCTCATTTTTCATAAACACTGTGTCAATTTGGAGGAGAGGTAAGAGATCCAAGATCTTTTGAGAAAACTCATCCCTTATGAAATTTGTATTTTGCTGAGGAGACCGGTAAGTTCCTTTGAGGTCAACATTCGGTTGAATTTCAAGCTCACAGCGTACTCGTTTCCTACGACAGGTTGACTGCGCACCGCAACGATATCGCCGGTAATGTCGAATCCGGAGAGTGTGGATTTGAACACCCTCAGCCCGACCTTTCTTTTCAGGAGAAGACGGGCTGTGTCTCTTTGGGCAATCCGTAAAAAAAAGGAAACTCCGCCAACGGAAATATCGAACAATTCGCCTGTGGTACTTATATTCGTCGGTTTTCCGTCCCGGTCCAAAACCACCATTGCAATCCTGCCGCTGACCCGAATGCGCTCATGCTCCCTCCGGTCGCTTCCCGTTTTTCTGATGGTTTCAGGTTTTATTTTGAATTTATTGCAGAAATCGCAGAGTTTTGATTCCAACCCCGGGAATTCGCTCTGCCACTCCCGGATTCTTTTCCAAGGTAATACCGAGATGTTTGCCCCAAGACTTTTAGCATCGACCGTCCAGACGGATGCGTCGAAGAAAGAGCCTCCCCCAATGATTTGTCCCGGTTCCACGGTTTTGATTAAAATGTTCTTGGAATTTTTTTGGAAAAAAAGCTCTATCCGACCACTGTTGATAAAATATAAAGACCTGTCCTTTTCTCCTTGGCGGACGATCATTTGGTCTTTCTGATATTTTCGATGTTCCAGGGAATAATAAAGGGTAAGGAACTCCTCCCATTCCAGATTGCCGGCAAGCGGCTTCCAGATATCTAAAAATTTTTTGTCGATTGCTGCAGTTTTTTCACTATCGATGATTTCAGCGGCTCTGATAATTTCGTTCAACGCCATCGGGGCGAGCTCGATCAGCAAACCGCGTAACCTCTGAGCTGCAGAAAAGTGCCTTTGTCTTGCCGCTTGGGTAATCACCTCCAGCAGGATCCGCTTTCCTTTTTCCTCGTCCCTTTGGGTGAAAATTCTCCTAATTTTCTGTTCCAGCGAAAGATGCTCAACACCCGCTCCCATACTAAATTTCAAATATTCCTCTCTGCGTTTGTTATATGTGCTACATTGCAGTATTGTGCGCTAATCCGGAAAAATAACCATTGGAATCCGGAAAATCAAATTTACATCGGCAGAAATATGGGGACGCCGCAAATCCGGGGACATCTAACCCCGGATTTGATTGAATGATGCTTTCCGCAAGAGCTACAGAGGCTTGAAGGTGAACTTCTCTCCTCCGACGGTAACTCCGGCCATGAGGCCGCCCGTGGCGAGCACGAAGGTAGCCATCCCTTTGACGTAATTCGTTTCAGCCTGAACACCGGTTTTGGGTCCGGCGCTCGCCCCTGCATTCATACCTGCAGTTCCGGCTTGCGTCTCTGCACCGGCAGTTATAGCGACCGCCTGGGCACCGGCCCCGAATTCAAAGTTGCCGCTGGTGAATTCATCATAGGCCCGTTTGTCCTGAAAGAAGATGATTTCACTAAAGGCTTCCCCGCCTATCTGAAATCCGATCGACCCTTGAATCACCGTCGAT
>JBJKQT010000040.1:0-5941 GCA_046705065.1 Desulfocapsaceae bacterium
ATCTCGCGAAATACGATATTATGAAGTGGAGGGTTCCTAAGACCGAAGCTGATGACTATGTCAAACGGGTTGTCGATGTCCTGAATCAGGTGTCCGCGGCCTTGGTGCAAAGAGATGATTTCCCTTCTTCGTTTAAGGATACGTATCGGTCCATGATTATTGCCATGGCCTGGCAGGAGAGCTGCTTTCGCCAATTTGTGGAAAAGGATCATAAGTTGATCTATCTCATTTCGTATAATAATACTTCGGTTGGATTGATGCAGGTGAACGAACGTGTATGGAGGGGATTGTACAATCTTGAACGCCTGCGCTGGGACATCTACTACAATGCTGCCGCCGGCAGCGAGATAGCGGCACTTTATCTGCAAAAATATGCCCTTCGTGATAAAAATATTGCTGCCAAACTTGATGACTCGACTTTGGCAGGCCTCGTTTACGCGATGTACAATGGAGGACCTGGGCAATTGAGGGATTTTTTAAACCGTCTCAAAAAAAGAAAAATGCTCAGCAGCGATAAGTTGTTCAACGAAAAGTATTCATGGGTCATGTCGAAGAAATGGGACCAAATGACTCAATGTTTGATCGGCAACTGAGTGGAAAGAAGATAATTGGTTCGGGTAGAAGTCTTTGGACCTGCGGTCCGAACAATCAAAAAAAGCTAGAGGGGGGAATGTAATGGGTATTCTGGCTGAATTTAAAAAGTTTGCAATGCGTGGAAATGTTGTTGATATGGCAGTGGGTATCATCATCGGCGGCGCCTTCGGCAAAATCGTCTCATCCCTTGTTGCCGATGTCATCATGCCGCCCATCGGCCTGCTGGTCGGCGGGGTCGATTTCAGCAACCTCGTGATAACCTTAAAGGAAGCTTCGGGCAAGGTTCCTGCAGTAACTTTGAATTACGGAAAGTTCATTCAATCGGTTTTTGATTTTTTGATCATAGCCTTTTCTATTTTTGTTCTTATTAAGATCATGAACGCATTGCAGAGCAAGAAGGAAGAAGAGACTGCTCCTCCGCCTCCTGCGAAACAAGAGGTGCTGCTGGAGGAGATCAGGGATATCCTTCGTCAGAAATAAGTGCTGATCCGTTCCCGTCCGAAAACCAGTCGGGGAACGCTCCGGCTTGGAATATTTTCAGGGTGTTGTGGATTCTTACCGGAAACGGTTCTATTGCGCTCGATGTTGAATTTTTCAACGAACTCGAATAAAAAAGAAATCTTTTTATTCGAGCTTGAGCAACTGCCGAGCGCTTGGTTTGTATACTATATTTTTATCAGGGATATTTTGATGAATCGTTATTGGAGTTCTGTTGTTAAAGAGTTGGAGCCTTATGTTCCGGGAGAGCAGCCGAAAATTACAGGTCTGATTAAACTCAACACCAACGAAAATCCCTATGGCCCGTCGCCGGAGGTTTTTCGGGCCATCTCAGCCGAAACAACGGATTTACTCAGGTTGTATCCCGATCCGAGTTCGGACAGGGTCAGAGAGGCCTTTGCGAAACAATGCCGGGTATTGCCGGAACAGATCTTTGTGGGCAACGGGTCGGACGAGGTTTTGGCTCATACCTTTTTTGCTTTGCTCAATCATGAGCTTCCGCTTTTATTTCCCGATATAACGTACAGCTTTTATCCGGTTTACTGTGGGTTGTACGGGATTGCCTTTGAACGTATTCCGTTGACTTCCGCTTTTGAGGTCGATCTGAACGACTATCGCCGTCCCAATGGCGGGGTAATCATCGCCAATCCCAACGCTCCCACAGGACGGGCTTTAAGGCTTGCGGAGATAGAGCGCTTCCTTGAACAAAATACCGACTCGGTCGTGGTCATCGATGAGGCCTATGTCGATTTCGGGGCTGAGACAGCGGTGGGACTGGTTAATCGGTTCCCGAATCTTTTGGTTATCCAGACGTTGTCGAAATCCCGGTCCCTGGCCGGCCTGCGAGTGGGATTCGCGGTCGGGCACCAGGGTTTGATCGAGGCACTTGACCGGGTCAAAAACAGCTTCAATTCATATCCGCTCGATCGACTGGCAATCAGCGGTGCAGTGGCGGCACTGGAGGACGTTGCTTATTTTGAGACGACGAGGCAAAAAATTATTTCCACGCGTGAGCATCTCGTCGGTGATTTAAAATGCCTTGGTTTCGAAGTGTTGCCATCCCAGTGCAACTTTGTCTTCACCCGTCATCCAGAACGGGATGCTGCGGAACTCGCCTTGGCTCTCCGTAAACGATCTATCATTGTCCGACATTTTCGACAGGACAGGATCGATCAATTCTTACGGATTACAGTGGGCACGGATGAAGAGTGCGGAAAATTGATCTCGGCCCTCACGGAGATCATTGATGAAGTTCCTGAAGAAAAAAGGAGGACAGCGTAATGAGCCAAAAAAAATTCAAGGCTTTGGTCGTAAGCCAGCAAGAAGATAATAAATTTGCCGGAACAATCCAAGAGAGATCCACTGAAGACCTGCCGGCAGACGATGTATTGATTCGGGTAAACTATTCTTCTCTGAATTATAAAGACGCCTTATCGGCGTCCGGCAACAGGGGAGTTACCAGAAACTATCCCCATACACCCGGGATTGATGCAGCAGGGATTGTCGAGGAAAGTGCAAGCAATGCCTTCAAGGCCGGTGATAAGGTGCTGGTCACGGGATATGATCTCGGAATGAACACATCAGGCGGCTACGGTCAGTATATCAGAGTCCCCGTCGACTGGGTTGTGCCGCTGCCTGAAGGTCTCAGCCTGAAGGAGAGCATGATTTACGGAACGGCGGGCTTTACTGCCGGTATGTCTGTTGCCGCGCTTGTTTCGGAGGTGGAGCCCAAACACGGAGAGATCCTTGTTACCGGATCAACCGGAGGAGTCGGGAGTATAGCAACGGCTATCCTCTCCCACCTCGGTTATTCCGTGGTCGCCGTCAGCGGCAAGGCCGACGCTCAGGGTTTCCTAAGAGAGCTTGGGGCGACAAGAATCATCGGTCGCGACGCAGCCCTTGACAACAGTGGCAGGCCGCTTTTAAAGGGACAATGGGCCGGAGTCGTCGATACGGTCGGCGGGGATTTTTTGGCCACGGCCATCAAGTCGACCGACTTGCACGGTATTGTAACCTGTTGCGGAAATGCCGCATCCCCCGACCTGCCTTTGACCGTCTTTCCTTTTATCTTGCGGGGGGTGCGTCTGCAGGGAATAGATTCTCAGAACTGTCCCATGGAGCACCGGCTGTATGTGTGGAAAAAATTGGCCGGAGATTGGAGGATTCCACAACTTGAAAGCCTCTTTAAGGAGACAACGCTTTCCGGGCTCAATGAGAATATCGATCTGATATTACAGGGAAAACAAAAAGGTCGAGTGCTTGTCGATCTGCAATAGAATATCTACCGGATCAGACAGGGGCGTTTGTCGGTTTCCTCTTCGAGAAGATCCGGATCGAAGACGTTATAGCACAGAAATTTCATATTACAACGAAATAGGGAGTGGGCCCTTGGTTTGAGTCGGTGGCAGACGTGACCGGAAGGACTTTTGGTGCACACACGGGACGCTATAGGGAAAAGGAAGGAGGCCGAATATGAAGAGTATTCAACAGGACATCAAATTCTTGCTGATGTCGGCATTTGTTCTTGTTGTCGCAGTCTTTTCAAGCCGTAGTGAATCCTTTGGTTCGACTGCTATTGCCGCAGAATCGTCAGTAGATCTTCAGCACGCCATTGAGCAGGTGGCCAAAGCGAGCATCCCGGCGGTGGTCCATATCGAGGTCACTCAATATCAGGAGGTCGCCAATCCTTTTATGGACTTCAGCGACGAGCCGTTCTTCAGGCAATTTTTCGGCGTCCCCAAGAACATGCCGAGAAAGTTCCAGCGAAAACTCATGGGGCTGGGATCAGGTGTCGTTATTCGATCCGACGGCTACATTCTCACCAACAACCATGTGGTGGGAGGAGCAAGCAAGATAGTTGTGACGCTCTCTGACGGACGTGTTTTTTCCGATGACACGGTCAGACTGGTGGGCACCGATCCCAAGACCGACCTTGCTGTGATCAAAGTGACCTCAAAATCGCTCTTGCCTGCACTCAAACTCGCCGATTCCGATCAGGTTCAGGTGGGACAATGGGTCGTGGCCATCGGTCAGCCCCAAGGACTTTCGGAATCCGTGACACAGGGCATTATAAGTGCCAAACATCGACAGGGCATAACGGAGCCCACCGCTTATCAAGATTTTCTCCAGACGGATGCTGCCATAAACCCTGGAAACAGTGGCGGCCCGCTTCTTGATCTGGAAGGAAGAGTTGTGGGGATCAACGCTGCCATCGTCTCGAAATCCGGAGGGTTCGAGGGAATTGGTTTTGCAATCCCCAGCAATATGGCCGCTTTTGTCTCCCGCCAATTGATTGCCGACGGAAAGGTGAGGCGTGGCTGGGTAGGGGCAACCATTCGTAACGTCACGCCCTCGTTTGCCAAAAAACATCGTTTGCCTGTCGATAAAGGCGCTTATATCGTTCAGATTATTCCCCGGGGGCCCGCGGATAGGGCCGGCTTGAAAAAAGGGGATGTTATCGTCGGTTATCAGGAAAGAGAGATTTTAAATTCCGGAGAATTTCGAAACGAGGTTGCCAGGACGAATATCGGCCAGGAAGTTGATTTGATGATTTTTCGTGATGGTGGCAAAGAGCAAATCAAGCTTCGTATCGGAGGAATGGAGGAAGAAAAAGATTTGATGAAAGCCGCTCTCAAGAAGGTCGCAGGGCTTGCTGTCCGTCCGTTGAATGTCAAGGAGGCAAAACGGTACGGAATCGATACCGGTAATGGTGTCGTTATTACCTCGATCAGCCCCGGAAGTCCTTTTGCCAAAGCGGGTTTTGAAATTGACGACGCAATCATCAGTATCGATGGACAACCGGTGGCTGATGCATCGGAACTTGATCTCATCTTCAATTCACTGTCATCCGGACAGAAAGCAAAAGTGTTGGCAGGTGATCATAGGACGGGAGATGTCGGCTACATCCTGGTCCGGATTCCCTGAAATGGTTTTTCTTTATAATTTTCGTTCATCTGTGTTTACATCTTCCTGCCGTTGCCTGTCTTGGGACCGTCTCCCTGCATCTGCAACCTTGCCCAAACCCCGCTTATGAGAGGTCAGAAGTTATATCTGCGGAATGGCTCCAGTCGAATGAGCGAACCTTCGGGAATTGGAAAAAAAGAGGAATGTCGATGAAAAAAATGAGGGGCCGGGTGATGAGTGCTTTGCCTTAGGCCCCTTGTTTAGCTTACGTGCAGATTATTTTTCCGGGAATGAATCCACAAAAAGTTTTTCAATGGCTTCACGCCCAGCTTCGCTTAAATATCTCGTACCCGAGCCGACAAAGGTTTCATATTCGATTTTGGGGCTGTCTTCTTTCCACCCCTCCCGCCAAGTGTACCATTTTTTAGTGGGCTGGTCGAAAACATGCAGCGGACGGTTGAACATCTTTGCCAATTCCACAGCCCAACCTGTTCCACCCTTAACTGAGCCGTCGCTCAAAATGGATCCGACAACGAAGACCTGATGGCCGCTGTTGACCATATGGAAAATGGTCTGCAAAACTTTTCGGATCTTGTCCGTCTCGTAATAGGTGCGGTTCATCATCCTGGATGCCAACTCCATGCTGATATCTCCGCGTTCTAGCTCGTCCTGGCTCAGAACGATGGCATTTTTGTCGCGCGTGAGTTTATGCCCCTCGAAAGTATAAATGACTTCCTTGATATTTCTTTTCTCAGCTGCTTCCCCGAAGGTCGCCTCGGCGCCTTTCAATCCGCCGCTGTAAAGCGTACATTTCGCATAATCCATTAGGTGTGACTCCTTATTGTTCACGTTGAAAATAGACTGAAAATTTTTTGCAATTGTATACCATACTGTTCCACAAAGGCAATGTATTGCCGCTTTTTTTATCGACAAAAGATAAACATTG
>JBJKQT010000041.1:0-2841 GCA_046705065.1 Desulfocapsaceae bacterium
GTGATAGCGGAATGGTATCCATTCTTCCGCAACTGGATCGTCACCTGTTCCGACGAATCGGCCGGCCCTTTCCATACGACTTTGGACGGCGTTTTACCCAGATTGGTATCATCTTTGAGGTTGATAATATCAGCCCCGGCGGGATTACTGGCAATATTGGCGGCGCCATACCTTACTCCGGTTGAGCAACCGACCGTCATCAATGCAGCAAAGGCGATGACCAGAGTAGCCACCAAACGAATAGAATTTTCCGGATTATTGCGTTTCATACAGCCCCGATCTTTAATAGTTCAACTCCTTAAGGGAGTTCGAGACGATGTCAAATACCGGAACGTTACTGTTCAAATAAAGCAGGATCAGCCAAAGCATCCGACAAGGTCATCCTCCATACAATTCCTGGACAATTACAAAAATCACCTACCGTGTCAACTCCTTTTCCCTATCTCTCCAAAGTATTCGGAGGGAGATCACTTGAAATGCAGGTGTCGGACAAAACTGAAATACATATCAGCCCCGTGTCTGAGATACTGCTTAATCAGAGTAATGGCGTTTATCCGGCAGGATGGATTCGAGGCGGCGGAAAAGCCGGGAAGAAAAGTCTCAGGCCCGATGCCCATTGTTTTCCGGGTCGGCGGCCGAAGGCGGCTGAATAAACTTTCTGCCGGCGATGAGATAAAGGGTCATCGAGCCGAGGATCAGATAGCCGAACATGCGGACATCCTTGGTTTTCAAGATAAACGCCAAGGCAACTATAATGGTGGCGTTGATAACAAAAAATAATGGCCTGGGGATCTGTTTTATGATCACCCGACCGAAATGGGCGAAGCGTATATGACTTACCATCAGCCCAACGGACAGTGTGGCGACGCCTAAGAGCACTTCAGCCGGGACGACCAGAGAGGCACCGAGCACGAGTAAGGCCCCGGCAGGACTGGGCAGCCCGTTGAATATGCCTTTTGGAAGATCGCCTCGTTTTTTATCGACGGCAACAAAACGATAGAGCCTATAGGCCACACCGCCGACATAGAGCGCAGCGAAGAACCAGGCAATACCACCGCCGCCGGATTTGATGACAACATACGCAGGGGCGAGACCGAAACTGACGAAATCGGCCACATCGTCAAGATAGGGCCCATACTTGGTGCCGCCATGTTTCTCGGCCATCCGGCCGTCAAACAAATCGAACAGCTGGCCCATGATGATGATACAGATCGCCCAGGCAAAACGCCCGTTGTGGGTCAAAACCAGACTGGCCACGCCGCAGAAGAAATTAAGCGTCGACAGGATGTCGGCATAGAATCGCGAGGAGATAAACTTGAAAACGATCGAGGCGGCGGCAAGTATTATACAAGCAATCAGGACCTCGTTGCCGATATCGATGACGCCATGGTTCTTGTCAAGCAGAGTGCAAAAGATGACAAGACCAAAACAGATAATCGCCTTGATCTTGCCGAAGTTGTTGGCCGCTCCGGTTATGCCGAGCCAGGAAAGGATTCTCCTGGCAAGAAACTGACCGACCAGTTCGATCACCACCAGAGTCCATACCAGTTCGATGGAGACAATGCCCCGGTAGGCGAAACCGACCATGGGAGGAAGGTAGGTCAGCTTGTCGCACATCGGATCAAGCCATTCCCCCCACTCGGTACCGAGATTGCAGCTGCGGGCCACCACGCCGTCTACCCCGTCGAGGATCGCGGCAAATCCGTAGATCAGAATGGCAGCGTCCTGAAAGCTCGTTAAGAAATAGAGCCCGAATGCAACCAGTGCGATGGACGTCCGCCAATAGCAGATGGCATTTGGGTGCATTAGCCACTGATGTGAGAAAATAAACTCCCGTGTCGGTTTTCTCCTGACCATGCGTGAAAACCAGTACAAAAAGAAAGCCCCCGCAAGGACGGCTATAGCAATAACAAGTAGTCTTTCCAATATCTTATATGCTGATTTTAATAAGCAACCTGGAGTTTAGCGTCCCGGATTTTTTCTGAAGCTTGAGGGGACTGATTTTATTTTCTTTGAACGGGTGATAGAATGATTTTCACAGCGACAAAGCCTCCTGCTTAACCATTTGATAAAAAATTGTAAATAAAAAATTCGATTTCACCATTCATGCTTGCATTAATTTATTGAATTTGCAAGAATATTACCACAGGGCATTAAGTTGAATAAGATGTCGGAGTCGAACTCTGACATCTTATCCTTTTTGATCTACAACGCTAAATCAAACATCAAGTTCGATTTATTCAGACGTTCCCGCTTATAATGCCCGATCAAATAGCCTTGCCTTGTTAAACCGTGGCACGGTTTTCATTTCTAACATTACATCCATCATGGTTCAGTAAACCGGCCCATGTGTATTGATCCGCAAGGTAGGCATCCACCCTGTGCTTTTGGTCAATAGTCAGAAGATGATACCAATCATCAAATGTTGGAAATTCGGTTTTGCACTCCCTCGTTTCGACTGGTGAGAGTTCGCGTAGATATGCTGCCTTGAATAATTCAGCAATCCCGTAGCGGTAGGATGCGGATTTTTGTTCGTCTGTTACAGTCATTTGTCGACACCTAATTTCGTAAAATAAAAAGTTAAATCTTCCCCGGTTTTGTCTGACAAATAAAATGTCATATTGTGTTGATTTGGTTCTTCTTTTCTTTAAAAAGCCTCCATTTTTTTCAAAGTTAATAAGTTAAGAGCGATATATTTTCCGGAATATACAAGCATCCGCACACACAACAGAAATCGCGCAAGCATGCCATTCCGAAAGACATTTTCCCGATAACCAGTAAAACACCTTTCACTTTCGCCTTGTCATAAAGAGCGACATCCAATCGGACAGCGACAGTATT
>JBJKQT010000042.1:0-5269 GCA_046705065.1 Desulfocapsaceae bacterium
GCACTTCGTCTCTGGTGCCGTCGGTGGAGCTGTCGTCGACCACGACGACTTCAAACGCCTGCTCCAAAAGCCCCGGCACATCGAAGATCCGGCTCATAAGCGGGTAGATATTTTCAGCCTCGTTCAGTGTCGGGATGACGATGGAGACTCTGGGCGGACGGGTCTGGCGCTGATCCATAAAAACGGTGTTGTCTATGATGGTTGTATCCAAGATCATGGTTTTGACTGTTTATTGATACGCTGAAAATTATGCGAGAGAAAGTATCAAGGGTTGTTCGAAAGAAGATGAAACAGCACATATCCATGGTCGGTATTGAGGATTTCAGCTGCGGCGCCTGTTTCCTTCAACTTGGAAAAATAATATTCAGTCGTGATCCCTACTTGATTTTTCGGGTCTTGAAAGTCGTTTTTCAAAGCAGCTATATTGTCCAGGCGCGCAAGTATTGTGCTGCGATGCGAATAAAAATTTACACTGGGCCGATTCAGGACTTCCAGCATAATGATGCGTCCGTTCGGCGGGGTCTTAGCTTCCGCCTGTTCGGCTAAGCGTGCAAGAGGCTTGTTGGTCAATCTGTCATAAGTGGGGAGAACAATAAAGAAAAGTACGGAGATTAAAACCAGGGTTGCAGTCATGAGCGCGGCGAACAGTTTTGCTGTCGATTGGGTTCTGTTGAAAAAGATGAGTCCAAGCGCTGCAACAACCAAAATCAACCCTGAGAGATAGGGGATAAAACCAAGATGGATGGGCTGTGCCAGTATAGGGGCCTTTAAAGCTGATTTTCCCAACATATCGGGTAGGTGAGAGATGATTTGTGGTGAAGTCAGAAGGATGACGCCCATTGCCAGGATGAGAAAAGCGGCGACATAGGTGGCAATGGACCAGGCCCATTTTTTTGTTTTCTCTTTTTCGTCAAAAAGCGTTGCCGTCATCATGGCAAATCCCGGCAATGCCGGACAGATATAATTAGGCAGCTTTGTTGCAGAGGCCGTGAAAAATCCTAAGGTTATGAGCGAGAAAATGATAAACAGACGAAGAAATCGGATACGAATATTTGAAGAATCAAGGTAGGGGCATCGGAGGACGGCAAACGGAAGATATCCGCTCCAAGGAATAAAACCTACCAACAAAACAATAAGGTAAAAGTAAATCGGACCGGAATGGCCATTTAACGGAAGGGTGAAACGTTCTACATGGAGCTTTAACAAAAGGTTCCACATTTCTGTGAATCCTTGCGGATGGGTGAATCCAAGAATCAGGTACCAAGAAAGGCCGATGAGTAAAAAGATGATGGAACCCGGAATAATCCATGTTCGTTTGAACAAGAGCCGCAGGCGACCGATGGAAAGGAGATATAAAAACAGGGTGACGAAGGGGAAAAATGCAGCAATGGCTCCTTGGGTCAGCATGACGAGCCCCGCAAATGCACATCCCGCCCAAAAAAAAGGCGCACCGTTTTTTTGATGCAAAGATCGTTCTATTGCCCACCAGAAAAAGCAGAGGCAGAGTATGAAAAAAAGCATCATCAGCATATCCCCAATGGCAATACGCGAAAGGTACACGAAAAAGAGACTGGTGCCGAGGATACATGCTGCTTTAAAAGATGTGTCTTTTCCTAAGGGCTTTCGTCCGGCAAGAAAAACAAAAAGAATGGCTGCGATTCCAGCAAGAGCATTGATAAACCTGGCTCCGAAGGAAGTTGTGCCGAAATACCTGTATCCAAGCATTTGTCCCCAGAAAAGCATGGGAGGCTTCTCAAAGAACCCCTCTCCATTCAGAGTGGGAACAATATGTGCATTTTTCACGAACATCTCTCGCGAAACCTCGGCATATACCCCCTCGTCATAGTCCATGAGCTGTGTTTTCCAGAGCAATCCCACGTACAAGGAGGTGAAAACGACCAATAATAGCAAAAATCTCATTGTGAACTCCGGGTGTTAGTCGCGGTCTTCTCGGCAGATAAACGGGTAGCTTTTCCGGGCATGGAATTTTTTCCGTTCCGTTAGATATGCCATCCCATTTTGTGCCGCGTTTTAAATAGAGCTTTCTCGGCGAGACTGCGTAAACCAGCCAGTGGTTTTTTGATCCTTATGGTTTGCCTGTTCATAATAACACCGTTATTGCGGCAGGAAAGAGATTTGTTGTAATTTTGATTGATTTCTTTATTCAGTACGGCAAAAAGATTGTACTCATCCAATACTCTCCGTCTTGCTTCGATGATATAAGGAAGGCGATCCTGGTATTCGTTATTGGAGAGGGTGGAGCGGATAATATCGACGGTTTTTGCAAAATCGCTGATATTTATCGGGATAAAACTTTCCGGAGGGAAATAGTCTGCGGCATTGGGGCTCCCGTGATAGAAGGGGATGGCATAGCCAAGAAATGAGTCAGGCATCTTTTCAGTCAGATGGTGCGGATAGACATGGTTTTCAATGGCGATATGAAATTTGTAAGGATCCACAGCTACGGCTTTGTCCGACATGGGATTGACTCCATGCCCAAAAATGTCCAGCTCCGGTATCAATTTTTTTAATTTCTGTGTGAATTCGTATCGTTTGTAATGAAGCGTGAGCTTCCCTTGTCGCTCTGAACAGACGGTTGATATGGCTTTTTCTTTAGGCCAGGGTGGCATGGCTTTCATGTCGTCATACGTACGTACACTGCCTCCGGAGAACGGGAAGCCATAGAACCAGATCAGGCCGGGCTGAGTGAAAACCGGATGAGGATGGGAAATTGCCCATGGTTCCTGGCTCGTAATAACCATACCGAACTGTCGAAGATAATCCGTTCCGTAGACGGTGATGGAAGACGGTTCGGCGGTTACCAAGACCGTTTTTTCAGGGCGACAACGAAGCCGCTCTTCACTGAAGCTCCAGGGGCGGCGAGAAAGGTCGTGATAGACCGCCAGCCAATCATATTCCTGAGCTTCTGGATCGAAAATAAAACGACAATTCCCCCATATAGAGGTGTCTCCGGGCAATTGTCTTATCCAGCGATCATGTTTTACACCGGGGACCAAGCCCCGTGCCATGAATTTAACGATCGTCTGGGGGGGATTCTCTCTTACTGTCTCAATGGAAGGCATGGCAATAAACGGAACGAGTAACATTGGAGCGCATCTTTCAACCTGATCTCCAATGGAATATCGGTATCTTGGAAAATGCTGGCTACTGTAATGGTAATGAAAAAATTTTAGGTTAGAGTTCTCTTTGTATGCAAGAGTATACACGGCATTGGAAAAAAGAATATTATAATTTCAATTGAGACGATATAATAATGAAATTGGTCTAATTTAAAATAAGCACACATTCATAAGGGATGAAATCAAGGAAGGCTGAAATTTTATACTCTGTGTATTCGCTTCTCCAGTATCATCAGGCTCTTGGAGTAACCGACTATCCTTTGGGACGAGCTGCGACCTCTTTTTTGGAGGCAACCATTTCCCCTCAATCGGTAGAACCTGATATGCAGGGAATTCCGCAGGAGATACAGAATTTACGAAATAAAGAAGAGGTGCCCCCCACTAGGAAGACATTCACGACATATGAAGGCATTGCCGGCGAAGTTTGTTCTTGCACCGGTTGCGTTCTTCATGCAAAACGCTTGTCGGTGGCGCCGGGAGTCGGAAGAACTCGGTGTCCAAAGCTTCTCATTGTCGGCGGATGGCTCGTCGAAGAGCGGGGAGATGCTTTGCCTGCTGAAAGTATATTCGGGATTGAAGAGGATAGGATGGTCTCCAGGATGCTGGCTGCCATTCATTTGTCTCCGGAAGAGGCTTTTATTACCAATGTTGTAAAATGCACAATCCCAGGCGACTGTCATCCCAATAATGAAAATATCAACACCTGTTTTTCCTTTCTAAAACAACAGATTCAGGTGTTAAAACCCGAGATCATATGCGCCATGGGGATAGTCGCGGCCAAGGCCTTGGTGAAAAATTCTCAACCGCTGTCTCAGCTTCGGGGGAAGATTTATACATACTCTTTGTCTGAAAGAGAAACTATTCCAGTGATTTCTACGTATCATCCTACCTTTTTATTAAAGAATCCCGAGTTTAAAAGAGCAACGTGGGAGGATTTGCAGATAATTGCCAAACATCTGAAACTGGAAAAAGGTAAATGACCAGTGGGGCAGGCTTACTGGTATTGGACGGATGTTTGAGGATTTGAGATATACTTAGTCCGGAGTGCGGGGTGCTGCTAGAAGCTCATGGTCAGCTGGTTGCTGATCATGACGATGCTTTCGACATCGCTATAAGCGTTATTGGTTTTGAAGATGTCACCAGTATCCATGAAACCGAAGTGCATCTCATAGGAGAGATGATTAAACAATTTGTAGATGACACCGAGGTTTGCTTCCCAACTGGAATCAAAATTAGAGTTGAGCGTGGTATCCGTCACGTTTTTGGTGACACCGAGCACTCCCTGGAAGGCCAAGTTCGGAGTGGCGCGAAAGTTGGCTGAAATTGCAAACCCTTGGGCGAAATTTTTCCCGTTGCTGTATGAAAGTTGGTCTTGATCATCAGGTTGAGACGATAGGAGATCAGATTTCGTTCTGGAAATCATCAGGGGATTGAAATGGTTTGTATTTTTGGCGCTTACGGTTAGGTCGGAATTATTCCCCGTATTAAAGGTATAAGTAACAATCCTGTACAGCTCGTGGTCGTTGAGATCTGCAGCTTGTGAAAACGAACTTGTTGTTGCAAGCAACAACAAACTGAAACCATATAAAAATAATCTTTTCATCAATCCCTTATATATCTAAGAGCAAGTGCTCCGTTTTCTCTCTGTAGTTCTTGCCTTTTTCCAGCTGGTGATTATAAAAGCGTGGGAAGTACAAAAAACTTTACTTGGAAGTATTGTGTATCTGATTTGCTGAAAAGTCAAGAGAAAAGAAGTTCCATCCTACTTAAATAATGCAGCCTGGCAGTGCTATGGTTGCCAGTTGTTTCAATCAGCCTATCATGGCTGATCTTGCAAGAAAGGAGGGTTTAAGCTATATACAGGAAATCTGCAGGGGCTGCGTTCTGTTCCACCATTTCTTGCCCCATAATTCTCATCGCACGCTTTGGAGCTCGTATGTTTGGAAAAAAAATCTCATCTCTACTTATAATCCTCATTGTTTTTTTTAGTTGCCTTTCGGTACAGGCGGAAGAAAATAAATCGTCGGTTCTTATTATGCCCTTCGATAGCCGTACCGCCGGAAAATATTCCTATCTGCAAGAAAGTATAAGAAATATGCTTTCCAGCCGGCTTGGGGCTAGGGACAATA
>JBJKQT010000043.1:0-14424 GCA_046705065.1 Desulfocapsaceae bacterium
GTGATAGCGGAATGGTATCCATTCTTCCGCAACTGGATCGTCACCTGTTCCGACGAATCGGCCGGCCCTTTCCATACGACTTTGGACGGCGTTTTACCCAGATTGGTATCATCTTTGAGGTTGATAAAATCACAGAAGTAGCCTTTCGATATTTGGCTTCCCCGTGCGTATTCGAGAAAACGGGTCGATCTGCACCGATCATCGATGCAGATCGACTGCTCGGATGAAATACCCCCCTTGTTGAACTTTTTCATGAGCTTTGCCGTAAGAGGTGTCTTTTTTTTGACTTGTATCTAAGATGAAGAGGCGTCATTTTTGTTGGGGCTTTCATAACAATTCATATTGAGAAACGCATGTCACAATGGATACTTTTAACCGTTGCTGCATTTTTTGCCGGAGTTCTTAATTCCATTGCCGGAGGTGGCAGTTTTCTCACTTTTCCTGCCTTGGTAATGACCGGCATTGCTCCGGTTTCTGCCAACGCCACAAGCGCTGTTGCCGTTTTTCCCGGTTATCTCGGAGGTGTTGCAGGGTTCCGGAGCGAGCTTGCCTCTCAAGGGCGTTTTTTTATTTTTCGGTATCTGATTTGGGCTTTAGCCGGCGGCCTTATCGGCTCTCTGCTGTTGCTTGTTTCCTCGAATACATTTTTTTCCTTGCTTGTACCTTGGCTGTTGCTCGTGTCTACCCTGGCGTTCGGATGCGGTGACTTCGTGTTGAAAAAAATCAAACGAGTCGGCGACCGGAGCATGTTTGTCGAAAATCTATCTATTTTCCTGGTATCCGCCTACGGCGGCTATTTCAATGGAGGATTGGGCATCATACTCCTGGCCGTATTTCTATATCTCGGGCACAAGGATCTTAATCTGATGAACGGTTTGAAAAATGTTATCAGCTTTTGCATCGCTATCGTTTCCGTCGCCGCTTTCGCCATAGCAGGTATTGTCCAATGGCCTGAGGCAATGGCCATGATGGTTGCGACAACCTTGGGCGGTTATTATGGGGCGGTGATCGCGAAAAAGATCCCCATGAATATTCTTAAATATCTCATTACCTTCATTGGTTTTGTCATGACGGCTATCTTCTTTTTCCGGGCTTGAAATTTTATCGTCGGCAAAATTATCACTTCGTTGGTTCAGAATTGCTTTTCGGCACGGCTATCTTCTGATTTATGATCTTCCATCTTTCTCGGTTTTAAAAGATCGACTTCAAAAATTACGGCACATTTCCCGGCGGCTAAAAACTGACAGAAAAATCAACCAACAGACTTTTTTTCAACAGTCTTAATTCCATTCGGATGGTTTGGAATCATAACTTATAAACTCCGTTTTCAACGTAGTGAAATATTACCATTGCAATAGCAATGATTATGCTTATAAGTTCCGTATATCGAACAAAGTAAGGATAAACTTAAAAATATACAATTTCCTCAGTCCCTGTACTCGGTTGGAAAACGGATTGAGTTGCAAGCGGTATTTGAGAAATGATGGGAGAATAGTACTTATCGGAAAGATATAAATAAAAATATCAGTTGCGTAATAAACGGACTGCAAATTTTCCCAAAAATGCGTTTGAGAAAAAAATTGTCAGGAAGTGCGCGGCGGCAACTATGAATGCGAGGCCCTGTTATGGAACATTATAATCGGGAGAAAGTAAATCATAAAGAAAACCTCGCATTTTTATGCCTCATTTATCGGCCCATTGACCACGGACAAAATCTCGTTGCGCAAGAAGACATAAACAAGATCCGTCATTTCGAATCCTCATCCTCACAAAGACACGCATCTCCGCCTTATCGAAGGCTTGCAGGGCAGGCCTCGAATTTTACTATTTGCAAATCGGCTCCTGAGAGCATGTGCGCATCCTTTTGCCGATTGGAAAATGCGCGTCGGAGGAGAACAACCGTGGGGCATAACTTTCTCCAGCTTCCTAAATCCTGGGGAAGCGCACCTCACAGAAAACAAGTTTTCGCCGTAGATAATAAGGTCAAATTCACTGTAATCGGCCTTGATAGAGAGGCCAGGCAATCCTGCCTGAAAGACACTCAAATATCACTGAGTTTGGGAGAGGGAAAATGAGAAATTCTATCTTGTCTATCAAACTGCGGATTACTGCCATTGCCTGCATACTGCCATCTTTGCTTTTCAGCCTAGCCGTAAATGTCATGGCGGAAAGTGAGGAACAGGCCTGTATCGAAATGGTCAAACGTGGTTTGCTCGATGTACCAGACGATCGATCGCAACGATTTTTAGGAAAGGTTCGAGAAGAGACGGCTCTTTGCCGTGGCGGAGAAAAGGCCGTTAAATACCGCAAGACGCCTTGGGTCGACTGGCAGAATTATTACGGAACGGGTGATGCCACAAGCAAAAAGGAAGGCCCTGAGGCTGTCACCGAGATCGGCGAACACCTCAAGCCAAACGGACGGGGTATCGATGGTGCCCTGCTTGATCTGGAATTCCAGCGGGTGGAGCTGATCAAATTCAATCTCTTTGATCAGAATACCTACGAGGAGTACGTAAAAGGCAGAGACGGCAAGGCAGGCGGCACCCTTAAGTCCTGGGCTTCAATGCGGTTGCCGTCCGACAACGAATTCTATCAGAAAGTCGGGGGCGAGGGCAGACAAGTCTGTAGAGGTTCGCTGATTACGCATAGGACCCTGACCGGCATCTGCAACGATATCATCAATCCGTTGATGGGTTCCACCGGGATGCCTTTTGGGCGGAACTCGCAGTTTGAAAGCACCTTTCCGCGTCTGGAGCAAAATGAGCTGGCCAAAAACCGTCATGGCGGCAGGATCAGCTTGCTTAAACCGGACCCTCAGCTCATCAGCCGGCTGCTTTTCACCCGTCAACAGACCCCGGGGAATGGATGCAATGACGGAATGGGAGATCCGAATTTTTCTCCAAACGCCGACTGCGATTATCTGAAAGCACCTTTCTTTAACGTGTTGGCGGCGTTCTGGATTCAATTCATGACCCATGACTGGTTTTCCCACACAGACGAGGGCCGCAACGCACCTCATCTGAATCCGGTAGGATGTACCTCGGAGGAAGCGAAAAAGTTGGGTTGCCGGGAAGGAGACCGGCTTGAACCGTCGCTTTACGCGAAGACGAAGCCACCTGGAACTTTTGAACATGCGGGAAAAACGTACCTGAAACGTTCACCTGAAACCACGAACAATCTCGTCACCGCCTGGTGGGATGCCTCCCAGATTTACGGGTATAACAAACGTTCGGAAAAGCGTGTACAGCGCGACCCGAAGGATCCGGCAAAACTGCTCATGATCCATAACTACCTCCCGCTGTTGCCGGCGTGCGCGCACTATTCGGAAGACTGCCCGGTACAACCGCAGTGGGAAGGGCAGGAAGCGGCGGCATTCCCTGACAACTGGAATATCGGAACAAGTTTCTATCACAATCTTTTCACTCGCGAACACAACTATATCGTAGAGAAATTCCGTGAGCAGCAGAAAAGGACGCCGAATGCCGATTCAGGGCTCAGGGATCCGGACAACCCCGAGAAAGTAATTGCATACAAGGATGTGGACGACGAGCGCATCTATGAGGTAGGCCGGCTGGTTGTGGCCGCTGAAATCGCCAAGATACATACC
The DNA here is from genome assembly GCA_046705065.1 of Desulfocapsaceae bacterium. Classification (GTDB taxonomy): domain Bacteria; phylum Desulfobacterota; class Desulfobulbia; order Desulfobulbales; family Desulfocapsaceae; genus CAWGGS01. The sequence continues at coordinate 3,608 of JBJKQT010000043.1, forward strand.
ATCGAGTGGACCACCCAGCTGCTCTATGACGAACCTTTATATGCCGCCATGAATTCCAACTGGTACGGGCTCTTCAACCTGGAAGAGGATCGTGTCTCAAAGGCTCTGAGGCACATACTGCATGAGGATGAAAATTTTCTCAGCCGGATTTCTTCCACGGTAGCCGGCTGGTTCTCGCAGTCGCCCGATCCACGAGAAGCCAACTCGCTCTATTCGGTGCTGGCTTCCGGAGCAGGAATTTTCGGCCTCGGCAGCAGGAAGCCCGAAGGCATCCTTTGGTGGAAGCATGACGCCTGGGATCTCAATAACCTTGAGGGGGATGTCAACGGCGGTGTCAACCACTTCGGTTCCCCCTTCAATTTTCCCGAGGAATTCACGTCGGTTTATCGTCTCCATGACCTGGTCCCCGACCTGATTGAATATCGGGAGAAAGAACATCCCAACAGGATAGCTCTGAAGATTCCCGTCTTCGATACCATACGAGGCGAGGCCACCGAACAGATGCATAAACGGGGGCTCGCCAATTGGGCCTTGAGTATGGGGCGGCAGCGTCTGGGCCTGTTGTATTTGCAAAACGCGCCCCTATTTCTACAAAACCTGCCCATGCCGCATTTGAATTCGGAAACCAAAAAGCTCGATATCGTAGCGCTGGACCTCATCCGGGATCGTGAGCGCGGTGTCCCGAGATTCAATGAGTTCCGGCGGCAGATCGGGTTGAAGACCCTGACCGGCTTCGATGACTTTGTCGATCAGCATCTGAGCAAAGATGATCCGTGGAGGAAACAGCAGGAGAATAATGTAAAACGCCTTCGAGAGATCTACGGCACACATACCTGTGATGCCCGCAAGATCATCTCGACGGCGCAGCGGAATGATGACGGAAGTTTTATCAATGACTGTCTTGGTCATCCGGACGGTTCGGTTGTGGACAACATCGAGGATGTGGACAACGTGGTCGGCATGTTGGCCGAATATACCCGTCCGCACGGTTTTGCCATATCGGAGACGCAATTCCAGATTTTTATAATCAATGCCTCGCGCCGGTTGTTCAGCGACCGCTTCTTTACCTCCAGCTTCCGGCCGGAGTTCTATTCCAAGCTGGGGTATGACTGGGTCATGAATAACGGTCCGCTTGCCGAATGTCCATATCCTGTCACTACCCAGGCGGATGGCACCAAGGCCTGCCTTGAGCAGGAAAAAGTCAACGGTCATATTATGGCGGTTTCACCGCTTAAGCGCCTGTTGCTGCGCAATATTCCGGAACTCAAGGATGAACTCATGCCGGTGAAGAACGTCTTTGATCCGTGGGCACGGGACAGGGGCGAATACTACAGCCTTGCCTGGAAACCCCGGCCGGGTGCTGAATCGGACCCTGCATTTTCAAAAAAATAGGGTGGGCCATGAAGACACAAAACAGACCACAAACGGATTTCTCGCCTGCAACGCTGTTGGCAAGCAGCGGACTGGTCGTACCGGAAGATGACAGCGACAGGGCGACTCTCGACCTGTTGGCTGCGGAGATGGCCCAACGCATAGAGGCCATCACTCTGGCCGAGGAAGAAAACAATATTATTCCCAGGTTCAATCAACCCAAAACCATTGCCTGCGTACAGGCCGAGTTTCGGGTGCATGAGGATATTCCGGAAGACCTGAAACATGGAATTTTTGCAAAATCAGGCACCTATCCGGCAAGACTGCGATTTGCCAATGCCACGAACAAAGACGACTCAAAAAAAGATATCCGCGGACTTTCGATCAGGGTGTTAAACGTGGAGGGCCCTGTTCTTTGGGGAAAGCCGGGCATGCAGGATTTTCTGCTTAACAGTTACCCTGCACTTTTCGTGGGAACGCCGGAGGATTTTTTGGCATTTATCCGTGCGCGGCAGGAGAATAGGAAGCTGCTTTTCTTTCTCAATCCCTCCGACCCGCATTTGAAATCGTTATGGATTGTCCTCAAGGCCAGAAAACACCACCTTAGCCCGTTGGATATCAGATACTGGAGTACGGTTCCTTTTAGATTAGGGGAAACGGGGAACCAGGTGGTCAAATATTCGGTCTCTCCGTGTTCGGACTACACAACCGCCTCCGTGGTCGATGCGGGCGAAAACCAGCTCCGTGCTGCGATCCTCTCACATCTGAAACACGGCTCGGCGCGTTTTTACTTTGGCGTGCAGAAAAGAGCAAAGCCTGACGCCATGCCCATCGAGGATGCCTCGGTCATTTGGGATGAGGAGGAATCTCCATTCCAGACGGTTGCCACCATTACCATCGAAAATCAGGATGTCGACGGTCCCGGTGTGCTGGCCGCCTGTGAACGAAGCACCTTCAATCCCTGGCAATGTCTGTCTGCTCATGCACCTGTGGGAAGAATGAATGAAGTAAGGCGGCTGGTATACGAACAGGCCGCCAGACTGCGTAACAAGGAGAAACCCATATGAACAGCACAGTCCAGTCATGGTTGAGCAAGACTCGAGAGGAGCTGGATGAAATCTACCGCAATGCCGAGCCCGGAAACATTCCGGAGGGGGATACGCACGGTACGGCGATTCTCGCCGGCTCCATGTTTTCAAAAATCGTTGCCGCCTTGGCCAGAATGTTCGCCTGGCAGGGGAAGATATTCGATCTGTTCTCGGCTGATCATCAGGCGGGAGTTCTGGTGAATAAGATAACGCCCTTCAGCCTGACTTTTATCGTTGCCAAGGTCTACCGCGATAAAAGCTGGCTGGACGGAAAAGATACCATCGTCATCGATTACTCGAAGACCTCGTTTTTCGCCAAGGTCATCCGGGATGAAATCCGGGAGGTTGAACGCGGAGTGTATCTCGGCAAGGTGTGGTGGGGAAAGAAGCGCATCCTGGATTTCGCGCTTACCCAGGATGTCCACTAACCCAGGCCTCACATGACCGGTGAAAAATCCCGGCGAAGAGCAAGGCCGGATCAATGCTCCGGAGAGTTTTTCTCCCTCAGGGTGAAAATCATGACACCTCAATCCACTTTTCTGATAGTCTCTGTGATCCGTGACGGGGAGATGGAAAACCTCCGTGCCCTGTTGGCAACGATGAATGCAGTCGTCGGTCATGCCGATCCTGAGAACGATCTGGTTCCTTTTGGCCGTCTCGCTCGGTTGCATGTGGCGAGATTCGTCATTTTGGAAGCCAAAACCGCCGACGAAATCAGCCGGTTCGGAGTGACTCCTTATCCATGGCGGCCTTCCTTGGCCTTCCTGGGCGATGTTGACGGCGATGCCGATTCGTTTCTGGCTGAGCTTGTATTGCATGCAGGCCCCGGTTTGAAAAAAATATTTTCCTTTTGCGAGAATTCCTCGGAAACCAGCAGCAATTTGCTGGAATGGATGCAGAAACATTCCTTCCGGCCTCAGGCAAATTACATCAATTGGATCGGCCGCACCGTCAAACAGGTGCATGAAGAAATTGCGTTACAGCAAAGTCTTTCTGATTGTTTGCAAAAAATAGTCGATGAAGTCGGCCGGGACAACACCCGCGCACTGCGTCAGAAGCTCCTGTCCCATGTCGAATGGGAAAAGCAAGCCGGACGTTTGACCTTGACGCCGCCCGGATCCACCCCTTTCGCTTGGAAGGTCACAAACTTGCTGCACCTTATCGGCGTACCGTTGATCCTGCTGATATTGCTACCGGTCTTTTTGCTTGCGGCTCCGTTTTTAGCCTGGAGACTGCGGATGCTGGAGAGGTCGGATCCGGAAATCGTCATCGAGCCGGATCGGGCTCATATCCGGGAACTGTCCGTTCGTGAGGATCTCTATGTCACCAATCAGTTTAATGTGTTCGGTGATGTAAAACCTGGGATTTTTCGCCTGCTTCTCCTTAAATTTTTTCTTCTTTTGGTGGACTACTCCGCAAGGCATGTCTACAAACGAGGTTTTTTAACCCGGGTGAAAACCATCCATTTTGCCCGCTGGGTCCTGATGGACAACAATAGAAGGCTCTTGTTTGCAAGCAACTACGACGGCAGCCTTGAAAATTACATGGATGATTTCATCAACAAGGTGGGCTGGGGCTTGAACCTCGTGTTCAGCAACGGCGTAGGGTATCCTACGACCCGTTGGCTGATTAAGGAAGGATCGAAGCGGGAGCAGAAATTCAAGTACACATTGCGCCGGCATCAACTTCCCTCCGAGGTCTGGTACAAGGCGTATCCCGACACGACTGCCTACGAATTATCGCGGAACAGCCTGATTCGGAAAGGGGTGGAAATTCGACAGACCAGTGATGCGGAAATACGGGAATGGCTGAGCCTGATATGATGAGGAGAGCCGAGATGAAAACTTCAGCGGAATTTGAATTCGACGATCTTCAGGCGCTTGTCCGATACGGTCACGGAAAATTGTCCGAAACCTGCTTCATGCTGTTGGACATCGTCGATGCCGATGCAGCAAAAAAGTGGCTTTCCACGGCTCCTGTAACATCATCTGTCGCCGGAGACGGTCCGCCCTCAACTGCGCTGCAGGTGGCCTTTTCCGTGGACGGGCTGCGGGCATTGGGTTTGGGAGAGGCTCTTCTTGATGGGTTTTCCTCGGAGTTCATCGTGGGTTTGGCAGGCGATGAGAGCCGTTCCCGCCGTCTGGGCGATGTGGGCCGTAATGCTCCGGAACAGTGGGAGTGGGGCGGTGCGTCGGGGAAGGTCCCGCACCTGCTGCTATTGCTCTATGCCGTGCAAGGGGAAATCGAGCCTTGGAGAAAGTCCGTCGAGGACGATCTGTTTTCTCTTGCCTTCAAGGTGCTGAAGGTTCTGCCCACCCACGATATCGGGGATATCGAACCGTTCGGGTTCGTTGACGGCTTAAGCCAGCCGGTCATCAACTGGGAGCGCAGGCAGAGTTCCGACCTGCATGAACACGATCGTTATACCAATGTCATTGCCCTGGGCGAGTTTGTGCTGGGGTATCCTAATGAGTACGGTCTCTATACCAAAAGACCGCTTCTTGATCCGGCAGGAGACGGTGTTGCCTCGGTGCTGCCCGACGCCGAAGAGAATCCCGGTATGAAGGATTTCGGCAGAAACGGCTGTTACCTGGTGCTTCGGCAGCTGGAGCAGGATGTTCCCGGTTTCTGGCAGTTTGTCGACAAGGCCTGCTCCTCGCAGCCGGAAGAGAGGGAACGGCTTGCAGCAAGCATGGTGGGCAGGGAACGTAACGGGTCACCGCTGGCTCCACTGGTTGCCGAAAAGATCTCCGGCGTTGCCTGGAGGGATAAGGAAAACCATTTCACCTATGAACTCGACCCGGCCGGAGGGCGATGCCCCATCGGTTCTCATATCCGCCGGGCCAACCCACGCACCGGTGATTTTCCACCAGGCGTGACAGGCTTTATCAGCCGTCTGTTGAAAATATTCGGCTTCGGTCAAAGACGCCGGGATGAAGATCTGGTAGCTTCCTCCCGCTTCCACCGTCTTCTGCGTCGAGGGAGGGAATACGGTCCCCTATTGAGGCCGGAGGACGCTGTTAAGCCGGATGCCCCGCAAGCCGAGCGCGGCCTGCAGTTCATAGCGTTGACTGCAAACATTTCCCGGCAATTTGAATTTATTCAGAACGCCTGGCTTATGAACAGCAAATTCAGCGGCGTGCACCAGGAAAGAGATCCTTTGCTGGGAATTCGGGAACCTCTTTTAAGTGGAGAGTCAACAGACAGTTTCAACCATCCCGACCCGGAAGGCCCAATGCACAGGGCCTGCAGCCTGCCGCAGTTTATTACGGTTCGCGGCGGCGGCTATTTCTTCATGCCGGGCTTGCGTGCTCTGAGATACATCGCCGCATCAACCACTGCAGAAGGTGACGACTCGCCATGAATATCAAGACCCGGATACTCAGATTCATTCACGATGTAATTCTACGGATGCTTCATATCGAGCGCCGGCTGGAGCCGTTCTTTCGCCGGCAGTGGAATTGGCTTTTCCGCGAGCCGTGCGCCGCAGTTATCCAATTTCTCATAAATCTGCAACGCAAGGATGAAGGGCTGCAGCTTTCCCGGGAAAAAATAGATCTGGACGAGGAAGAGAGCCTCAATAAAATTATCGACCTGATGGCCGACCAGATGCGCGGTCATTTCAAGCCGGGCGGCTACGAACGCGGCGGCAATACCAAGACCCACGGCATCGTGCGAGCCACCTTTTCCATTCGTGACGACCTGCCGGAGCACTGCCGCAAAGGAATATTTGCAACCGCCGGCAGCTACCCGGCCTATGTGCGTTTTTCAGGTCCGGGTCCTGCCGTGCCGGCCGACATTGAAGATGTCGGTTTTACCAGCATGGCCGTCAAGGTCATGGGCGTTCCAGGTAAGAAACTGATGGAAGAAGAAAAATTTACACAGGATTTCATCACCATCTGCACCCCGACCTTTGTCACGCCCAATACCCGGGAGAATGCCAAGCTGCAGTACTGGAGCCTTATAGACATGCCGGTTTATTATTTCCTGAATCCGAAAGATCCGCATCTGCTTGATTTTTTCATGCAGAGCCTATGGAATGAAACCCAGTACAATCCGTTGGGGCACCGCTTCTACAGTTGTGTTCCCTACCTGTTGGGCGAGGGGCAGGCCATGCAGTATTCCTTTGTTCCAAAAACAAAAGTGAATACAAAAATCCCCGGGGTTCCCTTTGGCCATGTTCCTTTCAACTATCTGCGGGAAAACATGATTCAAACCCTGAGCCAAAAAGATGTGGAATTCGATCTGATGATACAAATTCAGACGGACCCCCATCGGATGCCGATAGAGAATGCGGCTGTGCGCTGGCCGGAGAGGTTGTCGCCGTTTATTCCGGCTGCAACCGTACACATCCCCAGACAGAAATTTGATTCCGAAGCCCAATTCGAATTCGCCAAACGGCTCAAGATGAATCCCTGGCATTGCCTGCCCGAACATCGGCCCCTTGGTAATCAGAGCCGCGCGAGATTGAGAATGTATTGGGAGTTGTCGAAGTTTCGTCAGGAAATGAACCGGACGACGCATCTCGAACCCACAGGAGACGAGGTTTTTGAATAAACCCACAGGGAGAAGAGACATATGAAAAAAAAGACGTCCGGCACGGCGCCGGCAGCAACTGTTTTGTTGATGCACCCTCGTTTATGTGTACCTTCCATGGCGGTGGTTCTTCTGAATCTCCTTTTCTCTTTGCTTTTTCTTGATGTTTCTCCAGCATTTTCCGAGAAGGTCGGATTCGAGGTTATCCCCAGATGGATACGACCCGGTCCCGATAGCAGCGTAACCATTAAGCTAAGGCCTGAGGTCGATATTTCCAACATGCTTTATTTGCGCATGTCGGGACATGCAGGGATCAGAGATTTTCCACTTAAAAATGATCAGATACAGAGGCGGATTGTCATTGTGGGAATACCTGCAGGTATGGCTGCCGGCAACTATGAGACCTCGCTCGTCGATGCAGACGGGAAGGATTTGGGTATTTATGGAACTCGGTTGAAAATAGCAGCTTCGGACAAGGCAGAAGAAAAACCCGCAATCTCAAAGATCGTACCAATCGCCAGTTATCCGAAACATGGTAGATATAATTTCGATATTACAGGTGAAAATTTTGGAAATGATATCCGGGGAATCAAAGTTCTAATCAACGATACAACATATACGTTTGATAAGACATTGCAGGTGAGGGGAGGCACGATCCCGGCAGAGAAATGCGGGGAGAATATTTCCTGTCTGATATGGGGGTGGAAAAAGCTCAGCGTTCGTGGGCTTTCACTCAACGGGTTGGAGATCATCAGGCCGATGTCTGCAAGCGTTACGATCGACGGCATAGAGTCCGACAAAAAAACGATTATTCTGTCTCCGGTGGATCGTGCGGTACCCGGGATTTTGGCTTTTGCAGCGCTGGGTTGTCTTAGTTTCATGGTCTATCTCATGTATCGACGAAAGGCTTCGCTGTATCAGGTAAACGGCAAGTCGTATCCGGTCATATCCTTTCTCTTCATCGATCCCAAGACAAATACGTACAGCCTTTCTCAACTCCAGCTTATCCTCTGGTCGGCCGCCGCCGTGGTGGCTTATGTGTATTTAGCGGCATCACGGGCTCTTGTCCAATGGGATTGGCGACTCTGCGAGGTTCCGGAAAACTTGCCTATGCTGTTGGGGATAAGCGCCGGGACAACGGTTCTGTCCATCGGAGCCACGGGGGTTCGGGGCAGCAAAGGCTCCGGCTCTCTTCATCCTGAATTAGGGGATTTTATTTCATCAGGCGGCGTATTTGCCCCTGAACGGCTCCAGTTTTTTCTCTGGACCGTAATCGGCGTGTTCAGCTTCATCAGCGCAACCCTGGCGCAGGATCCGGCATCGGTGACCAATCTGCCTCGGATTCCGGACAGCTTTCTTCCGCTTATGGGGATCAGTTCAGTGGGCTATCTGGCGGGAAAGGTCACCAGAAAACCCGGACCGAATATCAGCAGAATAGTTCCTGCCAAAACTGATGCAGGCCTACCGGCATTACGTATATTGGGTGAAAATTTGTCACCGCGCGCTCAAGTGATGGTCAATGACAAGTTGATACAGAACGATGAGATATCGGCAGGTTCCACAGCACATGCCGACGCCGAATTCGTTTCGGAATTGATTGTGACCACAACGGAAGGTATTGTCGAATCCGTAGGAGAAACCATGGTTAAGATTGTCAATCCTGACGGACAGAGTGCGGAGAAATAGCAGGCGGCATTTTTGGGAATGTATGGTATTTTATGGTCACCGTATCCCACCGTTACACCATTTAAAATTGGAGGTGAAATTTTCGTTGGTTATGACCGATACTCACACGCTTTACTGGCAAAAAAGGCTGGAGCGCTGCAAGAACGCACTCGAAGCAAATAACTTTGAGGTTTTTCTTGCTGATACAACGGAAGAGGCACTTCAAGTCGCGATGGAGGTCATTCTTCCGGCACTTCAACCGCAAAGCGTCTCCTGGGGGGATTCCATGAGCCTTGATGCCACCGGGATTGTGGAAAGAATCAGGCGAGATACGGCAATGGACGTCATTACCACCTTCGATAAAAATCTTCCTCGTGAAGAGATAATAGAGCGCAGAAGACGAGCTTTGCTGACGGACCTTTTTTTAACGGGCACCAATGCGCTGACGGAAAAAGGTCAACTGGTCAATCTTGATATGATCGGCAATCGCGTTTGCGGAATCACCTTCGGGCCGAAAAATGTGATCCTTGTTGTGGGAAGGAATAAGATCGTGGCCGATGTGGAAGCTGCAATGGAGAGGGTTAAAAATTATGCAGCACCATTGAATGCGATCCGACATACAAACATTACAACGCCTTGCCAAAAAACCGCAGTCTGTATGGATTGCAGGAGTTCAGACAGGATATGCAATACCTGGGTCATCACCGAGAAATCTTATCCAAAGGGAAGAATAAAGGTGATTTTGGTGAACCAGGATCTCGGCTTATAGCACAACGTCTCATGAGCGTTGAATTGTGTTTGAAATAGGGGTCCCTTGATAATTCCGATTTTTCATTGGAGATCCAGGCATGTGAAAAAAGTGCCGCTGGTACACGGTTGATATTCCGAGATTAAAATTTTGAGCATAACGAATATCCTGAATGAAAAGTAATTTTTCAAAGTGGTCTCAAGGATGAGAAATGGAAACGTATACAGGCATTAAATTCAAATACGAAAAAACCGGAGATACATTTGATTATGATGCACGTCTTGCCGAGCTGAATGCCTGGGCGTTTATTCTGGCCGAATTGGGGCTGACCCCGGTTCATACCAATGGCGCTTACGGAAACCAGTCTTATCGGGCAGGAGGAAATTCGTTGATAATCACAAAATCAGGTATGGTCCCGGAAGAGACCCTCGCCGTTGACAATTATGTTTTGATTGAACGTTTTGACCGGGAATCGGCAACTTTTATTACCAGAGGCAATTCCGATCCGTCTTCGGAAAGCATACTTCATTCTCTTGTCTATAAAGAATTTCCAGGTGTTGGCGCTGTTTTGCACGGCCACTCAGCACTTTTTGAGAGGCATGCAGCCGAACTGGCAATTCCGGTTACTTCATCTTTCAAGCCGTATGGTACGATGGAACTTGCCGAAACGGCGCTGGATCTTTTAAAACGTGGAAGCAGATTCATCCAACTCAAAAAACATGGATTTGTGGCCGTTGGCGTAGATATTGCTGCAGCCGGAAAGATGGTGCTCGGTTACTATGAAAACCTCATCGCCTTACTGAGAAAGTAAGGAACTTTTACAACACATCACAATCCTCACACCTCTTTACCGATATATTTGCATTACCTTTACGAGCATGGAGAAAATTCGTATTAGCGTCGAAAAATTCCGCATAACCGTATAATGGATTCGTTTGCGCTGAGAACGCCTGTGGTAGTTGATTTTGTAACATACTAAGATAAGAAATTTTTTTAAAAAAGAGAGTAAAGCGAGCAGCAAAAAAGAAGTGGCAAAGTTGTTGCATGAAAAATCTTACATCATACCTTTATGATGCGGTCATTATCTTCAGACGGATAACGGTCCAACGCTAATAACAGAAACAGCGGGGCAGATATGGAAAAGAGAAAATTTCCAAGAATGACTATGGAAAATCTGTCAGTGGATGTGTCCGATGGAATGGGGGTTTTCCCGGGGGTTGTCTCGGATGTCTCCAGGTTTGGGTTTGCAATGACGGATTTACCGAAAAGAATAGATGCCGATGTTAAGAGAATGACGGTGGTCATTTCCGGAAATGGCGGACATTTTAAAATGAATGTCAGGCCAAGATGGTCGAATCGAGAAGGACTGCGGAAAGCGGTCGGGGTTGAGATCACCAGCGCTCCATGGG
>JBJKQT010000044.1:0-5793 GCA_046705065.1 Desulfocapsaceae bacterium
TGTGTTCAATGGCCAGGCTTGCTTGGCTTGCAAAGATCTCAAGCGTTTTGACCTCGTCTTCCGGAATCGGCTTTCGAGTGACAAAATTGTCGGCAATAATGACGCCCAGTGATTTGCTTGGAGAGAAGAGCGGAACAACGATAAAGGTATCTTCCCCAAGCAGGCGCAAAAAATTCTCCGGTATTGTCATGCCGGGGGTTTGCCCATTTGTCACCTTAATGCTACGCCGTTCTCGACAGGATCGGATAAGAATGTGATCGTGTTCCATGGCCGGAATACATAGAGATTGAGCAATCTGGTTAACCTCGACGTCGGCGTCCAGACAATCTACTTTGATGTGTCTGATGAAGTCATCAAACCCGAGATTCTTCTCTTTGATGGTATGCCACAACTTGCCGGCATCTTCACGACAGGACGGTCCTATTGCAAGTTTGCCTTGGAGCATGTTTTCGTTTTCGTCAAAAAGTGCGAGAAAAGCGCGATTGAATCGTAGGCCCTCCTCTGACGTGATGCCTACCAGTATCGCATGAAGAATACTGTCCAACTCGATAGTGCTGAGATAGACGGTGTTCATTTTCAGATTAAGCTGATGGAGGAGTTGGGTTCGAAAGTTGGTCGTTTCGAGCTCTTTCTGAAACAGACGATTGTCTATTGCCAGCCTGCGTTTTTTAAGCGTTTGCTGAATGGTGTATTTGACAACGTCGATGTTGATCGGTTTGGTGAGATAATCGTCTGCTCCCACGCGTAAACAATCAAGAGCCGTCTGCAAATCCATGGAACCGGTCACCATGACGATCCCGAGATCAGGAAACCTGGGGGCGATGTCGGCCAGTATTTCCGTGCCGTCTTTATCAGGAAGACCGATATCGAGCAGAACAAGTGCAACGTTTCTCGTGTCAAGCAGTTGAAAGAGTCCCTTGGCGTCTCCCGTTTTACATACCGGGTAACCCTGAGCAGTTAGATAATGCTCAAGAATTATGGCTATCTCAGGAGAGTCGTCTACGATAACAATTATCTCGTCCTTTCCAAGTAGTTGGACAGGGTTTGGATGAAGTTCCGTATTTCTGTAGGAAAGTAACTCGACCATGGCTTGGGCAATACACGGCAGATGGCTCGGACCTCTTCAGAGTTTTTTGGTGTTGTGAAGGGATGTTATGGAAAGTTCCGTTTTCTGAAAGAACCGGGCAGCAACTGCCGTCATTTCCGCTGCAGTTGCTGTTTGTCATTACCTGCGTTTTCAGGTGCGGTATAAAGGTTTTGTTGTTCGTTTACGGATCAATATACTTTACAGGTTTGGTTGAAAAATAAAAATAAAAATCGTATAACAAGCCTGCGGTGAGGTTCATTATTGAACAAATCGGCCATAGATTTTTGAGGCCGAACGCGTTTCCTCATCCTTCCAATGAAATATTCCCACTTACGAGCCCTAAATGGAACATATCTTTTCTGAAAATGGCTTACTTGCCGCACGTCTTCAAAATTTCGAATCGCGGTCAGAGCAATTGAAAATGGCAAAGGCCGTCTCATCACTTCTTAATCCAGGCGAAAATGAAACGCATGAGTGTCCTGGGACGGCAAAAGTTCTGGTTGTTGAAGCTGAGACAGGAATCGGGAAAACTCTTGCCTATCTTATTCCTGCTATCATGTCCGATCAACGATTGGTTATATCCACGGCGACAATTACCCTTCAGGATCAGATACTGAAAAAAGAAATTCCGCTTATAGCCCGGATCCTCAAAAGGGATATTCGAGCATTATGCGTAAAAGGCCGAAACAATTATCTCTGTTATTATCGGTGGTTTCAATTTTGCAGTTCATCCAGTCTTTCTTTGTTGGAAGATAAGGATTTGGAGAGAATAGATCAATGGCTGCAGGTTACTGAGACAGGTGACCGGGCCGAATTGGCATGGCTCCCTGATCGATCTCTTCTTTGGTCCAAAATATCGGCGCAATCAAATCAATGTCTCGGTTCCGAATGTCCTGAAGGAGCACTTTGTTTTGTCAACCAGCTTCGCAAAAGGGCGGGCTCCGCTCGAGTGCTTATCGTCAATCACCATCTCTTTTTTTCTGATCTGGCATTAAAAAAAGCAGGATATGGAGAGTTACTGCCACGATATGAAGGTGTCATTTTTGACGAAGCACATCATCTTGAGGACGTAGCCACGGCCTTTTTCGGTATCAGCTTCAGTCAGTATCAACTTCTCGATCTGATAGGAGATATTGAACGACTGGCGGAGGCTGAGCTCTCCAATCAGCAGATCAAGCGTATCGGCCAAATGGTCCTCGGTCTCAAAGCGCGATCAGAGAGGTTTGCGGATCTGTTTCCACCTGAGCGCGGACGATATCCGCTCGAGCCATTTATAAAAAAAAATGGTCAATGGCGGGAAGAGGTCGAAAGTTTGGTCTTGGGATTAGATAGGCTAAGTAATTGTTTGGCAGATTTCGGTGAGATCAATGAAGGGTGGCATGTATTGCAGCGGCGTACGGATGAATTGAAAGCAAGCCTCGTCCTTATTGCTCTACCTGAGCAAAAGGATAGTAAAAATCAATTTGTCCGATGGTATGAAAGAAGGGAGAGAACCATAGGGATCACATCTACGCCGATCACCATCGCTCCTCAATTGCAAGAGTATCTCTATCCATCAATTGCGTCATGCATTCTGACCTCGGCAACGTTAACTGCGGGGGGGGATTTTACCTATATCCTCGAACGATTGGGACTTGAGCCATCAACTCAAACAATGCAACTCAATTCGCCCTTTGACTATTGTGGACAAACTTTGTTATATGTGCCGGAGAAAGGATTCCCGGAACCGTGGGAGAAAGGCTTTGCCGATGGGCTTTGTGCAAGGACTTTTGATATCTTGCAGAGAAGCAAGGGACGGGCTCTGGTGTTATTTACAAGCTTCAAAGGCATGGAATTTATGGCCCGATATCTCGAAGAACGGCTTCCTTATCCTGTTCTTGTCCAGGGAAGTTCGTCAAGGCAGTCTTTACTTGAGAGGTTTCGGCAGGAAACAGATTCCATTCTGCTGGCTGTTGCCAGTTTCTGGGAGGGGGTGGATATTCCTGGCGAATCCCTGAGTTGCGTTATAATTGATAAGCTTCCTTTTGAAGTGCCGAGCGATCCGGTGGTTCAAGCCAGGATTGAAGCTATAAAAGAAGCTGGCGGAAGACCCTTTTTTGATTTTCAGATCCCCCGGGCCATCCTCACCCTCCGGCAGGGCGTTGGACGACTGATGCGCGCGTCCACGGATAAAGGTCTGCTGGCAATTATGGACGTACGACTATTTACCAAAGGATACGGTCGTCTCTTCACGGCAAGTTTGCCGCCATCACCTATTGTGCGGTCGATGGAGGCTGTAACACAATTTTTTATGGATAACGTAACCGGATGAACACATTGACTGGAAATAGCTCCGTCGTGTCTGAGATTAACGATATATTTGAAAGAATAGGCCCTGATATCCTGCAGATTGAAGAGACAATGCAGGCGGATATCTCTTCGCTTTCAGGTCGGATGGACGACCTTTTACTTGAAGTACTGAATTACGGGCTCTTTAACGGCGGGAAACGGTTTCGTCCACTGCTTTGCGTGCTTGCTTCGCGACTGTCCGGTAAGACAGATGAGAATATTTTTCGATTAGCAATTGCTTTTGAATACTTACACATGGCAACACTCTTTCACGATGATGTGATCGACAATGCCGTAACCCGCAGGGGAAAACCCACCGTCAGTCAAACGTATGGAAGAGCTGCGGCGATTCTCTCGGGCGATTTCCTACATGCGAGATCCATGTCGATTATTGGAGAATATGGCGGCAGGGAAGCATTGGAGATCTTTTGCAGAGCAACGAGCGGCATGGTGGATGGTGAGTTTCTTCAATTACGCAACGCTGCCAATTTTAATCAGTCGGAGCAGGATTATTTTGCCGCCGTTACTGGGAAAACCGTGCTGTTGATTGCTGCGACCACAGAGATCGGTTCATTATTGGGAGGTGGAGGGGAACAAGCAAGACAAGCACTCAAGAAGTACGGAAACAATCTCGGGTGTGCATTCCAGATCATAGATGATCTTCTTGATTACCTTGGCGATCAGAGAAAGACCGGCAAATCCATCGGCAACGATCTTGCTGAAGGAAAGATGACTTTGCCGTTGATCTTGGCTTTGAAAAGAGCTGGAAAAAAAGAGAAAAAACTCCTCTTTGATATATTACACGATGCTGAAGCGAGAAAAAGGTGCTTTCGTGAAGTGGTTAATTTTATAAACGAATATAGCGGCTTTGCCGAAGCGAGGAAGAAGGCTGAAGTCCTTGTCGACGAGGCAATAGCACAGCTTGATATCTTCAAGCTTTCCGAGTTACAAAAGGACCGAGCAGTACTAGAAGGTCTGGCCCGGTATGTTCTTGCGCGTAAAAAATAAGTGGGATCATTCTCAATAGGTCTAGATCGTCGAAGATCTTTTAAGGATGACATAAGGCAAATTAGAACATGATCCGGGGTGCGAAGAAGAGAAAAGAACGACGGACGACAAGGAAGAGGAAAAAAACTCGGCCGAGATCTTTTCTTCTTTCCTTAAAATTTGTACGAATAGGTTTTGTTTGCCTTCTCGTTTTACTAATAGGGTTTGTAATAAATGTAATCCTGGTTCCCAAATCCATCATCAACGAATCCGAATTAGTTGAGAAGAGAAAACTTGTTTTTGAAGAGCCGAACCCTCCGTTTCAAGAACCCGTCAAACCTCAAATGCAGGTCAATAGAGGTGGACTCCCCCTGGTAGCAATAATCATCGACGATATGGGCTATCATGAAAAGATCGGCGGGGACCTTATGGCCTTACCGATGCAACTGACGTTTTCTTTCCTTCCCTATGCCCCGTTTACCCGACAACAGGAGGTGACGGCTGCAGTTTCAGGTCATACGGTTCTCCTGCATTTGCCGATGCAGCCGGAAAATCGGATCTGGAATCCCGGTCCTGGCGCTTTGTATCTTGGTGAAGAAGAGAACATTCAGAAAAAAATTCTGGATATGGACCTCTCTTGGGTTCCCCATGCTGTCGGAGTCAATAATCACATGGGTTCACTTTTTACCCAGGATGAGCAATCAATGTGGTTCCTCCTGCATTTACTTGAACAAAAACGCCTTTTTTTCATTGACAGTGTAACGACGCCAAAGAGTGTGGCCTACCGTCTTGCCAAGAAAATGGGAGTGAAAACGGAACGACGACAAATATTTCTCGATAATGTACACTCGGAGATTCAGATAAGCCGACAGTTAGATAAATTGGTGATGGAAGCACAGAACCGAGGCAAAGCCATAGGTATAGGCCATCCCTATCCGGAGACGCTTCGGGTACTGGCAACACATCTTTCTTCTATGAATGAGAAGGTCCGCCTAGTGGGAGTGGAAAAATTAATCCAATAGGCTAAGGAAATCAAATGAGGACAATCGGTATAATCGGAACCGGAAGACACGGAAGCCGATATGCGAACCATATAGTGAATGATATACAGGGAATAGAGCTAAAAGCAATTTCCAGACGATCCTCTATAGGCCGCGACCAGGCTGATTCCTGGGGAGCGGAATGGCATCCGGACTGGCCGGACCTTGTGATTGATAAAAATGTTGAGGCTGTAATCGCCGCAGTCCCCCCATCTTTAAACCTGGAAATCGCCAAAAAGTGCGCGGCGGCAGGAAAACCTCTGTTGATAGAAAAACCTTTAGCCAGAAACAAGGAAGAGGCCGCTGAAATCGTCTCTTTGATGAGGAAGGCGCAAGTCCCTCTTACTGTCG
>JBJKQT010000045.1:0-15613 GCA_046705065.1 Desulfocapsaceae bacterium
AATTGGCATTCGTGCCTGGCTTAGGCGCCTGAAAAAAGAATTCCCGAAGCTTAGTTTCGGTTACTACAACCCGTTTCTCAAGTCAGGTTCACCCACCCTTTAATGCCACCTTTTTTGTGGTTTTTCCGGATTATGCGTACTTTGGTAAGGTTGAAAGAAACAATCCGGCAAAGTTCATCGCTTCCGGACGCTGCTCTCCGGCCTCATCGCCTGTCCACCACGGCTGACAGACAAGCCGTCCATTGCCTGCTGTCAGTTGCGGACGTCCTGTCCGCAACCGCTTCGAGCCTTATGTGGTTCCCCGGCGGGCCTCCGCGATGCGTCCTCCATCGATAAACTTTGCCTGCTGTGTTGTATATAAGTACGCTTAAGCCTGATGAGCTTTTTTTGTTTCAATCCCTTTCGAATTCCGATTATCCATCATGCATGGATTCGAAGGATTAATAAATTTTATTCGGATCGAGTTAATTTTCCATTGTTTTTTTTACGAAATCGGATATCGTTATCGGATAATAGTTTTTATTCTCTTTTTCAGTGAAGACCCGAGGACTAAATTATGGATCAGATGCCCAACATGAGATTGACTACCCAGCGCCAGATTATTTTGGAAGAACTGGCTAAAGTGACCTCACACCCCACTGCAAACGAAGTCTACGACATGGTTCGACGCCGGTTGCCCCGCATCGGGCTGGGAACCGTTTACAGGAATCTCGAGTTGATGGCGGAAAGCGGCCTGATCCTCAAACTCGAAGTCGGCGGCACACAGAAACGTTTCGATGCTACGGTAAGCCCTCATTACCATATTCGTTGTATCGAGTGTGGCAAAGTCGACGATATCGAAATCCCGGTTCAGCATCACATCAACGAAGTTGCGACAAACGCATGTGATTACCATATATTAGGACATCATATTGAATTTTCGGGGATCTGTGACGATTGTTCGCAGACAAGAAAAGGACACTGATCGGAAAAAAAAATGACGAGATCGGGATAGTCACACTAAGGAACCGAGAAGAAAAGCAGAAGTAAGGTGATCCTTCAAGAGAAGATCACCTTACAGAACCGCCTCTTGCCGACCTTGAGAAGAATCTCTCCGGCAGAGTTCACTGCTGCATTTTCATCACCAACCTTTTCCCCGTTCACAGACACTGCATTTTGTTTTATCATGCGCCGTCCGTCGGATGTCGATTTCACAAGGGCAACATCGACCAAAAGTTGCGGCAACCAGACGGACCCTGAGGCTGTCATGGTGACTTCCGGAATCTCATCCGGCAATCCTTTCTTCTGAAAAACCTTCTCAAAATTTTCTTCGGCATTAATCGCCGCCTCAGAACTGTGAAATCGGGCTGTCAGTTCTCTTGCCAACTGTTTTTTCACTTCCTTGGGATGGACATCGCCTCGTTCCATGTTTGCCTTCAGAAGAGCTATTTCCTCACGGGACAGGTCGCTTAATAAGTCGTAGTAACGGAACATAAGATCATCGGAAACCGAAAGGACCTTCCCATAAATATCGTTCGCGGTTTCTGTGATCCCAATGTAGTTGCCCAGAGACTTGCTCATTTTATTGACACCGTCCAGACCTTCGAGCAAGGGCAATGTCAGCACTATCTGAGGTTCCTGCCCCCTGGACCGCTGCAAATCACGCCCCATCAGCAAATTAAAAAGTTGATCCGTTCCTCCCAACTCCACATCAGCCTCCAAAGCCACAGAATCGTAGCCCTGAATGAGCGGATAGAGAAATTCATGAATGGAAATCGGCTTGCCGCCCTCGAACCGCTGTTTGAAATCCTCTCTCTCAAGCATTCTGGCAACAGTCAGTTGAGAGGCCAGTTTGATCATGTCGAAAGAATCGAGTTTTCCAAGCCAGGTACTGTTAAATACGACCTGGGTCTTCTCCGGGTCAAGGATTTTGAAGACCTGCTGCTTATATGTTTCCGCATTGCGCCTCACATCTTCACGGGTGAGCGCTTTCCTGGTTTCGGATTTTCCGGTGGGGTCGCCGATCATTCCGGTAAAATCGCCGATCAGGAAATAAATTTGATGGCCAAGATCCTGAAAATGTTTAAGCTTCTGCAAAAGAACCGTATGACCGAGGTGAAGATCGGGCGCCGTCGGGTCAAAACCGGCTTTCACCTTCAAAGGCACACCCGTATCATTTGATTTTTGCAGCTTTTTGATCAGTTCGTCGCGGGAGATGCAATCAACCGCCCCTCGCTCTATCAATGCAATCTGGTCTTCAACTGAAATCATGGGTAACTTATTTTGACGTTTTCATTAAAAATTAAATTTTCTCTATGGATACTGACTGACAATTTCGTATTTACTTCTGAAATGAGGAGGGCTTAGTAAAAAGCCTCACATGCGAGGCGCGTAAATTTTTAATCGTTTCGCCGCACTAAAGGGTACGTCGAAACGATTAAAAATTTACAGCAACGAAGCAGATGGAGATTTTTTCTACGCCATCACTATTTGGCATATTCGACAGCCCTGGTCTCTCGAATGACGGTGACGCGTATCTGTCCAGGATAAGTCAATTGTTTTTCAATGGTCTTGGCAATATCCTGACTCAACAAAACAGCATCGCCGTCTTTTACTCTTTTTGAATCAACAATGATACGCAAGTCCCGACCAGCCTGAACCGCATAAGATTTTTCCACCCCTTTGAAAGATGAAGCAATTTTTTCCAGGTCCTCTAGACGTTTGACATAGCTCTGAAGCATTTCTTTTCTCGCTCCGGGCCGAGCACCTGAAAGGGCATCCGCCGACTGAACGAGAATATCCAGAACACTCTGGGGTGGGAGATCCTCATGATGAGCGCCTATTGCATAAACAACCTCAGGAGGTTCACCATATTTTCTAGCCAAGTCCCTTCCGATAATGGCATGGGAGCCTTCCACTTCATGATCCACTGCCTTACCGATATCGTGAAGAAGCCCGGCCCGTTTGGCCATTTTTATATCAAGCCCCAGTTCGGCAGCCATAATTCCGCACAAAAACGCCACTTCAAGAGAATGCTGCAGAACGTTTTGACCATAGCTGGTCCGGTATTTCAACCTGCCGAGAATATTGATTAGCTCCACATGCACGCCGTGGGCGCCAACGTCGAAGGTGGCCTGTTCTCCGGCCTCTCGTATGGTCACCTCAAGCTCTTTTGTTACCTTTTCAACCACTTCTTCGATGCGCCCAGGGTGAATGCGGCCATCGCCTATGAGCTGTAAAAGTGCAAGGCGAGCGACCTCTCTTCTCACCGGATTAAAACCTGACAAAATAACGGCTTCCGGCGTATCGTCTATGATGATATCAATGCCGGTGGCGGCTTCGATTGCCCGTATATTACGACCTTCGCGGCCTATTATCCGCCCCTTCATCTCGTCATTGGGAAGAGGAACCATGGATACGGTTTTATCTGCCACGTAGTCGCCGGCATATCGTGATATGGCAAGGGCAAGAATGTTTTTCGCTTTTCGGTCGGCCTCCATTTTCATCTCGTTTTCTATCTTGGCCAACCGTTTACCGGCATCCATGCGGGCCTCGCTTTCCAAGGAATCCATCAGCATTTTTTTGGCCTCTTCCTGACTGATTCCGGCTACTTTTGCCAATTCAAAGCGCTGTTTGTTAACGAGTTGATCCACTTCCTGAAACCGTTCGTGAATCGCTACCTCCTGCTGCTGAAGCCCCTTTTCTATTTTGGTGAGATCATTACGTTTCCTGTCATAATTCTCCCATTCTCTCTTCAGCTGGTCTCGTTTTTTATTCAATTGCCGAGCTTCATCCTTGAGCTCGTCTCTGTCCTCTTTAAGTTCTTTTTCGGCCTCCTGTTTGATAAGATAGGCCTCTTCCTTTGATTGAAGTTGAGCTTCTTTCTTTAATTGCTCAGCTTCAATGATGGCGTTTTCTATAATTAACTTTCCCTGGGCGGCGATATTTTTTTGATGATTCTCAACGAAACGCTTCCGCAGGAAAAAGCCTAACATAGCGCCTATAAATAAACCAATTGGCACCCAAAGTATTTGTAAATGAAGGTGATCCATGCGACTCACATCCTATCAGGTAACGACCGATGGACCTGCATGGGAAGAAAGCGGCGAAAATTCCTTACCGCAACTGGAGAACAAAGAGGTGGGGAATCGAGTATTTTCAGTTCATTGGAATCATCGGCCCATTCAATCGCTCCAACCACACCCCCCGCTTCGGCAACGATTCAACAACCGGTAAAAACACTGAACAATACCCACGGGTTTGGTTCCATTCGGAAAAACACTCAAAGATGCCCAGACTTACCAGATTGACGGTTGATCGCCAGCCACCACCTATCAATATTGAATTCGGTCACTCTCCGGCCCAGCCGATCAGGTTAATTCATATATTGCATCTTACAGAACCAAATAAAACTACCGGATTTTCATTTTGTGCTTTATATCAAAACGGCGAAAACATTCCCCATTCTGAATTCAATCTCATCAATTTGCCTGTTAAAAATGTTATCCTTCCAAGCTGTCGAAAGGAAAGCTCTCTTCATTACTTGCAAATTTTGCGTTTTCAAAGCCGGATACGGCACCTCCGTACCATCAAATCTTATCGAATCCGGATCCCGAGACACACAGTATAAGAAGCGGATCTTGCTTCCCTACTCTACCACTTCGCTCAAACAGCACCCCAGCTGTAATCGATCTTTTTTAATTTCATGCGGGTAACCTGATTAAATTCCGTTTCCGTGCCAAACGGAAAGCCTTCAGGATACGCCGGAATATAATAAAACACCGCAACGCGCTAAACGTCGCTGTGTGAAGTAGGATTCCCCACCCTGCCGTGTCAACAGGTAAATTAAACCTATAATAATAGGTGGGTGACCCCATGCCGACATCAGGAAATTCGCGTGCGATTTTCCATTCGAAGACAGCGGAGGCACCCTTTTTGTGAGAGTTGGCTCAATAACACTGGAGATCACCAACAGCGCAGGGAAATAGCAACTACCAACTTTCTTTATCATGCCCTCCCCTCATGTCGGAGAGCGGGTTCAACCACGTAAGGATATGATGCATAATTCAACCGAAGGAGGGCCTTCCGTAGCATATTTCATTCATAATACCCTTTGTAGTGACTATAACAGAATTTATGACAAATCGAAACAAATTCTCTCTTGCCGTCATAAAATGATTTTATCATCAATGAGAATTAGTTACTGCCATGCGAAGTAACACCCAAGTCTTTATCCTTTTGAAAAAAGGAGAAAAATCACATTTTCTCTTTCAAGGCAAGAGTAGCTTCCAACTTTCTGTTAATTCTCACTATCTTTTCGTCTGTTTCCTCCTTGTATCTTTCAAAATCCTGACTGAGTTTCATAAACTTTGAAGCGAGGTTGAGACAGGCCATAATAGCAATCCGGCCGGTCGGAAGCGTTCCCGGCTTTCCGGATCCATTATCCTCAAACATTTTTTTGACGAGATCGAGAATTTTTTCCATCTCCTCTTCTGAAGCACCGGTGTAGAAGGTATAATCCTGCCCTAAAAGGTTCAACCGGACCAACCGTTCCTGCTCAGCCATTACAGCATTACTCTCGAGCAGAAGTGTCTTCCTGCGGTCCTACGGAAAAAAGGTTCCTCTGCATTCTGGATTCCTGTAGCCCCGACTGCGGTTTTTCCCCTTCACTCTCGCCCAAAGAGGATTCCCAGGCCTCAATTTGCTCAATCAACCCCTGTACCCTGTTTCCGACATCGCTCCTTTCGGTTTGAGCAGCGGAGAGCTCACCCTCCAGGCTGGCTATCCTCTCTTCCCTTTCGTGCAACTCCTCAGTCAGTTTCCGCTTTTCTTCTCTTAAGCCATTATATTCATTTAGAAGCTTAGCAACAAAACCTTCGAGACGCTCCAACTCATTCCCTTGAGCCATATATGCTACTCCTTTTCAATTTAACAAAGTTTTATAACCGTTCAACAAGTCTCTTTCAGACTATACCATGCGCTTTTTTCTCCGCAACCAAAACCCGGGGCCGGAAAAAACAAACAGATGTTTAGATCCGGGTAAAATTCCAACCGGTGGGTCTGCCATCCTCATACGGCATATGGCCGTAAAAAATTCTTGGATCGGAGTCAAAAACAAGGGGAAGAAAATACTTGTCACCTTCCCACATATTGAGAGAAGGAAGTTCAGTGATCGTTTTCCAATCAAGCTCCCCCTCCTCATTTGACATTTTGGGTTCTCCCGAAAAACGATGCACCAAAAAAATAAAACCGAACCAGTCTTCCCCTTCTTTGCCGAATCCCTGCCAGTTGATGGTTCCACGGAGAACGACCTGCCGGCATTCTATTCCCGCCTCTTCGTAAATTTCTCTTTTCAGACATTGAAAAACATCCTCACCAGGTTTCAATTTTCCTCCAAGACCGTTATATTTCCCGAAATGGTGATCGTCCGCCCGTCGATTTCTATGGACGAGCAATACCTTTTTGCCATCAGGGGACAAAATAAAACCAAGGGTGGCTATTATTGGAGTGTACATCACATGCTCCTTATGATTAAATGGAAAGAACTCAATTAAAGTTAATTGCCGGTTACGGCAAAGGTCATCAGCCGTCAACTTTTTGTAACAACTTTACCCATACATTTACCCCATGCGTTTCTTGCTCAGATTTGAACGTGTATTCAATAGTAATTTAGTAAACCGACCTTATCAGATAAACACCAGAAGGCAGAACGACTTGAATAACCGTTTTTTTTCTAGCCGTTCAAACTTCACTATCTTCAAGACTTGCTTTCTCATGTTACTGCTCGTTCTTCTACCCGATCCGGCAAAGGTTCATGCCGAAACGGGGCACAAGAAATTTCCGGAATTTCCGAGCATCAGAAACAACGTCCGCTTCTGGGAAAAAATATATTCGACCTACTCAATTAATACCGCGGTTATCCATGATCAAAATGATCTGACCAAGATTTACGAGGTAGTCGCCCTTGTGGACAAAGATGTTCCCGAAGCCAGAAAGATAAACCAAGACCGCGTCAAACGCAGCAAGGAGAAATTTTCCCATATTCTTCTTCGTCTTTCAACAGGAGTTCCTCCGGCAACCAAAGAGGAGGTAAAGGTCGCGGCGATGTTCAGAGGACCTTCCGCACGTAAGGAGATGCGGGAGGCGGCCGAGAATATCCGTTCTCAAAACGGTTTAAAAGAGCGTTTTTCTGAAGGTGTTGTTCGCTCAGTCGTCTATTTAAAGAGGATTCGGCGTATATTGAACCAGTATGGGCTGCCCAAAGATTTAGCGTATCTTCCTCATGTCGAATCTTCATTCAATATCAATGCCGTAAGTAAGTCGGGAGCATCCGGTATCTGGCAGTTCACTCGATCGACCGGAAAGGAGTACATGAAAATTAATCGGCATATCGACGAACGAACAAATCCCTTCGTTTCTACGAAAGCCGCCGCCCAATTATTGAAAAAAAACTACGAAATCCTCGGCTCCTGGCCGCTTGCCATCACGGCCTATAATTACGGAACGTCAGGGATGATGAGAGCCGTTCAGGCCCATGGTTCATATGAAAATATTTTCAACAAATACCGGGAAGGCTATTTTAAATTTGCTTCCAGAAATTTTTACTCGGAATTTTTAGCAGCAAGAAATGTCGCCGAAAGGATGCTTGGTAATGCTTCACCGGACAGAACGATAGCCGCCGTCTCCACTCCCGCCAGCCAAACCACCTCTGGAATCCGTGCATCAATACCTGCTATAAAGGCGACTCGCGTCAAATATGTCGCCTCTCGACCAATGCAGCGGATAAAACACATCCGCCCCCGCGCCCGCCCCCGTTTCTATGTCGTAAAACGAGGCGACACGGCAAGCTCGATTGCAGCAGCTCATAAAATTTCTGTGGAAAAACTCTGCAGAGCAAACAACATCGGCCCGAGGACCATCATTCACGTCGGACAGAATCTGAAAATCCCTTCCCAAGCCTCCGCCGGCGACGAAAAAACAAACCTGCAAACTTCTGCCAACATAACAAAGCAGCCCACTCTCGTTCCGGATGGATTTCATTTCAGAAGCCTTTCGACTAACATCCAGGCTCTCTTGAGTTTTACCACCCCAAAAAACGATCTGCTCCTCGCAAATGAAACATGATTGTCAAACTTGATATTTGCTCGGAACTCACCCTTAGAACGTATGGTCAACCATGTTCTGTAACCAGCTATGAAGTCAGCTCAAAAACTTATAGAACAGTACACATCCATTAAAACCTTGCCGCATGTCGTAACCAGGCTGTCGAAATTGATCAACGACGAAAATGCGACAATGAGGGATTTTGAGGAGACCATCAAGATGGACCCCACGCTTGTCGTCCGTCTCCTCCGCTTGGTGAACAGCCCGTTTTTCGGTCTGAGACAAAACGTCGACTCAATCAGCAGGGCCGTCGCTTTCATCGGTATGAAAAATCTGCAAAATATGGCCATTACAGATGCCTTGAGAAACATCTTCAGCAAAAATGACACATCAACGCTCTTCTCCAGAAAACAACTTTGGCTTCACTGCGTCGCAGTCAGTATCTGCAGTAAGATGATTGCGGAAAGAATTTTTGGGATCAATGGAGACGACGCTTATCTTTGCGGCATACTGCATGATTTCGGACTGATCGTGGAAGAGCAGGTGGCGGAGGCAAAATTTCTTAAAGTGTGCGAGGCTTACGGAAAAAACGATACTCTCTCTGAGTGTGAGCGGCGGATTTTCAATACAGACCACTCTGAAATCGGTTATCTGATGACCCTCGATTGGGAAATGCCCATAGCCATCCAGGAGGCAATCCGCGATCATCATTTGCTTTCCGAAGACGCCACTCCGTCAAGCTTAACGGGAATTCTCCAAATTTCCGAATACATAGCCGGACAACTCAATTACACGGTATTCCCAGGATCTCTTCCACAACTAGCCTCTTCCCTTGTTTTTCATCTTCAAAACAATGCCGACGAGTATAAAGTACTCATTGACGATTTCCCTGAGGAGATGCACAGGGCAAAAGAAATCTACGGCTCATAGGAGAAAGCATAATGGTCGAGAGGTTCTCCATATTGCACCAAGACCAGGAGGTTAATAAAAAAATAAACAAGTTACTGGATTTTTTGTCCCATACCGTGACCGGCGGTAAATTTTCCTGCATCGACACTCAAGGCTGCTTATTTTCATATCCCCCTCCCCACTTCGTTTCCGATGACGCCGTAAGGGCGGCTTGCAAATCCACACCCTCGTCGGCTTCAAATACCTCCGAGATACCAACCGGTGAGACATCTCGGAGTTTGCCGCTTCCCTTACTGGATGCAACGCTTCTTTTCTCAACCTATGAAAAACATCCCTCTATCGAAGACTTATCCTCTCAAGTACAACTCGCCGTCTGTCTTTTTCAGGCACAAGAGGAAAAGGAAGAGTTGAAAAAGAAAATAGCGATCCAGAAAAAGCAATTCGAGCGTAAGTTCCATGTCCTGGAAAAGAAATACCAGGAAGTGATGGAAGAGACTCAAAGAAGCTACCGGATAATTCAGGAACAGCAGGAAAAATACTCCAAAAACCTTCAGTCGGAGATCGAGGTTCAAACCCGGGAGCTTATGGATGCCAAAATTGCAGCCGAGGCGGCAAGCGTTGCGAAAAGCCAATTCCTTGCGTCAATGAGCCACGAGATCCGAACTCCCATGAACGGTATCATAGGCTTCACGGAAATCATGCTGACTTCGTATCTCGACGACGAGCAAAGGGAAAACGTACTTACCATCAAACGCAGCGCCGAGGCGCTGATGGAACTAATCAACGACATTTTGGACTTTTCCAAAGTCGAAGCAGGTCAGATGACCTTGGAATGGATAGATTTCGACCCCGAAATAACAGCCCATGACGTCTGTGAGCTCATCAGACCGAGGGTCGCCGGAAAACCCATCGAAGTTCTCTGTAGAATAGATGATAACCTGCCCGCCACAGTTAAGGGCGATCCGGGGCGATTTAGGCAGATTCTGATCAACCTGCTCGGCAATTCGGCGAAGTTTACCGAACGAGGTGAATTGGAGCTTTCAATTGATGTCGAGGAAGAAACAGATGATGAGATCGTATTGCACTGCAAGATACGGGATACCGGAATTGGAATTCCGGCTGATAAATTCGAAGCCATTTTCGACGCTTTTAAACAGGCGGACGGTTCAACGACCAGGAAATTCGGCGGTACGGGGTTGGGGCTCTCCATCAGCAAAAAACTGGTGACCCTGATGGGCGGGAAGATATGGCCTGAAAGTATGGAGGGGAAGGGCACGACATTTCATTTTACAGCCGTGATGAAAAAATCTCAGCGTGTTAGCCGAGTCAGGCAAGACAGCCAAGATTTTCACGGTGCCAAGATCCTCGTCGTCGATGACAACAAGACCAATGTGGAAATTCTTCGCAATATTCTGGAACGCTCCGGTTGTATGGTCAGGTCAACACTAACCGGAAAGGAAGTCATCGATATGATCCGAAGAGCCGAAGAGAAGGGACAGCCTTTCGGGCTTGTCATCCTTGATTTGCAAATGCCTTCCGTCTCCGGGTTTGAACTTGCCGCACAAATCCGCCAATCGGGGCTCAAAAGTCATTCGGTCCCCCTGCTCGCCTATACCTCTTCTACGGAAAAAATAGCGGCGCAATGCCGAGATGCCGGTTTCAGCGCTTTTCTAACCAAACCGACGAGAAGACCTATATTGCTAAAAACACTGGCCAGGATTCTCGACAAAAAAGCAGCCTCACCGGACGCCGAGAAACCTCCTCTTCCGATTATTACTCAGTATTCCGTGCGGGAGGATCTAAAGCATTCCATTCGAATCCTTGTGGCCGAAGATAATCCCGTCAACCAGAGACTCGCAACAATCATGCTCGGCAAGGCGGGATATACCGTGAAAGTTGTCGACAACGGCAGAACGGCTGTAGAGGTCTATACAAAAGCCCCGGACGCCTTTGACTTGATCCTTATGGATATTCAGATGCCGGAAATGGATGGTCTGGAGGCAACCCGCCGAATTCGCGAAATGGGATTCACATCCGTTCCGATCGTTGCCATGACGGCAAATGCAATGGTTGGCGACAGGGAAAAATGTGTCGAATCGGGAATGGATGATTATATAAGCAAACCCATAAAACGGGAGGTGATCTTCAAACTCCTTGAGAAAATCCTTTATAACAGACAGTGACTGTTAAGATAAGGTCACGCTAGGATTTTCAATCGAGAAAACCATCCTTATGGGATTACGATTTTTTTGCAGACGATCCCCCGGAGAGGCTAATCGTAAAAGTCGCGCCATGGCCTTCCCTGCTCTGCACCGTAACATCCCCACCGTGCGCCTGAACAATGTGTTTGACTATGGCCAACCCCAGACCGGTACCGCCAAGCTTCCGGCTTCTAGCCTTATCACTCCGATAAAATCTCTCGAAAAGCCGCGGTAAATGCTCTTTGCCGATTCCAACCCCCGTATCTTTGACTTTTATCAGGATCTGTTTTCGATTTCTTTCGGAAAGTTCGGCGCTCACCGTGACCGTTTCCCCTTTTCCGCTATAGGTGATGGCATTGACTAATAGATTAACCACAGCCTGTTCAAGCAGGGTGTCGTTCATATGGCACCAGATTTCTTCGGGACATTCCAGATTGACCTGAATATTCTGCTCGTCTGCCTTCATCTGGCAGGTCTGGACCGCGGCTTCGAGAACAGGACGAAGAATCCCCTCGACAAGAAAAATCCCACCTTTTTCGGACTCCTGTTCAATCCGCGAAAGCGCGAGGAGATCCTCGATAATGGCATTGAGCCTCTCCGATTGCCGCAAAACAATCTCGAGAAATTTTATCCCGTTCTCACGATCTTCCAGCTTTTCGTCAAGCAAGGTTTCAACATAGCCTCTAATGGAGGTGATGGGGGTCCGCAACTCATGAGAGACATTAGCCACAAAATCCCGGCGTACCCCCTCCAACCGCCGCAGGTTCGTGACGTCGTTCATAACGATCAGCACATTCCCGCTCTCGCTGTTCTCGTCATGAAGCGAGACAAGACTCGTCTGGAGGTACCGCTCCCCTTCCGCGTCCTGGAGGACGATTTCACCTTCTTGAGATTCTCTTGTCTCAAGAATTTTGGCAATCTGTTTTTGCAAGGAGACATTGCGAACGATTTCCTGTATCAAACGCCCTTTGACCTTCTCCCTGTCAACCCCGAACAGACGAGCGGCGGCCTTGTTCAGATTGATAACGTGCTCCTCGGAATCGACGGCTAAAACAGATTCGACCATACAGGAGAAGACCGTCTCCAGCTCATTACGCTGACTGACGATTGTTTGAAACCTCTCCTGCAACTGTTCGGTCATCTTGTCCATGGCCACGGCAAGCGTCGCCACCTCCTGAGATGCCGATTTTCCCAGTAATGCCGACATCCGTAGGTTGAAGTCGCCTTCGGATAATCTCTCGGCCCCCTTCTTCATTATTTCAAGAGGTCTGCTGATATTGCGTGCCACAAAGAGAGCGACAATTGCAGAAATAAAGATAACGACCACGGTGCCGAGCCCGATCTTCATACGAATGGACAACAGCGTGCTGTCGATGGTCTTCACAGGAACGGACATACGAAGCACACCGACGATATTTTTTTCACCGCTCTCCGTCGCGTCCATGTACAACGGAATGGCAACATAGAACATTTTTTTTTGCAAGGTCCTGCTGAATCGCAATGATTTGCCGACCTGATCATGCATTGCCTCTATGATTTCAGGCCTGTTGCTGTGATTCTCCATCTGGTCGGCCTCTTCGTCGGAATCGGCAAGAACTTTCCCCTTGGGGGTGATAACGGTTATCCGGGTTGACGATTCTTTGCCCGAAGCGTTGCAGAACTTTCTGAGTCCTGTATAATCCTTTCGATACAAGAACGCATCGACGCTCAATTTAACCAGGTTCGCCCGGGCAGCCAAATCACCATCCAACTCGTTGAGGTAGAAGTCCCTCAAGGCCATGGAGCCGTACCAGGCTCCTGATCCCATGGTAATCAGGATTATGAAAAGAATCGCTGGAAATATTTGCCAGACAAGTTTTCTCTGTCGCATGATTAACGTTTTATTCATTTCCTTTTGAGCCGGATTTGAACCGGTAGCCGATGCCTCTTACCGTTTCTATCATCCGCCCAAACCCACCCATTTTTTTTCGCAATCCGAAAACCTGCACATCAATGGCACGCGGCGTGACTAGAAAATCGTAGCCTCTGATGGAATCGATGATCTGCTGCCTGGTAAAAACCCAACCGGGTTTTTGCGCCAACAAGGTCAGGATTCCGAATTCAGTCATAGTCAGCTGAAGCAGGCTGCCGTCCAAACGGACTTCGTGCCGTCCCTGGTCTATTTCCAGATTATCGATAACTATCCGCTCCTTAACGCCCTGATCGGCTGTTTTTTTCTGTTCTTCGATCCTCCGGAGGACGGATTTGATCCGTGCAACAAGGACCTTCGGGCTAAAGGGTTTGGTTATATAGTCATCCGCCCCGCTTTCAAGACCAGCGACAATATCTTCCTCTTCCCCTTTAGCCGTAAGCATAATAATGGGAACGGGCCTGCCGGTCTGCTCTTTACCTTTTTTCATCGCCGAGCAGACCTCCAATCCGCTCATACCCGGCAGCATCAAATCCAGCAGCATGCAGTCGATCTTCTCCTGCCGCAGGCATTCCAAAGCCTCCTCTCCCGAGTCGGCGCAACTGACATTGAAACCCGCTCGAATCAGGTTGTAGCTGACCAACTGCTGAATGTCGGTTTCATCCTCCACAATCAGAATATGTGTTTTCAACATCGTTCTTTTCTCGTAATATATGATTTGGTTCCTGATTATTTTTGATATAAAGGTGCAGTATTTTACACCCTGGCGCAAGCCCTTTTCAGTCGTTAACAGGATTCTAACGGAGTCTTAACTTTTAGCGAATATTTTCAAACTACTTTTTGCAAGATCTGAAAAGGACTCTCCAAGCCACAGGTTCCGACGAGACCCCGAAATAAAGAGATCAATCTCAAATAAGGATATACCCGGTAATGCAACCCCATTATACGTTCCATATGGAACTTCAGAAACTAAATAAGAAACTCCTCCTTTTAAGTTCCCTGGTGGAGGATCGTGTACGTAAAGCGGTAAAGGTCATCGACAGTCACGACGAAGAAACGATCCAATCCATTATCCTCTCCGATTATGAGATCGACGAAATGGAAATCGAAATTGAGGAGGACTGCCTCAAAATCCTGGCTCTGCATCAACCCGTGGCAAGCGATCTCCGTTTCTTGATTGCGGTCATCAAAATAAACAACGAGATGGAACGCATCGCCGATACCGCGGTGAGCATTGCCATCCGGGTCCAGACCATCGGGGACAGCAGCATCATCGCCCAATGCTTCGATTATAGCACGATGTCGGAAAAGGTCATCCAGATGTTGAAGATGAGCCTCGATGCTCTAGTAAACAGAGATGCCGAACAGGCCCGGCAGATTTTTCATATCGACGACGAGGTAGACACCCTTCGCAACCAGGCTTATGACGCCGTCAAGGACATGATCCGCAAAAATCCCGAGCATCCCGGCCGCCAAATCAACACCTATCTCCTTGCCAGGCATCTGGAGCGCATTGCCGATCGCGCCACCAACATCGCCGAAGAAGTCATTTATCTGGTGGATGGAGCCATTGTCCGCTGTCCCTGACAAGGTTTACGAAAATAATGAATAACGGACACTCATCCCGATGTATATGAATTCCCTTTTCCGTTTGGAAGGCGACTCTTATATTCTATTTGTCCGGTTCTGAAATTCCTTGACTTTTTCTGCCAACTTTTTTACTGATCCTTCATGATTCAGGTGCTTGTTAAACAAGCATAAGAGGGAACCCGGTGAAAATCCGGGACGGGCCCGCCGCTGTAATCGGGGACGAGCTTCGCATAATGTCACTGTCATTTTGATGGGAAGGCGCGAAGCAAGGATGATCCGGAAGTCAGAAGACCTGCCTGAATGCACAAAAGTACATATTTGCCGTGGACAAGCAGCTATGTCGATGATCTTGCGTGGATAAAATTGGGAAATCCCCGGATCGATTTCAAATCGGTCCGGGGATTTTTTTTTGCCCCTGGCGAAAATCCCGGGCCTTCAATTCAGAGAAGGATACCTGCGGCGATTCAGAGGAGGAATGGCGTGAGCCATGTGCCCCCGGCATCGGGAAGGCAACGACGATGCAACCGGAGCAATCCACCTTCGGATCGTGACACCTCCCTTATTGCCTGTATCCGGGGAGAAGCCAATGAAAAACCGTATCTCGATTGCAGCAGGCCTCATGGTCATGACGTCCTGCACTGCGGCGATTGCCGGGGAGCAGACAATCAACCTTGACGACATCGTGGTGACCGCCACCCGTACTGAAAACTCATCGGACAAAATCGGCGGCACATCAGTCACCGTCCTCACGAAGGAAGACCTTGCCGCCAACCAGGAAACAGCGGTTTCGCAAGCACTCAAAGACGTACCGGGACTCGACGTCGTCGCCAATGGCGGTCCAGGGACCGTTACCAGCATATTCCTCCGTGGGGCAGATTCCAAGAACACGCTGGTTCTCGTGGACGGAGTCGTGTTCAACGAT
>JBJKQT010000046.1:0-14610 GCA_046705065.1 Desulfocapsaceae bacterium
AACCGATTGTAGAACCGGTATCAGGTATTCCTGACCTCCCTGCCGGACAATCAATATATCCTGTGCACCGTTGGAAAAGATATTTTCCACCTTCCCCAAAAGACGTCCTTCCACCGTTTTGACGGTAAGATCCGTAAATTGGTAGTAGTAATACTCGTTTTCGTCCGTCTCCGGGAGTTCCGACTTCTCAATCAGAACCCCTCTTCCTTTCATTGCCTCGGCCCCGTTGCGGTCATTGACGGATTCCAGCAGTACAATTGCCGTTTGCCCCTGCGCCCGCCTGGAGACTATTCGAAGCGGCCCGGAAACTTCTCCCCCAGTCGAAACCAGAAAAAGCTGGTTGTACGTTTGGAAATTTTCCGGCTGATCGGATAAAAGATGCAGCCGAACCTCACCTCGAAGACTGTGAGGTTTGCCGATCTTTCCGATCAGAATAAATCTGTCTGTTGGAAAAGAAAAACTATCAGCCATCGCCTGAAACGTTTATTCCAGGATATCGAGGCGTGATTTTTTATTCCCCTTGCCTGCGGCAGCAGCCAGCACCGAACGTATCGCTCTGGCTGTCCTACCCTGCTTGCCGATGATTTTCCCGAGATCGTCCTGCGCGACGGTCAGCTCGACAGTGATGTTGTCGTCTTCTTCCTTCTGCGCCGTCTTGACCTCGGAAGGGTGATCAACAAGTGATCGTGCAATATGGGCAACCAGTTCTTCCATGCCTTATTTCGCTTCTGCAGCTTTCCCGATAAGACTTTTGACGGTGGTGGTGGGCAGGGCGCCTTTGCCGATCCACTCCTGCAGTTTCTCATTGTTGATCGTGATCGCAGCGGGATTCTGCATCGGGTCGTAAGTTCCTACGACATCGAGGAATTTTCCATCTCGTTTGCTTTCACTGTCGGCAACGATTATGCGATAATACGGTTTTTTCTTTTTCCCAAGTCGAGTTAAACGAATACGAACTGCCATTCCAGGTAAGTCCTCCTGTTTTTTTTATCGGGTCACATCCCGTTTCGTGCCGTTTTTGAAAATTCCGGGCACGTCGCTATCTTCTTATACCTTTTGGTAATTTGCGGCGCTTCATGCCGGATACCATTCCCGGTTTGCCGCGCATTTTTTTCATCAACTTCAGCATGGCCGTATAGCTTTTAATGACTCTGTTGACATCGGCAACGGTTGTTCCTGAGCCGGTAGCTATTCGTTGGCGACGGCTGGCGTTGATAATTCGGTGATCCCTTCGCTCTTTTAAAGTCATTGAGCAGATAATCGCCTCGGTTTTGCCCAGCTCTTTTTCATCCGGCTCAGGTGCTTCTTTCAACTGCTTGAGTTTGTTGATGCCCGGGATCATCCCGATGATTTGCTGCAACGACCCCATCTTTTTGATCTGCTGCAGCTGGTCGAGAAAATCTTCAAGGGTAAACTGACTTTTTTGCAGCTTCTGGGCCAGCTTGTCCGCCTTTTTTTGGTCGACGACCGCTTCGGCTTTTTCAATGAGGGTAAGGACATCGCCCATGCCCAAAATCCGCGAGGCGGCGCGGTCGGGATGGAATATCTCCAAGGCGTCCAGAGCTTCACCGACACCGACGAATTTGATCGGTTTGCCGGTGACACTTTTGATGGACAGAGCCGCACCACCTCTGGCGTCGCCTTCCATTTTCGTCAGAACGACGCCGGTGATTTCGAGGTCATTGTTAAATTTATCGGCAACGGTGACAGCGTCCTGACCGGTCATCGCGTCGGCAACGAACAGAACTTCGGAAAGCGGGATAGCGGACTGGATCTCCTTGAGCTCATTCATCAAGGTTTCATCGACGTGCAGCCGGCCTGCAGTATCGATGATCAGGGTATCGTAATCCTTGATATCCGCTGTGGCCATTGCCTGTTTGCAAATGTCCACCGGTTTCATGTCGGTGCTGGACGGGTGAACCGGTACATCGAGACGCTCGCCGAGTATCTGGAGTTGTTCGATGGCGGCAGGCCTGTAGACATCCGCTGGAACCAAATAAGGCCTGCGCCCCTTGTCCCGAAGCATCTTGGCCAGTTTGCCTGAAGTAGTTGTCTTGCCAGATCCTTGCAGACCAGCCATCATGATGGTGACAGGTTGCCGGCCGTCGAGGCGTATTTGCTCGGTGTTGCCGCCCAGCAGCGTTACCAACTCTTCATGGACGACCTTGATTACCTGCTGGCCCGGCGACAGGGTCTGCGTGACTTCGCGACCAACCGCCTTTTCAGTCACAGTAGCGACGAAATCTCTAGCGACTTTGAAGTTGACATCGGCTTCAAGCAAGGCCATGCGAACTTCACCCATGGCCTCCTGGATATTCTCTTCGGTGAGTATGCCGTGACCGCGAAGTCTTTTAAAGACACCTTCCAACCGGTCTGTCAGGTTTTCAAACATAAGTCCCTGTTTTGGTCGTATGGAAATTCATTCCATGTATTTGCATTAATTTGGGCAAAAGAATCCCGTTCAGCGTATCTCAGCCGAGTTCAAAAAGAAAGAAAAATACTGCGTGGAATTAAATATGTCAAGAAGGATACGATATCAATTGCAGAATCTCCATGATTGGATTTGCGTTTGCGCGTTACGGCTCCTACCAGTAGCGGCAGATTACGACTTTGGTTTTTCCAGGTCTAAGTGATTTACCTTATTGTAAAGTGATGGCCTTTTCGGGACAGATCTCCTGACAACAGAAGCATGTGATGCAGGTATCGGGGTCTACCACCGGGTGATCCTCTTGCATCGTCAATGCGGAAACCGGGCAATGCTCCACACATGCGCCGCATGCGGTGCAGAGATCCGTGTCCGCTTTGGGTCTGACTTGCGATCTGCTTTGGATTAATTCCCGGATGGTTGCATTGCCGGCGATGGCCTCGCCTCCCAGAGGCGGAAGCTTGAAATTTGCCAAAACTTGCATTTTTCCTTCAATTTGGATCGATTCGGAGTCAAAATCACCAAGCCCCAAGGCTTTTGCTTTTTGCATAAAGCGCAGGCACCCGGGATCTATTCCCATCATGCGTGCGACAACGGCGTCCATGGCAACAGCGTTGTCTGAGGCCAAAATTAGACCGATTTTCCTTAATTCGGGGGAAGCAGGTCCGTTTCCTTCCATGCCTACCACTGCATCCATGATATAAAGATCCGGCACACGCAGACGAAAGACTTCAACGATCACATCATGAAATCGTTCCGGTGAACCGGCAATGTGATGGAGCCTCGCTTTCTGCGCGCCGGGCAGAATCCCGTAACTGTTTTTAATGGCCCCGGTCACCACCGTCAGTCCGTGTGTTTTGAATTTAGGGAGACTGATTACGATATCGGCGTCGAGGATTTCTTTCGAGACAGCCACTTCGGGCATAAATACAGGATCAAATGGGACGTGTTGGGGTGAATCTCCGAAATTTTTGTAATAACCTTGTGCAGCATCCATCAAACCGGTTTTTTTAAAGCTTTCTTCGTTGTCACCGTAGTTTACAAGGCCAGGGTTGTCACCGACGATGATTTCGGCAGGATACAGTGCCTCAACTTTATCGAGTACGGTCCGGAGCAAAGCCGGATTTGTTACAATGTGTTCATTTGCTTCGGATTTTCTGAGCACATTTGGTTTTATGACTACTTTTTTCCCTGCGAAGTCAAGAGGGAATAGCTCAAAGGCCCGATCAACGGCTGTTCTGCAGTCTGCGTAGGTGGCAGGATGGATCATTACACGATGCATAGTGCTCTCCTTTTGTTGAGGGCAAGTTTTCAAGGTAGCTTCAAGGAAACCCTGATTGTCTGATTAGTAAGAGAACCAACAACCTAACAAATGAGGTCTTGTGAGTCGTATTCATTGATGAATTTGTCATTTTTCGTCGGTCAAGTCAAGAGAAAGGAAAAAGGAAGAAAATGTATTGCATCAGGCTGAAAACGAGTGGTTCTACATGTGTTTTTCGGGGTCGTAAAATTCAGGATAATGTATCTTGGCGCATTCAGGGCAGAGACCGTGACTGAAAAGTACGTTGGAATGTTCTGAAAAATATGATTCGATCCGATTCCAATACCCTTTGTCATCGCGGATATTTTTGCAGATGGAGCAAATCGGCAGCATTCCCTGGAGCTGTCTGACATGATCGAGAGCAAGCCGTAATTCCGTTGTCAAACGTTGCCGTTCGATCGCATACCGGATGCAGCGGATGATGGCTGTGGAGGAGAGATCTCCTTTGAAAAGATAATCCTGGGCGCCTTTTCGAACGGCCTCCAGGGCCATCTCATGGTCTTTGGCTCCGGTCATGATGATCGTCGGGATCGTTGGGTATCGATCATGGAAGGTGACGAAGGTGTTCAGTCCGAAACTGTCCGGCAGCGAAAGATCGATAACCGCCACATCGACCGCTTTTTCTCCTGCGACCGAAAGAGCTGAGCACAGCCGTGTTTCATGGAGTATTATGGACTCAATTTCTTCGGAAGATTCAACTGCTTCCTTTAAAAGGATATAGTCATCGAGGTTGTCCTCAATGACCAGCATCATAAGCTTCTTCCTCATTCTTCCTCCCTGCGTCGCGGTAGTTTCACCAATTGGAGCCAGAACCCCTCAATTTGCCTGACGATCTCTGTGAATTGCACGAAGTCGACCGGTTTTGTAATATAGCAGTTGGCGTGGAGCTTGTATGCTTTCAGGATATCTCCTTCATCTTCAGAGGTTGTCAAAATAACAACAGGGATTTCCGTTATTTTTGGATCGTTGCGAATTTCTTTTAACACTTCCCGGCCGTCCATTAACGGAAGGTTCAGGTCGAGCAATATCAGATCAGGCCGTATTCTGTCGACAAATTTGCCTTCTTTGCGAAGGTATTTGAGGGCGGTGAGTCCATCTCTGACCACACTGATATCCATACGTACTTTGGAATCGCGTAAAGATTCCATCGTCAGTTCGATATCGTCCTCATTGTCTTCGATCAACAGCACATTGGCCGGTTGTGATATGTCTAGATTTGCCATATTATTTCCTTTTTTTGGGTAAAGTGAAAATGAAGTCCGACCCCTCCTTCGGTTTGGATTCCACCCGGATGGTACCTCCGTGACGTTCGACGATTTTCTTGCAGAGTGCCAATCCCAATCCCGTGCCAGGATATTCGCTGTTTGTGTGCAAGCGTTGGAATATCATAAAAATCCTCTGGTGAAATTGGGAGTCGATTCCAATGCCGTTGTCCTTGAGAGAAAAAAGATAGGAGTCGTCCGTTTCAGTCAGTGAAAGACTAACCATCGGTTGAGGGCTTTCATTGTATCGCAAGGCATTGACAAGAAGATTTTGAAATAGGCTTTGAATTTGACCTGCATCCACCGGCAGTGTAGGCAACACGGCCGCTTTGATCACAGCTTGTTTTTCTCGGATGACGGATTGGAGGTTTTCCAGGGCATTCCGGAAAACCATGTTGAGGTCCGTTGAGATGAATGTGGAGCCTTTCGTATTTACCCTGGACAAAGTCAGCAGTTGTCGGATCAGAGTCTGGAGCCGATTCGCTGCCTTCATGGATCTGTCGATATAGTGTCTGCCTTTTTCATCGAGTCGGTTTTCGTAGCGACTTTGCAGGAGTTGGAGAAAACCGACTATGGCTCTGAGCGGTTCCTGGAGATCGTGAGAAGCCACATAAGCGAACTGTTCCAGTTCCCTGTTTGATCGTTCGAGGGCATCCTGAAAACGTTTACGGATAGTAAGATCGATACCATAAAGGTTCACATAGCCTGCATCGGGAGGACGGACGGCAAAGATTCCGAAAGTGCGCTCTAAAGAGTTTGTGACCTCGATTTCAATTGGTTGCGCCTGTTCGCGAGCTTGCTGAACGGCAGTCATCAGGATGGAAGGTAGCGGGGCGTCATCGTATCTGCCGAGGGATGTCAGCAAGTTCAGGGCTGGCGTGTTTGCATACAGAATTTGTCCTTCGGGCGTGCACCGCATGACGGGATTCGGATTTTCCTCCGGGAAATAGGACAGGTGACGTCTCTCCTCCTCCGCCATTTTCCTCTCTGTGATATCTGTGAAAAAGACGGCGAACTGTTTTGGAGAAGAACGATAGGCATAAACTTCGTACCAACGATCCAGTGATTTGGAATAATTTTCGATATGAATGGATTTTCCTTCAAGTGCCACCCGGCCATAGGTCTGGATCCAACAGTCTTCTATATCCGGAATAACCTCCCGCACCGTTCTGCCGGCAACCGTATCCTGGCGCAGGCCGGTCAGGTGTTCGAAAGCCGGATTTATTTCCAAAAAACGGTAATCGGTGGGTTCTCCCTGATCATCGGTAATGATTTCATGAAGGGCGAAGCCTTCTGTCATCCCATTGAAAATGGAACGATACCGTCCCTCGCTTTCTTTCAATTCGGCCGTACTTTCGGAAATATATCGTTCAAGGTTATCTTTTAGGTCCTCAAGAGCCTTCTCAGCTCGCCTGCTGCGGCTTCTGCCGGTAATCAGAGAAATGACAAACAGGACTTGCGCCCAGAAGAAAAGGAGTATTCCCACTATGAAGGCTGCCTCATGGGCCGCTGCTGCGCTTAAAAGGGAGCTGTAACCAGGCATCGATATCCCACCGTGAAGTCTTGGTTTTGGAGCAAGTGTGCTTTTATCAACGAATACGTCTGCCGATCACGAATGCTCCCGATCTTCACCCGCTGTTTGTTGTGTCCCGGGAAAAAGGGGAGCGATTTAACCTCTTCAATGCTCAGCAAATTTGGGATTCCATTATTTGTATTTAAGGTGCTATTGAAATAGCTTCCTATTTTCTTCGAAGACCGATTACCTGTCGATTCCCAGGGTCTCACCTCTGGTCTCTATTACATGTACATCCCGCCGTTTACACCGATAACCTGGCCTGTGATGTAGCTGGCTTCGGGACCCAGAAGAAATCTGACCACGCCGGCAACCTCATCTGGGCTTCCGACCCTTTTCAAAGGGACCATGTCGAGCATTTTTTTCAGAGGAAGATCTTTTATCATTTCGGTTTCAATGAGCCCCGGAGAGACGACATTGACCAGAACGTTACGTTGCGCGAGTTCACGGGCTAAGGCTTTTGAGGCCCCAATCAGTCCTGCTTTGGCAGCAGAATAGTTAACCTGGCCCGGTTGCCCTGTCTGGCCGGAGATGGATGAGATGGCAATGATCCGTCCCCGCCGTTTGGAGAGCATGGATTTGGAAAACATGCGTGCCAGGATGAAGAAGCTCGTTAAATGAACATCGATCACCTGATCCCAGTCCTGCCGTTTCATAAGAGGCAGGATCGTGTCCCTGGTTATCCCGGCATTATGAACAAAGCCGAATGGCACCTCATTGTCGAGCAAGGGTTCCAATACCTCTTTGGCCTGTGACTCGTCTGCGACATCGAAGGGAAGCAGAAGACAGCTTCTGCCAAGTGCTTCAATCTCATTCTTGACCGAGAGTGCACTCTCTTCGGAACTGCGGTAATTGAGCCAGATATCGTATCCAGCTGCAGCCAAATATCTGGCAATGGCCGCTCCGATTCCGCGGCTTGCTCCGCTGATAAATACGGTATTTTTTCCTGCTTCCATGATCTCTTCCTTTTATTTGAAAACAAAAGTCTTAACGTACCGCGCTGTCTAGCTCGGGCTAGTTATTTCTCGGTTTGAAACCGAATTTTGGCAAATAAACGAGAACAGCCGGCCAAAAGAACAGGATAAGGAACACCCATAGGAACTTTTGTCCAGTTGTCTTGAAATTGCGAAGGAAAATATCCCGTAAGACGATGAACATAAAGACGATATTGATAATAAGACCGACAAAACTGATCGGAAGAAGGATTTTGAGCTGCCGGGATTCCGGGTACAGTGCAAGAATCAAAATTAAGGCTGCAACAAAAAGCACGGCAAAAATTGAATAGAATTTTTCTCCGATTTCCATGATGGTGTATCATCTCCCTGGAATGGTCAGTTTAAAGTTCATAGGATAGAAGTATAATAAATGCAGTCAATTAGGCAGGAAAAATTCCGAAAGGAATCTCCGGGTGGCTTGTTTGAAGAGAAAGCTTTCCGGACCCGATGGGATCGTTTTGAAAAAAACGACCATCGATAAAGACTGGGAATTGAGCCATCAGAACCGAGTTGATTCTCTCTGTATTGAATTCAAAGTCATCGGCGCATCCCGGAGCCTTGTGATGGGAAGAAATCATGACACTTCAACTGTTTGCAGCTCTCGACTTGCTGTTCAGGCGGTCTGTCTGAAAAAATCCTTGAGGAATGTTTTTCGCCAGCCTTCCATCTGCCTGAGCATCTTGGATTCACAAGACTTATTGAGAATTTTAACCAGCAGCTTAAATTCTGCGCCATTGCCGACAATGGTCGGATCGATGCCCTGGACCTCGCTTTTAACTTGAACGAGTTGATTTAATTTGGCCAGTGTTTCTTTATCTTTTTTTGAGAGCTTGATGGTTTTTGTCATGGGCGGCTCTATGGATTTTTCAGAAACCAAGCCTCGTTTTGCTGCGGCAGCGAGTTTTTCTCCATATCTTTCAGCCGACCGGGATGAAATATTCGTCTCCGCTTTGATTGCATCGATGTTGCAGAGCTGCTTTTTAGCGATACCCATAAGTACTGAATCTGGAACGATATGCCCCCTTGGACGATCCAGTGCTCGTGCTTCCTTCTCCCTCCATTGTGTGATTTCCTGCAGGATCGTGAGTGACTGTGGGGGGAGACTGCCGGCATCTTTGATTTTCAGATACCGTTCGTCGTCCTTGTATCCAGTATATGTCGACGGATCGTCCAGAAGTTCCAACTCCTCCTGCAGCCATGACTTGATTTCCGGTCCGATGATGCTGCTCAAAAGCAGGATCCTTGCCGCCCGGAGGTAGCGTACATCGTCAAGGGCGTACTCTATCTGTTCTTTGTCCAACGGCCGTTTGAGCCAATTGGTTCTCGTTTCCGATTTGCAAAGATTGATGTCGAGCAGGATTTTAATCAGCTTGCTCAAAGATAATGTGGCAGGCAGACCGGTGAATCCGGCTGCTAACCGGGTATCGAAAATGTTTTTCGGAACAGAACCGGTTGCCCTGCTGAGTATCGCAAGATCTTGAGGTGCGTCATGAAAGATTTTGACCACGTTCGGATCTGCCAGAAGTTTTCCAAGCTCCGACAGGTCGTTCAATGCAAGAGGATCGATCAGATGACAATCTTCATCTGACAATGC
The DNA here is from genome assembly GCA_046705065.1 of Desulfocapsaceae bacterium. Classification (GTDB taxonomy): domain Bacteria; phylum Desulfobacterota; class Desulfobulbia; order Desulfobulbales; family Desulfocapsaceae; genus CAWGGS01. The sequence goes on from JBJKQT010000046.1 coordinate 9,171, forward strand.
CAGTTGGATCAGCCCCAGGCGGGGATAATAGGTTCGTTCCCAGATAAATTCGGTGTCGAAAGCGACAGCATCGCATTTTCCGGCTTTTTCAATAATTTCCTTTAAATCTTTTTGGGTTGTGATCATCATGTCGTACAAGTTCCCGTTGATAGGCGTTGATGGATTGAAGGACAGAATCCCATCCGGATGTGGACCGTATCAAACGCAAAAAGACATAAAGTGAGGAAAAAAACAAGTAGTATTGTTTTCACCTTCCGACTTTTTACCCAAAGAGATGCCTTTTTCAATAAGTGGTTGACAATTTGGGGCGGCGGCGACATAAGGAAGAAGCCGAGTATAAGTATACTTTTAACCCGTCATGGTGAAGGACGAACCAGCGAAGGCTCGATGATTTTCTATATCGCAAAACGCATACTGTTGATGATCCCGACTTTATTTGGGGTTATGCTGATAACTTTCACCATAACTCAATTCGTTCCCGGTGGGCCCATTGATAAGTTAGTGGCTCAGATGGAAGGGCATGGACGGGGCGGAGGTGAAGTCGGAAGCAATGTTTCCTCGATATATCGAGGCAATTCCGGACTCGATGAACAACGGCTCAACAAACTGAAGCAACTTTACGGTTTTGATCGTCCTCCGGTTCAGCGTTTCCTGCTCATGATGAAAAACTATCTGGTATTTGATTTCGGCAATTCCTATTACTACCATCAAAGCGTTGTCAGCTTGGTCGTGTCCCGGCTGCCTGTCTCCATGTCGCTCGGCTTGTGGACTTTCTTGATCGTCTATGGGGTCTGCATTCCTTTAGGTATCAAAAAAGCCGTCAAGGACGGTTCCCGATTCGATGTGTTTTCCAGTACGGTGATTCTCGTCGGTTACGCGATACCTGGCTTTGTGCTTGGCATTGTGCTGATAGTCTTGTTCGGCGGCGGGAGTTTCTGGAGCATTTTCCCGCTGCGGGGTCTGGTTTCCGACAATTGGTCAAGCCTTGGACTCGGTATGAAAATACTCGATTATCTCTGGCATATGGTCTTGCCGATTACTGCCAGTGCCGTGAGCAGCTTAGCCATGATGACGATGCTCACGAAAAATTCGTTTATGGAGGAGGTCAACAAACAGTATGTTCTAACAGCCAGAGCCAAAGGTTTGGCCGAAAATCAGGTACTCTATAAGCATATCTTCAGAAACGCAATTATTCCTATTATCACCGGGTTTCCCGGTTCATTCATCACCGCCTTTTTTACCGGAAGCCTGCTGATAGAAACCATCTTTTCTTTAAACGGCCTGGGATTGCTTTCCTACGAGTCTGTTATGAACCGTGATTATCCGGTGGTCTTGGGAACACTGTATTTTTTCACCTTAATCGGGCTCATCTCCCGCCTGCTCTCCGATCTCAGCTATGTCATGGTGGATCCCCGGATCAGCTTTGAACGGGTGGAATAAAAGATGGTAGGTTTTTATCGTCAAAATATCCCGAACTGGTGACCGGAATGGGAGATACGGCCAAAATTCATATAAGCCCCGGGAAAAGGCGTTGGAACAGGTTCAAACAGAATAAGCGGGGATACTACAGCCTCTTGATTTTCGGTGTGATTTTTTGTATCAGCCTTTTTTCGGAGGTGCTCAGCAACGATGTGCCTTTTCTGGTCATTTACAATGGGCACTATTACTTTCCCTTTCTTAAAAGCTATCCGGAGACGGTATTCGGAGGGGTATTTCAGACGGAGACGGATTATCAAGATCCTTTTTTTCTGGATCAAATGAAACGTCCTGGAAATCACGCTTTTTTCCCGCCAAATCGTCATGGGTACAATTCGATTAACATGGACATTAACGGCCCGCTGCCTTCGCCTCCCACGAAAGAGAATTTTTTGGGGACTGACGATCGTGGCCGGGACGTACTGGCCCGCTTGTTGTACGGCTTCAGGTTGAGTGTCCTGTTCGGTTTTGCGCTTACCTTTGTCGGAACGCTCATGGGAATTGTGGCCGGAGCGATACAGGGGTATTTCGGCGGCAGAGTCGATCTCTTTTTTCAGAGATTTATCGAAATTTGGAGCTCGATGCCCGAGTTGTACCTTTTGATCATTTTCGCCTCGATTTTCAGGCCGAGTGTTTTGCTCCTGCTTATTCTGCTTTCGCTTTTCGGATGGATGGGTCTTTCGGATTACGTAAGAGCCGAGTTTCTCAAAGGCCGGAATATGGAATATGTAAAAGCCGCAAGGGCTCTGGGGGTGGGGAATATCACCATTATGTACCGTCATCTTTTGCCTAACGGGATGGCTCCGGTCATCACCTTTCTGCCTTTTCGAATGTCGAATGCTATTCTGGCGCTGACAAGCCTTGATTTTCTGGGTCTCGGCGTCCCTCCGTCAACCCCGAGCCTGGGGGAACTTCTGGCTCAGGGAAAAGCAAATATCAATGCATGGTGGCTCTCATTGTCAACATTCATCGTTTTGGTTGGGACTTTGATCCTGCTGATTTTCATTGGAGAGGCGCTACGTGAAACATTCGATCCGCGGACGAGATAACGCAAATAAATGTTGTAAAAGTGACTCGGTTTTGAGACGGTTTCTCCCTTTGACCCCATAAATATTCTTTTGTAAATATTGACATAACTTGTTTCAGTTTTTATTTTAGGCCTGTTGCCTTACAGGATAAAAGGTTGAGTGGGAAGCCGATTTCCTGCCAGGAAATCAAAGCGGTCAAGACTGTTTTGCCGGCCGAAAAATATCGAGGGCGTATTAAACGTCAAGAATACTATGCAGCAAAATCCGATAGCTAAGCTTGGCAATACAGGTACCTATGTCGTTGGTGATCTCGGCAGGATGGGCTTGTATTTTCTAAGGGCTTTGCGTGGAGTGTTCAAACGGCCTTTCCGTTTTGCCGAACTTATTCGACAGATACATTTCATTGGAGCAGGTTCAACCGTCGTAATTTTTTTTACTGCCCTATCCACCGGTATGGTGCTTGGGCTGCAAGGTTATTACACCCTGAGTAAATTTGGGGCCGAAGGCATGCTGGGCTCCGCTGTTTCGCTAACGCTGATTCTGGAACTGGGTCCCGTATTGACGGCTCTTATGGTCGCAGGGAGGGCTGGTTCGGCCATGTGCGCTGAATTGGGCATCATGAGAATTTCCGAGCAGATCGATGCCCTGGACTGTATGGCCATCGATCCGTTTCGTTACCTGATATCTCCGAAGTTTCTGGCCACCCTGATTTCCGTCCCCCTGCTGACAGCTATTTTTGATGTTGTCGGAATTGCCGGCGGTTATATGGTCGGGGTCAATTTGAAAGGAGTGAATTCAGGCAGTTTCATTGAGGGGATGCAAACGAGCGTGACCAACCATGACATTCGGTTGGGAATTATCAAATCCATTGTCTTCGCTCTGCTGGTGGTATGGATATCCACCGGGCGGGGATATTTTGTTCGTGAGATTCGAGGCGCAGGTTTCGGCGCGGAAAGCGTCAGTAAAGTAACAACCCAGGCTGTCGTTCTAGCGTCGATATCGATATTGATTTTTGATTATCTGCTCACCGCTTTTCTCTTATGACCGATATCGCAATAGAATTCCAAGACGTTGTTAAGTCTTTCGTGTCGGCTGACGGCAGAGTGCAGACGGTGCTTGATCGTGTCAGTTTTTTCATCCCGGCAGGCAAGACAACTGTTGTGGCCGGCGGAAGCGGGCAGGGAAAGAGTGTTACCCTTAAACTGATACTTGGTTTGATGCAGGCGGATGGAGGAAAAATTCTTGTAAAAGGGAAAGCTGTCTCCGAAAGAGGAAACCGGGAGCTCGAAGAGATGAGGACAAATTTCGGTGTTCTTTTCCAGGGAGCAGCGCTTTTTGATTCCATGACTGTGTATGACAATGTCGCCCTTCCACTTCGAGAGAGAACAAAAAAGACGGAGGAGGAAATCCGTAAACAAGTTGCCGAGACACTCATGCAACTTGAACTCTCAGGCCACGAAGAAAAGTATCCTGCTCAGTTGAGCGGCGGTATGCAGAAGAGGGTGGGGTTGGCGCGAGCGTTGCAGTTAAACCCGGAGATCATGCTCTTTGACGAGCCGACCACCGGTCTTGATCCGGTAATGACCCAGGAAATCTACCATCTTTTTTCCCGGACTCAGGCGCTCGTCGGCTATACGGCAATTATAGTCAGCCATGATATTCCCAAGGTGTTGAATTTGGCGGACCAGGTGATCCTTCTCAATCATGGGAAGGTGGATGTATTTGGGAGTCCTGATGAAATACAATGGTCTAAAAAAGAGCACATTCGCGAATTCGTTAAAACCACAATGGGGCAGATTTACCAGAGCCATCTGATTGAAAAATGAAAAAAAACACCATCGAAATGATTGTCGGACTGTTTATGGTAGTCGGTTTCCTCGCCCTGATTTATTTGGCTTTGAATTTAGGTGAGGTGTCTTTTTTACATAGTGGTTCCACCTATATCATCAACGCTGAATTCAATAATGTCTCCGGCGTCAAAAAAGGCGCGTCTGTTCAGGTTGCCGGGGTTGTTGTCGGTGATGTGGATAAAATATGGCTGGGAGACGACGGATACGCCTATCTGGCATTGCGGATCAACAAGAGTGTAAAGGTTCCCCTTGACTCCATAGCCTCAGTCAAATCTCAGGGAATTATCGGGGATAAATACATCCAGTTGAGTCTTGGAGGCGATGAAAAAGCATTCGCCGCCGGTGGGACGATTCATGATACCGAATCCGCAGTTGATATTGAATCGCTTATAAGCAAATTCGCGTTTGGCAGTGCCAAGTAGATTCTTTTTCATTACTCCATTTTTCTTGTTAAAGGTTTCATACTATGAAGAGAACCGTTCTTCTTTTTTTGCTCCTTGCGATTCCGTTTTTCAAGGGTGCAGCCTTTGCGGCGGATAAGAGCAGTTCAAGTTCGATTGACCTGCTCAACGATGAATATACTGATCAAGATCAGTTTGATCAGGCTACGATACCGGATCCCTTGGAGCCGATGAATCGTATTTTCTTTCAATTCAACGATAAGTTGTATTTTTGGGTATTGAAACCGGTCAGTAAGGGATATTCGACCGTGGTTTCTCATGATCTCCGGCAGTGTATTGGAAATTTTTTCGACAATATTTCCTCGCCGATCAGCATGCTCAATAATCTGCTCCAGGGGCGTTTCTCGGATGCATGGACCGATGTATCCAGGTTTTTTATAAACACGACCTTGGGGGTTTACGGTTTCGGAGATCCGGCAAAAACGGCCTTTAATATGCCCGCAAAGCCTGCTGATTTCGGCCAGACATTGGGAGTATGGGGCGTCGGCGAGGGCATTTATATATTCTGGCCGGTATTTGGTCCTTCGAACATTAGGGATTCCGTCGGATTGGCGGCGGATTTCACGACTCATCCGACTAGTTTTATAGACATGACCATGCTGGAAAGAGCAGGATACTACATGGG
>JBJKQT010000047.1:0-37545 GCA_046705065.1 Desulfocapsaceae bacterium
GGGGCGGTGTTTGTGTCTCGGATGGTTACTTACTGTCCATGACGATTTCCTCGGAGACATTGTCCACGATCACGGGGCTTTCGTAGTAGGTCACAGATGGTGGAGCACCATACTTTTCGACAATGAACTCCCGCCACTCCCTGGTGTAGAGACGATCGGCATCTTCGCGTGATTTCCACAGATAGACGCCGCCGGCCGTCCTGCCGTCCTGCGACAGGATATAGTATTTACGGAGAAGTCCTTGGATGTCCCTGTATTTTGGAGCTGTGGTCGAAAAAATTTCGCGCGCCTTTTCTTTAGTTATCGGCTGGGGCAGCTCAAACTGCACGAGTGCTGTGATCATGGTATGTTCCTTAGTGATGTCGTCGCTTAGAGTTCTATTTTGGTCCCGAGTACCTGGAGGAATTTGGCTAGCCAGTCGGGATGCGCAGGCCAAGCCGGCGCGGTGACCAACTTGCCATCCACATGGGCTTTGTCCACCGGGATATCCATGTATCTGCCGCCGGCGCGGTTGACGTCAGGCCCCACGGCAGGATAAGCTGAACAGCTTTTGCCCTCGACGACTCCTGCTGCAGCCAGCACCTGGGCACCGTGGCAGATTGCCGCTATGGGCTTGTCGGCTTTGGCAAAGTAACGGACCATCTCGAGTACGGTTTCGTTTAAGCGGATATATTCCGGTGCCCGGCCTCCCGGTATGACGAGAGCGTCGTACGCTTCGGCGTTGATCTCGGAAAAGGTGGCATTCAAGGTAAAGTTATGTCCGGGCTTTTCGCTGTACGTTTGATCTCCTTCGAAATCATGCACCGCCGTACGGACGATATCTCCGGCTTTTTTGTCCGGGCATGCGGCATGTACCGTATGACCTATCATCAAAAGGGCTTGAAATGGGACCATTACTTCGTAATCTTCGACGTAGTCGCCTACGAGCATCAGAATTTTTTTTGCAGACATAGTCAAAACTCCTTTTTGTTGGAGAGCCGCTCGAACAATGGATTTTTCATCCAAGTTCCAGGTTATGCTTAAAATTTTATCGTCGGAATATTAGCCGTAAGCCTGTGGTGAAATTTTTTCGCACGCCTTGAATTTGAACGAAAATTCTCGTTTTTCAAGAAGCTCTTTTTAAAGGGACATCTCCCATATTAGGTGTTGAAGGTTATCATTGCTTCATTGAGATTTTGAGTTCGACACTTGAGAATACTGTCCAAAATTAATCGGGATCCACGAGTATTGACCTTCGCCGTCAGCCCGGATATGCCCGATTCCAGGGAACGGCAGGTGCATGCCGGCAACCAGAAACTTGTCGGCAGCAGCCTTTTTCAGCAGCCTTTTTCGAGTGGCGATGGCCTGTTTCTGATTGATGTCGAAGTCGATGGATACGCCGGGTCTTGCAAATTGTACGGATGAGAAATGCACGACATCACCCCAGATCAACAGCTTTTGTCCTTCGGATTCAACTGCGTAGGCAGTATGCCCTGGTGTGTGGCCTTTGGCATCGACTGCCCAAATACCGGGCACCACTTCGCCATCTTTTGCAAACGTATGCCATGTGCCGTTTGCCAGGTAGGGAGCGACAGCGTCGCGAGCCATTTTGAAGAACGGTTTATCCTTTGCCGCAGCCTTATCAGCGTTTTTTTGCGACAGCCAGAAATCGCTTTCCACTTTGGATACGAAAATTTCGGCATTGGGATAGACAGGCTTGCCGTCGGCATCATTGAGTCCGCCGATATGATCGCCGTGCATATGGGTGATGAGGATCGTATCGACCTGGGACGGGTCGTAACCCGAGGCCTTGAGATTTTCCGGCACATGCCCGAGTGCCGGTCCGAAAAGTTTGGCGGCTCCTGTGTCGATCAGCACCAGATGCGAGCCGGTATTGACCAGAAAGGCATTGACCGAGGTCCGTACTTCAGGATTGCCCACGAACGAACGGGCGAGCATACGATCCAGATCGGCGGGACTTATGTGCCGAAGAAGTTTTTTATTCAACATAATGGGGCCGTCGTACAAAGCAGTAACCTCGAATTTGCCGAGGTGGATACGATAGTAGCCTGGTACTTGGGTGTCGATCATGGGGGCTTTTGCATAAACGAGAGGTGTGAATCCCGTTAAAGCCGCAATCCCGAAAACAACCGTTTGGAGTAGCAATTTCAGCATGACTTTCTCCTTATTTGAACGTGATTTGATGGCTGACGCCCTGGGTAAGATTCCGAGGTATCTGTAAAAGAATAAAAGAAGGGCTTTCAAAAGTCTCAAACCCGGCATCACGCGTCTTTACCATTTCCCATTGTCATAGTATAAGCCGAAATAAAAGAATGCCAATCTTGGCTGTGGTAAAAAACGTATAGGCTGCAATGAATTATGCCGGAGAGCGTTTACTGGATTCTGAAATATGATATAGTTTGAAATCGCTGCAATGCGACCATGCTTAAGTTACGAGACACCTTTCGCAACGCTTGGAGCCATTTCCGAAAATAGACCTGTATTACCGCATGAGGAATAAAATGGAAGAGCAGTCGAACATGCACCAGATGCTGGAACTGTTGCGGGAAATTTACGAAAATATGATGCCTTTCGACCGATTGCTGGGCGTGAAAGTCGTCAATCTGAGCCCGGCGGATGTACAGGTCAGAATTGATATGCGAGAAGAATTGATCGGTAATTTTATCCGGCGCATCCTCCACGGCGGGGTTATTTCCTCGGTGTTGGACCTGACGGGCGGGCTGGTGGCTTCCGTGGAATTACTCAAACACATGGAACATCAACAGGCCGAGGAGATCAAAAAACGGCTGATGCGTATGGGGACCATCGATCTGCGGGTTGACTATCTCAGAGTAGGCGAGGGCGTCTATTTTACCGCATCCGGCACGGTTCTGCGCCGAGGCAACAGGGTCGCCGTTGTGCGCACGGAACTCTACAATGATAAAAGTCTGCTCATTGCCGCAGGCACGGGAACATACCTGGTCGCGTAGCCATCACGTTTTCTTTTTCTGAAGATTCTTTTTAATTACTTCGGAATCAGCAAGAAGTTAGTGACTCGGAGGGCTACTGAGCTGATGCGTCCGTCAATTGCGCAATGGACTCTTCATCCAATTGGAGCCGGGTTGCCTCCATGAGATCGTTCACCTGATCAAGATTGGTGGCGCTGGCAATAGGTGCCGTCACACTCGGCCGTGACAGCAGCCATGCCAGGGCTACTTTTCCGGGCGAGGACTCCAAACGTTGTGCGGCTTGATCCAGAGTCTGGAGAATTCTAAGACCTCTGTCTGTCAAGTATTTTTCTACCATACCACCCCGGGCGCTCTTGTGCAGATCTCCTTTGGATCGATACTTCCCCGTAAGAAAACCACTGGCCAGAGAGAAGTAGGTGATCACGCCGAGTCCTTTTTCCCGGCAGAAGGGTTCCAGATTCGTCTCAAAGTCTTCGCGATCATACAAGTTATACAACGGCTGAAGGCTCTGGTACATGGGGTACCCCGACTGTTCACTGATGCGAAGAGCTTCGGCAAGACGTTTGGCTCCATAGTTGGAGGCGCCGATGGCTCTCACTTTCCCTTCTTTTATGAGATTGTGGTAGGTTTCCAGTGTTTCTTCAAGCGGCGTGTCGGGGTCGTCTTCATGCGATTGATAGAGATCGATGGTTTCCGTCTGCAATCTTTTCAATGAGTCTTCCACTGCATGCATGATATATTTCCTGGAAAGACCCTTTTTGTTTCCGTTCATTTCCAGACCAACTTTTGTTGCAATGATGACGTCATCGCGGCGACCGCTCTGTTTGAACCATTCGCCGATTATGGTTTCGGATTCGCCGCCCTTATTGCCGGGCACCCATCTCGAGTAGACATCAGCCGTATCAATGAAATTAAACCCTCCATCCACGAAAGCGTCGAGCAGTTTGAATGACGTTTCTTTATCCACCGTCCAGCCGAACACATTGCCGCCGAAACAGAGCGGAGAGATTTTCAGTCCCGAATTTCCTAATATTATTCTATCCATATTGTGCTCCTTGGCCTGCTAGGAAAGTAGTATCAAGGTCCACCGCATTGCGGAGCAGATGTTTACGCAGGTGTCCCTTGTTCTTTCCTAATCACTGCGGAGTACGGGCGCAAGGTTATGGCTTCGGCGGGATATTCTTTGCCCGGAAAAACGATGGGGCGCTGTCCGCTTTGCCTGATGTTGCCGCAGAATTTTGTCAAAAATAGTTCTGGTAAACCAATCTTGCGATGGTCAACAACACAACGGTCAAAAAAACCGGGCGGATGAAACGGGCTCCATTTTTAATGGCAAGATTTGATCCTAGACGGGCACCGATTATTTGCCCCAAGGCCATGACCAGTCCAACTTCGTACAAGACGTTGTTGCCGATGACGAAAATGCCGAGCGCTACAATGTTGCTCGTGAAGTTCATAATACGCGTAACGCCTGCAGCTTTGGCCATATTCATCCCCAGATAGATACAAAGGGCGGCCGTCCAGAAGGAGCCGGTTCCCGGACCGAAAAATCCGTCATAGAATCCAAGCGCCAATCCGAAGACGAAGAAAAAGGTGGTATGGCCCATCTTGGGCTTTCGATCCTCAAAGCCCAGGCCGGGAGAGAAAAAAGTGTAAAGAAGGACCACCAGCAATAAAATGGGTATCACATGCTTTATGAATCCGGGGGCTATTGTCTGTACTGCCCATGAGCCAGTTACCGCCCCGAGAAATGTGAAAAGGATGCCGGCCAGACAGGCCTTCAGGTTTACTTCTCCTTTGTTAATATAGTTATACGATGCGGATAAGGTACCGAAACTTCCTTGAAGCTTGTTGGTTCCCAAGGCTATTTGCGGCGGCAGCCCCACGGCTAAAAGCGTGGGAAGGGTGATGAGCCCGCCGCCGCCGGCAATGGAGTCGACGAAGCCTGCAGCAAGGCCGGTTGCAAAAAGTAAACAGAGGATTCCGGGGGGTGTCGACAGGATCGATTCCATAGAATAGATAATTTACATTTAGAGAGCTTCTTGCGAAGGAATTTCCTATACCTTTATTGGCCGATGGCGTCGACTTCAAAGGTTGATCCGCATTTGTTCCGGAAGTCCGGCCGCGCCTGTTGCATCAACGCCCCAAGAGACTGGTCAGGTGGCAATGCCGCAGGAAGACTGATATATACATCAACCAGCTTGCCGTTGCTACAGGATATCTGCAGGCGCAAATGGGCATCAGCTGAAAAGGCTTTATCCACCGCATCGAAAAAAGACTCCGTGGACACGGTTTTGCCGATGTTTTTTTGCATAAATGAAGCCATCCCGCTTTGATTGAATTCCTTGAGCAATCGCATGGCGGTTTGGTAATAGCCATCGGCATTCCACTGTGTTTGGCATGTGCCGTGTTTGAACCACTCGTGCCGTTGCAGGCAAGATCCATAGGATGCGCTGGGCATTACAACGCCGAGCTCCTGGAGAGTCTTTGCCTGCATGGGGACACTGTCGTAGTTGCAGAAAGGGCTCACTTCCCTCTTGTATTTCCCACAGAAACCGTATCCTGTGCCGCAGGCCTTTTTATTCGGCCACAAGCCATGCAAGGTGAAATTGTTGGCCTGGTAGGAGGACGAGTCGTTTACGCCGCACTCCGGTTTGTCCTGGTGGGTTTCGCAAAAGGCCGGCTGCCAGCTGAGCGCGAATACGAAGCTATCCGCCAATCCCGCAGTTTTACACTGGTTTTTTTGGCCTTGGCTGTCTTCTGGAGGTTCCCCCTGGTCGTTCAACGTGACTGTGCCGCATTCAAAATAGGCCCAACGTTGTTCCGGATCGGCTCCTTCCACCCGAAGACGATACCAGGTTGTACCGCCGGGAACGTTCAGTTCCGAGACGGGATAGGTTTTTCCAATCTCCAGTTGAACTGCACCCGGATTGGTTTTGCGGCGCATGGATTGATAGGCTTGGCAGGATTTGGTTGCCGTGAATTCTCCAGTGGCGGAAATACTTGCCTGCGTAGCGGTGATGGGAAGGCTGAAGATGACGGTGAAGACAGCTGCTAAAAACCATTTGAACGGTTGTTGTCTCATGACGCTCTCCTCTACTTTGTAATGATCGGATTGGGGGCAAATAGCAAATGCAATTTAAGGTAATCCTATGAACATGCTGAAAAAAATCATCTGTACACACGAGGCGAAGACGTTACGTTGGCAAATTTCCATTTCATGGTATCTGTTTTATGTCAAATTAACAAGAATGGCAAGATTTGTCAGGCGAGCACCGCGTGTGAAACCGGCTTTCTGTTTTATTTAGATTGTTGCAAATGAATGGAAGGAGCCTTTTTTGTATGACGCGTTCAGCCTATGGCGAAAAGATAGCCTTTCCCCCGAACCGTTCTAATCATTGACGGCAGGTCCGTGCCCTGGATCAATTTGGTGCGAAGCCTGGAGATGTACATATCGATGGCGCGGTCATAACCGTTGTATTCAACGCCGAATATGTTTTGATAGAGCTGCTCGCGGTTCAGAGTGGAATAGGCGTTTTGAGCCAGATACCAAAGAAGATCGAACTCTCTTGAAGAAAGGCTGATCTCTTTTCCCCTGTAGGTAAGTCTACGCTCGCCGCCGTTGATTTCCAATCCTTTAAAATTGAGGCTCGATGGGTGACGTCGTTTTTCATTGCGACGGAAAAGGGCGCGAATTCGCGCCAGCGCCAGAAGAGGACTCACCGGTTTGACAAGCAGTTCGTCAATTCCCTGTTCATAGAGCATAACCTGAAGCATTTCGTCGATATCGTTAATTAATACCACAAGCAGCCCGAGATAGGTGGATCGAAGACGGCCGTATTCGGAAAGCTCTTCTAAAGAAAAACGACTTGATTCGATGATCAGCATATCGGTTTTGTCGGTCAGGCAGCTGTCGAGATAGTGCCCGTTTTTCGGATGCAGACTGACCGTAAATTCTTCTTGAATCATAGCATCGGCCAAAAGGCTTGATGCGTTTTCATTGTCCGTCAGGAAGAGTATTAATCTGTTTTGCATGGTATCCATTTGGATGTCGTATTTTTATTATGCTCGTTCAAATTGAGAAAATGTGTCGGCAACTCAGGTTCGATGCAGAGCATCCCGGGGCTTCGGAGTATGCTGTTATCTGTTTATATGGGCCATTTGCATGTAAATGTCTGTCAAGATATCATGATTTTTTGTAAAGATTTGTAAATAAACCGGCAGAATCGTCTTCAATAAGCTGGTTTTTAGCGCTCCTTGCATCACTTCCTTTTTCTGATTAGGATGTTTGCATAAGCCTGATATTGTTGCCGGGTAACTGTACCAAAAAAGCTTTTGTCATCCAGATAGCTCCTTCATCATGAATGAATTCTCACCCCTTGATATCAATGCCCATGACGCCTATATCAACAGGGAATTGAGTTGGCTGGCCTTTGCCCGCAGGGTGCTCGAGCTTGCCGAGGACAAGTCGCAGCCCCTGTTGGAGAGGGTGAAATTTGCCGGCATCATGGGAATGATTTACGATGAATTTGTCATGAAAAGGCTGGGAGGACTGCATCAGAAAATCAAGAGCAAACCGCACGACCTCAGTGTAGACGGCCTCAATCCTTGTGAGGAGCTCGAATTATGCCGAAAGGAATTGCAGAGACAGATGCGGATCTTAAGCGATCTTTTCGAAGACGCCCTTCAACCGGAGCTGGCCGAACGGGGAATCCTTTTGCATTCCTACGCTTCCCTGTCCGAAGAACAGAAGACGTATTTGCGCGGATACTTTGAGAATTTCGTTCTGCCCATTCTTACTCCGCTGGCCGTCGATGCTGCCCATCCTTTTCCTTTCATCAGCAATCTCAGCCTCAATATCGGGGTCGTAATCACAGGTTCGGACGGTCGGACGCGTTTTGTCCGTCTCAAGGTGCCGGCAAACCGTCAGAGGTGGATTTCTTTGCCAGAAAGCAAAGGATTTGTCCGCTTGGAAGAAGTGATTGCCAATAACCTGCAGCTTCTTTTTCCTCTGGCAAGATCCTTTGCTACCTATTTTTTCCGGGTTACCCGGGCAGCCAAAGACAATCCCTGGGACCGAGCCCTTCTTGACGATCATCATGCCGAGGAACTCGAGCCGGGGAGCATTATCGGTATGGTAACCGCAGAGTTGAATTTTAGAAAATTTGCAGGCATCGTCCTGCTCGAGGTCGGCGATTCGACCCCCGCAGACCTTCGTCTTTGGCTTACGGAACAGCTTGATATCGACGAGGCAAGAGTCATAACCACACGCGGAATGCTTGGCTTCGCCGACCTGCTCAAATTGAAAATAGAAGGTAGAAACGAGTTGCGGGACATTCCGCATATCCCGCTCCCCCATCCGCGACTCCATCATATCGATCATCGCGACCATGACGCATTTTTTGATGAGATCAGGAGAAACGATATCCTCATCCATTTGCCCTATAACGATTTTGATACATCCATCCTGCGTTTGCTTCAGCATGGCGCAGCCGATCCGAAGGTGCTGGCCATCAAGCTCACCATATATCGGACCTCCACTCAATCGCCCATTATCAAGGCCTTGATGAAGGCGGCGGAGAAAGGGAAGCAGGTCGCCGTGCTGGTAGAGATTACCGCCCGGTTCGACGAAGCGCCTAACATAGCCTGGGGTAAACAGCTCGAGCATTCCGGTGCCCATGTCGTATACGGAGTGGAGCGGTTGAAAACCCATGTCAAACTGGCGATGGTCGTCCGGGAAGAAGACGACGGAATCCGGCGCTATGTTCATGTCGGAACGGGGAATTATCATACGGGTACGGCCCGGCTGTACAGCGATCTCGGGATACTCAGCTGCAGCCGGCAACTTGGCCAGGATGTCAGCAGGCTGTTCAACGAACTCACCGGGGCCATTCCTGCCCAGGAGTATAATTTGTTGTTTGTCGCTCCCCATAATATGCGGGAGAGATTTACGGCGCTTATCCGTCGTGAGGCGGAAAATCAAAGGAACGGAAAACCCTCCGGGATTAAAGCGAAACTCAACCAATTGCAGGATCAGGATATTATCAAAGAGTTGTACCTGGCCAGTAGGGCCGGTGTTCCTATTTCCTTAAACATTCGCGGGCTATGCTGCCTGCGTGCCGGAGTTCAAGGGTTGTCGGAGAGCATACGGGTCTATTCGATTATCGGCCGTTTTTTGGAACACAGCCGCATCTATCGGTTTGAAAATGGTGGGGATCCTGTTTTCCTAATTGGATCTGCCGATTGGATGAAGCGCAACCTCGATCGGCGAATTGAAACCATCGTGCCTATTTCCGATCCCGTTATCAAAGCTGAATTGGAAGAAATTCTTCGGGTGTACGAAACGGACAATTGTTATTCCTGGGATATGCAGCCTGACGGCACCTATCTACGCAGGCGCCCGGCGGAAGGGGAAGAGTGCCTAGCCGCTCAGCAGTATTTTGCCTCGCGACATTGCCATTCTTGAGGAGGAAGGTTGTGGGACAAGCAACAACCATAGCGTTCAGCGGTAAAACGGCTCCGGGCTATACTCTGCGTGTTTTTTGAGTAAACCATAGAGCTACTGGAAAGCAAGAACGGGCAGCCTTTAGGCTGCCCGTTGCTGCAACTGAGGAGAGATGATCAATCTCTTTGTTTATTGGATAGTTATCTGTTTGGTCTGTAATTCCTCCGGTCTTGGGATTATCAGAGAAAGAACTCCGTTGTCATACTTGGCCTCGACCTTTTCCGGGTCGATTTCAAACGCAAGATTAAAGGTTCGCTCGAACCTTCCGTATCTCCTCTCCCTTCTATAGTTGTTCTCTTCTTTGATTTCGTTTTCACCTTTGCTCTCACCGCTTAGCGTTAGCGTTTTGCCTTTGACATCCACATGGATATTTTCTTTGGCCACGCCGGGGATTTCGGCATCGATGAAGATCTTGTTTTCTTTTTCATAGATGTCGACAGAGGGTAGTAACCGACCCACCGATTCCATATCGCTGGTCCCTGCCAACGGGGCGAAAAAATCGTCGAATAGCCGCGAAAATGGTCCATTGAAATGTGCCAGAGGGCTGCGGGGCATGTACCGTACCAGTTCCATAGTTGCTTCTCCTTGTTGGTGTTTTACTTGGTTGTGATGTACCATTTTATTGTTGAATTGATTTTTTTTGTTTATCTCTTTACCTGAGATGATAATAATTAAAGAAACGATGTCAATATTAGAATATTACTTTTTTACAAAATACTAAAAAGTAATTTATTGAGTTTGGAATTTGAAGGAGGCTCAACAATGGTCAAGTCGATTAAGTCCTTGATTGATATTGAATACTCGGATGAATCAACTGCGGACCTGCGAGGAAGACAGTCCGTTCGTACGACTTTTAAGCTTTCGGAACGCAGTATTCATGCATTGAGAATTCTTGCAGGTCAGTTGGGGATCAAACAAAAATCGCTTTTCGATCACCTTATCGACGATATCCAGGCCCTGCATGTCATAGCTCAGGCTGCTGAGGAAGTGGAGCCGAAGGAACACAGAGTGGCGAAGACCTTCGTGGTCTCAAGAAGGACCTTGGAAAATCTCGAGCGGGTTTGTTCGAGATTTCATACACCTCGAGACGTTTTGGTGGAATTTTCAATTGAACGCATTCTGCCGTTGCTTTCCAAAGAGAAAGAAAAACATGAAAAGCGAAAAGCTCTCCTGGAAAATTTGCAAAGATATCTCGTTGAGGGCAGTGAACTTCTTGAACAGGCGGAGGAGGAACTGGGACAAGATGATCCGGTGTTTGCCAGGATTCTTACAATGATGCGGTATGTAAAAAACACCTATTCCGAAGTGGAAGACTTTGTAAAACGTGGTGAAATAATAGAAGATTTTTAGATGAAAACTTGCCGGCCTTCTCAGTTGCGAACATTTTGCTCCTCTTTTAGTGAATTTAGTATAACAATGGGAGCGTAATTTTTTTTGCTAAAACCTGTACCTTTTTCCCACGGATGGGATGGGTAAACGATGGATGGTGCGGGGAGTGCCTGGGGAGGGACAACCATGGAACGAATACGAATAGTCAAGGCCGATATCACTCAACTGCATGTTGAGGCCATCGTCAACGCGGCAAATAACTCTCTTCTGGGGGGTGGTGGAGTAGACGGCGCCATCCACAGAGCCGCAGGACCGGGACTTCTTGAGGAGTGTCGGAAACTGGGCGGATGCCCGACGGGACAGGCAAAGATCACCAAAGGTTATGATTTACCGGCACACTATGTCATTCATACCGTGGGGCCGGTTTGGCGTGGAGGGCAGAACAACGAGGCAGAATTGCTCGCCTCCTGCTATCGTGAAAGCCTGGCCTGTGCGATCGCTCACGGGGTCTCGACAATAGCCTTTCCGGCCATAAGCTGTGGTGTCTACGGCTATCCGTTGGGCCAAGCCTGCGAAATTGCAATAAGGGAGGTGAAGGCCTTTCTTGAAGGCAATAGGGATTTTGCCCAGGTAACATTTGCTTGTTTTTCGGAAAAGGTCCAAAAAGAGCTTGAGGAAGCACTCAAGCTCTAAAGGCTACCTTGAAAAATTCGGTTTTTCCTTCAAATTCAAGGCATACTGAAAATTTTATCATGGGTATGGAGATAATATTCCGATGATGAAATTTTAAGCATAACGTTGAGTTCGAATCGGTAATCGAGCCGGCGAGACTCCGGGAAGGCCATTTGGCTTTGGCAAGAGGCTTGTATGTGTGTGGGCCAGTTGGGGCGTCCTTGTAAGAGAAATGGCCACAAACCTTCAGAGTGACAACTGAAAAGGAAAATGAAGATGAAGGAGGAGTATTGTTTTAATCTGACTGTTCCGATCGAGGATGTTGAACAGGTACAATCTTTGCTCGACCAAGCCAAAGGCACAACTCCGTCCATGCGGTTCAGCAGAAAACCCGACAGAGGGAAGACTGCCAGATTTTACCTGAGTTTTCCGCTTTCAGGGGCTCGGCACGACCTTGCATTTGAAAAATGGTTTGCCCCCCATAAAAAAAAGGAATGGGACCTCCTCGGTCCAACATACGGACGCTGGGGACTATGTTGATCTAAAGCCGTTTGACGGGACGCGGAAAAAGGAAGACCGGCTGCGAGGAAACGTCAGAAACAGAACGCAGGCATCAGAGCCGATTAAACTTCATAGTCTATCATTCTCCTGTCACAGGTTCGCGGCCTGACGATTGCGCCTACCGCAACATGTGCCGGATGGGTCTGATAAGCCTTCAACGCCTCTTTCGATTCAAATTCCGTGTAAAGTACGATATCTCCAGCAGTATCTTTCCCGCTGAAATCGAAACCGACATCAAGATAAAGAAGCCCCGGGATTTTGCCTCTGAGCTCTTCCAGAGCCTCTTTAATTGCCGTGGCGTCGCTGTTTTCATGCAGTGGTTTTGATCTGTTGCGCAGCTTCCAGCAAACAATATGCTTGATCATTTTCCTCTTAAAGCCTCCTCAATATAACGGATCGATGGTGCCCAACGATTTGATTACCTGGTGCGGGCCGCATATAACCGTCGTAATAAATCAGGAAGATCTCTTTTGTCAAGTCTGGCGAGTCCTTCCCGCCTGGCAATAGCCATTGCCTGTCGGTACTCATTGGGGGAAAGAGGCCTGTCGAGGGGAGGAAAGTCTGCGGCTCGTCCGCAAGGGCGATATTGATCCATGATGTTGACGTAACTGTTTCGGGAGATTTCCTCGGATATGAAATGAAGTATAATTTGTGTTTCCGAAAGTCCTCCCGGCAAGACAAGATGTCTGATGAGCAACCCGCGTTCGGCAAGACCATGGTCATCAAAACTCAGATCGCCGACCTGGCGATGCATTTCTTTCAACGCGACACGCGCTCGTTGGGGGTAATCGGCGGCTTTGGCGCAGCGGGCAGACGATTCGGAACTCCAGAACTTGAAGTCCGGCATATAGATATCGATTATTCCATCGAGTAACTCGAGGGTTTCTTCAGTTTCATAACCGCTGGAGTTGTATACGAGCGGCAGGCTGAAACCGTCTTCCACAGCCTGATAAAGGGCGGCGAGTATTTGCGGGACCACATGAGTCGGGGTCACGAAATTGATATTATGGCATCCTTGTTTCTGCAAGGAGAGCATCATGTCGGCAAGTTGTCGGTCGGTAACGGCGACCCCGTTGTCGTAATGGCTTATATCGTAGTTTTGGCAAAAAAGGCAAAGCAAATTACAGCGGGCGAAAAAGATGGTCCCCGAACCGTTTTCCCCGACCAATGGGTGTTCCTCTCCGAAATGGGGGGCGAACTCGGCGACAATGGCCTGTCCGCCGGTTTGACAGATACCCAAATGTCCCTCAAGGCGGTTGACTTTACAGCTTCGCGGGCACAGAGTGCAGCATGTTAAAATCTTTCCGGCTTTTTCGATCCGCTTTCGGAGTTCTCCTGATGTGAAAAGGGTCAGATAGGATGCGGTCATGCTCTTTTTTCTCCCACCCTTTCCGCCAATCGCGCTGTAAGCCGGTTCAATGCCGGTGACCGGTCGTCTTTGGAGATTTTGACGTCGATTATCGAGTACCCGTTGGTGTTTTTGTCCGCGGTTACCAACGCTTTGTTCAGCTGCTCTTCCGTTTCGGCAATAAAGCCCATACCGCCGCCGATAACCGATGGCACCTTGCTGAAATGCCAGGGGTGGATATCGTTGAAGAGTCCGTCAAGAAGAGGTCTTTCGGTGCTATAGCCTTGATTGTTGATTACGATGATAATCGGATTCAACCCGTATCGGGCGATGCTGGACACTTCCATGCCGGTCATTTGGAAGGCTCCGTCCCCCACCAGCACGAGTGGCCGAAATTCCGGATCGGCAAGTTGAGCCCCCAGGGCTCCCGGAACTGCGAATCCCAGGGAGGCGTAATAGGCAGGGGAGAGAAATTTCATGGATCGATGAATGTAGAGATCGTTGGCGCCGAACAGGGAATCGCCGACATCCGCGATAACGATGGTGTTTTTTTTCAGATAGGCATTGAGGTGTTGAAAAAGTGTTTCTATGGTCACCTTCGACTCCTCACTACCGGAGACGGGTCGGGGTGGGTGAGGGCGTGGAATATCACCGAGCGGTCGCGGGATGATGGATGCATTGCAAAGACCTGCGAGAAAATCTTGAAGGAGGATATTTTCAAACCGGTGGCGTTTGATGGATATCTTTTCGCTGGTCGCATAGATTGACTGGGACTGATCGAGTCTGGCCGTGAACAGACCCAGGTTCAGATCGGTCATAAATGCACCCAACAAAAGCAGGCAATCGCTTGATTCCACATAGTTGCAGACATCCTGCAGGCCGGTTGCCCCTTCATAGATTCCCATATAGAATTCCCTGGTATCGGCAACCACTGATTTGGCGAGTATCGTTGCGGCCACGGGGATGCCTTTGTTTCTTGCCAAGACGGTGAGCTCTTTTTGCAGGCCAAACCTGTGAATCTCGACTCCGGCAAGGATAACCGGCCGTGCGGCGTTGTTGATCAAGGCAGTCGCTTCCTGGACGGCTTCTTTCAGTGTTTCCGGATCGCTAGTCTCTTGTTCGTATTTTTCTCTGGGGCCGGCCTGGCAGACGGCTGCGATCATATCGCGAGGAATTTCGATATAAACGGGCCGTTTGAATTTTTGCGCCGCACGGATAACTCGGTCGATTTCTCTTTGCGCGCTATCCGCAGAGTCAAGTACGGTGGAAGCCACTGTGAATTCGTCGAAAACCCGTTTTTGTGCGCCGAAATCAGAAATTTGGTGATGCAAAAGATGTGTGCCTTGTCTCTCCCTGACTCCAGGGGCCCCGCTAATGATGACCACCGGGGATTTTTCCGCATAGGCTTGGGCGGTTGTATTTGCGACCTTCAGTGCACCGACGCCGTATGTTACGCAAACCGCGCCAAGTCCACCCACCCGGGCATACGCATCGGCGGCAAAACCGGCCCCCTGTTCATCTGCGGTATTAATGAGATGTATCTGTTCGCACTCCTCGAGCATGTGGTAGAACCCGAGGATATAATCACCCGGAATCCCGAAAATGTGTTTGATGCCGTTTTCCGACAACCGTTTTATCAAATACTCTCCGATTGTGATTTCCGAGGCCATTTAAGTGTCCCTCCGCGAATGTGGAGAAAATGCTTGATTTATAGGGGTAATTCCTCTGACAGAGGTTATCGTTTTGAAAAACTACG
Source organism: Desulfocapsaceae bacterium (assembly GCA_046705065.1). Classification (GTDB taxonomy): domain Bacteria; phylum Desulfobacterota; class Desulfobulbia; order Desulfobulbales; family Desulfocapsaceae; genus CAWGGS01. The sequence goes on from JBJKQT010000047.1 coordinate 15,120, forward strand.
TAATCATGTGCTTGGTATGAAGAGATGCGGGGATTTCAAATCAGCCATTTGTTGACAACGGGCAAGAAATATTTTTTGATCGACCAATGATTCTGCTATAATCATACCGTATTGGAATATGATTGCAACCGGAGGCGGCAACGGGACGCTGCTACGGATGAATCTCGTAGTATTATCCGGTTTGAAGATGAATGATTGCAGATATCTGGAGCGTCATTGAATATAGGATAACTTTGATGGTATAAAAGGTACCGGCAGATCCATCTGAATTCAATGCAAAAATTATTCATTTACAACATCCCCGTTATGGCACCTGCTGCAGAAGTGTTTGCCGGGTTGAATGAGACGCTTCTATATCTTGTGGTCTCTCAAGGCATTGGTGCAGAGTAAAAGCGACGCAAATGCAAAAAACTTTCCGAAAACAATCCATACGGAGGAAGCTTGTTACCTTTACTGTGGGTGTATCGGGGATGGCCCTTCTCCTTTATTACGCTATATCCTTAACCTACCAGATAAGTATATTTCAAAAGACAACGGTTGACAATCTCGATGCCTTCACGGATGTCATAGTTAATTTCAATAGTCCCGCCTCGGAATCCTTCACCAGTGATTGGACGCACCGTCTGCTTCAAGCCTTGCAGACGGACAAAGATGTTGAAGAGGGGGCGGTATTTTCACTTGACGGCAAGCCGCTTGCCATATACAAAAATCCTGCCGTGCGTGACCGGCAGGAAATTGCTCTGCCCCCACTTCGAGAAGGAAATAGATTTTTTCTGCGAGACGGCATCATCAAATTCAGCGTTTTTCACCCGATCTTCCTTGACGGTAAGCAGATAGGAACCTTGTATTTGCTTCTTAGCCTCAACAATCTCACCTTCCAACTCGGCCAATCCGCGCTCTTTTTGCTTGTGGGGCTCGTATGCGTCATTTTGCTCGTACTTGTTGTATCCTACCAGTTACAGAGTCTGATAACGAACCCGGTGTCCGCATTGGCGGCCACGGTTAGAAAGGTTACCAGTTCGGGAGACTATACTATTCGGTTGGAAAGAACAACCGAGGATGAGATAGGAGCCTTGATCGACGATTTTAACTCCATGCTGGATGTGATAAGACAGAGAGAGACCGAGCTTTCCGAGCATAGACATCACCTTGAACTGCAGGTGGGGGAACGAACCGAACAGTTGAAGCAAAAACGCGATGAGGCTTTGGAAGCCGCCAAAGCCAAAAGCGAGTTTTTGGCCAACATGAGCCATGAGATCCGAACTCCGATGAACGGTATTATCGGCGTTCTTTCGCTGTTAAAAGATGCTCCATTGAGCGAGGAGTACAAACGTCTTCTTCAGACGGCAACGAGATCTGCCGATTCTCTCTTGCTTATCATCAACGATATTCTCGATTTTTCGAAAATCGAGGCCGGTAAAATAGATTTCGAATCCATCGTTTTTGATTTGCGTGACTTGATGGAGGAGGTCACGCTTCTCTTTATGGAATCCGCCAACATGAAGCATGTCGATCTGTTTTGCTTCGTGCCCACGGATGTCGAAACCACCGTTCAGGGCGACCCAACCCGGCTCAGGCAGATCCTTACAAATTTGTTGAGCAATGCCGTTAAATTTACGGAAAAGGGAGAGGTTGTGCTGCAGGTTGTGATGATCAAAAAACAAGATGGGCAACAATGGCTGCGTTTCTCGGTCGAAGATACCGGTATCGGTATTGCTCCGGACGCAATGAAGGGCTTGTTTACCAAGTTTACTCAGGCTGACGGTTCCACAACCAGGAAATATGGCGGAACCGGGCTGGGCCTCAGTGTGTGTAAACAATTGGTCGAGATGCAAAATGGAGAAATAGGCGTTGACAGCGAGACAGGGAAAGGGGCTACTTTCTGGTTCACGCTGCCGATGCAAGTCGTTGAAAACATGGGGCGGGAGGTATCCCATGAAACCATGGTCAATCGAAGATTCCTGATCGTCGATGACAACGACACAAACAGACTGATCGTTGAGCACTACTTAAAAGCGGCGAAAGCCCACACGTCGAACTGTGATTCGGGAGATGAGGCCATTGCAGCCATCGGGAAAATGATTGAGGAAGGCACATCCGTGGATATGGTCCTTCTGGATTACCACATGCCGGATAAAGACGGTTTACAGACAGCTGCCGAAATTAAAAAGAGGTTCGGCGATCATGCACCGGAAGTCGCATTGCTCAGCTCGGAGGGTCGGGTGAGGGAGAAGGCTTTGGCCGCGGGAGTTAAAACTATTATTTATAAGCCCATTCGCTTGAATCAATTTTATGCAGCCCTGGGAGTCAGCCAAAAAACGGAAGAATCACCTGTCGTTCAGTTGGAGAGTCCGAATTACCCGCAGGTTCTGCAGGGAAAAATACTTTTGGTAGATGACGAGGCCATAAATCAGAAAGTGGGTGTTGCGATCCTGCGGAAGATCGGGATTGAGGCGGATGTCGCCAATAATGGGCGAGAGGCGCTGCAGATGGTTGAAGAAAGACAGTACGATTTGATCCTGATGGATATCCAGATGCCCGAAATGAGCGGGTTCGAGTCAACGGAGAAGATTCGAAAAAATGAGCTGGAAAACGGTCTGAGCCGGATTCCCATCATTGCCATGACCGCCAATGCCATGGAGAGCACCCGGAAACATTGCCTCAGTATCGGGATGGATGATTTCATTACCAAGCCGATAAAACCCGATGTTCTTAAAGAGCGGTTGGCACCCTGGCTTGCCGTACAGAAAGCGGAGCCTTCCGAAAAGATTCGACAGTCTCCCATACCAACGGAGCTTGTCGAAGACAAGGTGGAGGATGAGGCGCACCAGTCCGTCAACGGGCGAAGCTGGGATATTGAAAAAGCCCTCATGTTTGTCGGCGGCGATGAATCTTTGCTCAAGGAATTGGCCAACCTCTTTTTACAAAGAAACATGTTTCTTCTGAGAAACGTGGAAAAGGCGATCGAAACAAAAAACGCCACGGCGCTGCATGATGCGGCCCACGCCTATAAAGGAGCCGTTAATCATTTTTCGGCAACGGCAATCAAAGCATTGGCCTTTGCTCTGGAAAGCAAGGGACGTGTCGGGGACCTTACCGGGACCGAATCCCTGTTTGCCAGGCTGCTCGACCATGGTCGTATTTTGCAGGAAGAGCTTCGTGCATATACGACAACCGGCAGCTGAACATCGGCTAACTCCACGCATTCTTGGCTGGCATGAGACGATTTAGCCTGAAATATCGTTTCGGATTTATCGGAAACCGGGTCAGCCCGCATTTCTCATCACTTCAGTCGGCGTCAGGTTGATGAGGCAACTTCCACCCTGTTGCGCCCTTTTCTTTTGGCATTATACAGAGCTTTGTCTGCCAGTTGGAGAAGTGATTCGCTACCCGGCGTATTCGGTCCTGTGGAGGCCACACCGAGGCTGATGGTGATCCTCAGCGTATGTTTTTTTAGAACAATCTGATGACCGGCCACTTCCTGCCTCAGACGTTCTGCAAAAATTGTCGCTTCCTCCAGAGAATTGCGGCTGCTCAAAATTAAGAATTCCTCTCCGCCAATCCGGCTTACGGTGTCATACCCTCTTGATTTTTTAAGGAATAGATCTGAAATTTCCTGTAAAACAAGATCGCCGTATTCATGACCGTAGGTGTCGTTGATCTGTTTGAAATTATCTATATCGATCATTATGCAGATCATCGTGTTGCCGAAACGATCCGATTCCGACTGCATTTGCTGTAGTCTCCCCATTGCCGACCTCCTGTTTGGAAGTCCCGTCAACACGTCGGTCATGGCCATGGTCTGCAGTTTTTTATTGGTCGTGGCCAGCTTTTTGGTAAAATCCTGAATAATCGATTGATCTCGATTCAGATTTTGCCGGTATTCGGTCAGACGTTTTCCTCCACGGATGCGAGCCTCCAGAACCTTGGGGTTAAAAGGTTTTACCACATAATCGTCTGCGCCGGCATCGAAGGCCTGTACCAACTCATCATCGGATTCGCTAGCCGTTAGCATAATGATATAGAGATGTTTGCCGAATTCAGTTTTTCGTAAGGTTTTGCAGAGTTCGATACCGCTTATGCCGGGCATGCGCCAATCGGTAATAACCAATTCCGGCTGGTATTGGATGGCAAGCCGTAAGGCTTCATCTCCGTTATCGGCGCAGAGGACGGTGTCGGTCGAGGATTTTGTCAGGAGTATTTCCAGCGCCCGTAGGCTCAAAAGATCGTCATCGACAACCAGAATACGAAACGATTCTTCACTGCTCTTTTGGGCAGCATGCCGGTCTTTATCGCCATTGGATTTGATTTGGTCATAAGAGGCGCGATCCGGGACCGGAATTTCGAACAAAAGACTCCATTTCTGCCAATTTGCGATGACGGTGTCCATAAGCGAGGTAAAGTCGCTCATGCAGATGCCGGCTTTTTTCGCTAAATCTTCAACCGCTGGACTCTGTCCCGATGGAGATGATTTCATCATACAGACCTGAGATACCGACCTTGCGAGCTGCAGCAGTCGGGACAGGTCCGAACCATCGGTTTCATGGCCGATTCCTTGCACGGATTCATCGGGAAAAACCATGGCTTGGATATATTTTTTGGGCAGGCCCCACTCCCTGAACAATTCCGTGGAAACCTCGATATGGTTGATCCCGAACTCCTTGGTCTCTAGTTGCAGAAGTTCGGGTTCAGCTACCGTTTTCCCTAGAATTTGGCCGTATTCAATGGGATAGAGACTGGCAAGGGCCAATCTCCCCACTTGGGAAAGCAAGCCGCAGATGAAAAGTTCGTCGGGATTGAAACCGTGCCGCAACTCAGCTAGTCCACGCGCTGCCACAGCGATTGCCAGAGAAGCCGACCAGAAGCCTGGGAAATCAAAATTTTCACAACGTCCTTCCCTGTTTCTGGCAATGAGAGAGAACCCTAAAGCAAGACCCATGACGGTTTCGCTTCCCAGTCTGACTATCGCTTTTCTTATGGAAATATCGGGAAGAGTCATGGCATAGAGTGCTGTGTTGGCATACTTGAGAATTTTGCCGGACAGTGCAGGATCCTTTTCAACCAGATCGGCGATATCCTCGAGCGAAGCCGTCTCGCTATTGCTCAGCCGCATAATCTCGAGAGCGATGTTTGACGGGGTCGGCAGGTTTTTTGTTGCAAGAAGCTTCTTGAAGACCTGATTCATAAAGATATTTCCGTTTGCAGTGGATCCAGTTGGATAGCAGAAGTTTCTCATATAGTATACAAGCTTCGAACTGAATAGAAAAGTTGGCGGCTTGAATTTATCGAATCTTTCTCATAGTTGGGAAAGATTCTGAAGATCTGAGACATCTGGATGTATTTCTGGTACACTTGCCAAAAACTTCGAACCTGACGCCGCCTGAACTGATGAGAACCACGGGCCAACCCTGCTGTGTTCAAAAAAACAGGATGTGAACCGGAGCATTTGACAGAAGGATAGATAAGGTATGGATATTCATATTCTAGCTGGCCAATGGATGAACCAGATCGCCGATAATTTACAGGTTGGATACGCCTTCGGAGCCGGGATGGTCTCTGCGGTAAACCCCTGTGGATTCGCGATGTTGCCTGTTTATCTCTCGCTGTATATCGGAGCCGAAGATGAGAATTTCCGCAATCATTCCCTGATATTCAGGATCGGCAAAGCGGCCTGGGTTGCTGTGGTGGTCACCTCGGGTTTTTCTTTTCTTTTCGGGCTGGTGGGAATGATTGTTTCCGCAGGCGGGACGATGCTGGTCGGATTCATGCCGTGGCTCTCGGTTGCAGTGGGATTTCTTCTGATCCTTCTCGGGATTCGGCTGCTTGCCGGCAAGCACCTTGCCTTGAACTGGATGTTGACAGTGGCCGGCAAAATCGGCGATCCAAGGAAGATGTCGGTCAAGGGTTTTTTTCTCTTCGGTATCGCCTTCGGTGCAACATCTCTGAGCTGCACCTTTCCCGTTTTCCTGATGGTAGTTGGTGGTTCGGCAACAGCCGGCAGCTTTTTATCGGGTTTTAAACAATTTGTCGGATATGCACTCGGCATGGGATCAGTGCTTCTCGTCCTGACCCTTAGTATGGCATTGGTCAAAGAGGGGGTGGTTGTCGGGACGATGCGAAAGCTCATGCCCCATATACAGAAGGTGTCCGGTCTCCTGATCATCCTTGCCGGAATATATATTCTCCATTATTGGTTTTCCAGCGGGCTTCTGTAATTGACTGGAGGAGGCGAAAGCCCAGCGTTTCAGCCACGGGGATTATGAATTTGCCTAAAAGTGCTGGAGGCCGCCGCGATTATCCCATGACGGAGTTGAGCATATCTCTGAGTTCCGTCATATCGAAGGGCTTGGCAATGGCTGCGCAGAACCCGTACTCATCGTAGTCTATCATGACAGGATCATTGGAGTAGCCGCTGGACACTATGATTTTGGCCTCTGGATTGATATCGTAAATGGCACCTGCCGTTTCCTTTCCGCCCATGCCTCCGGGAATTGTCAGATCGATAATGACACCATCCACGGGTGTTCCCGTTTTCCAGAGGTGTTTGTAAATTTCGATGGCCTCCATGGAGTTTTTTACACAAATGCATTCATGTCCCAAGTGGACCAGCATACGTTTGGCGATGTTCAGGAGCATCTCTTCTCCGTCGACAACCATAATTTGGTAATGCCGATCCAGAGATGTCTCGCCCCTTTCACCTGTTTTCAAATGTTGATCCAATGATGCAGGAAGTAAAATCGAGACGGTTGTGCCCACATCGGGCTCCGACTGCACAAAGATATGGCCGTCGTGCTTTTGGAGTATGGAATAGACGATGGCGAGCCCCAATCCCCGTCCGTTGACTTTGGTCGTGAAATACGGATCGAAAATCTTCGACATATCCTTTTTGGTAATACCGCACCCGGTGTCACGAATCTGTATCCGAGTGAAGTTGCCTTTTAATGGGATGGGAAAGGCTTGCAAATCGAGATCCGTCACATTGCTACAGGAAATTTCGATGGAGCCTGAGCCGGTTATGGCCTCTTTGGCGTTGATGATCAGACTTTGGATGACCTGATTCATCTGCCCCGCATCGATATCTACGAGCCAAAGGTCCTCGGGGATATGAATCGGGCAGGAAATGGTTGAGCCATGCAGAGCAAAGTCGGCTGCTTCTTCTATCACCGGTGCGATCGATGTCGTTTTTCTGATCGGGTTGCCTCTCTTGGAAAAAATCAGCAGTTGCTGGCTTAGGGCCTTTGCCCGCATGGCTGCCTTTTCAGCGCTTTCCAAGAGCTCGAAATTTTCATCTTTCGGATTGGTCAACCTGCACACCAGGTTGATATTTCCTATGATTGCAGTGAGCAGATTATTGAAATCATGCGCAATTCCACTGGCAAGTACGCCGAGGGATTCAAATTTCTGAGCCTGTAGAACTTCTTTTTCCATCTGCTTTCGCGTGGAAATATCTCTTATTATTCCCACGGTATGCCATTGGTCTCGACTCTTAAATGCGGAAAAAGACACTTCGACGGGAAACTCGGTACCGTCCTTTTTATAGCCGAACAATTCTATGGTCTTCGATCCAGTGCTGTCCTTGTCGGGAATATTGAATTTTTTTGATATCTTAGTGAATGTAGATTGGTGTTTGGGAGGTGCGATGATGGCGGTGATCGGTTTGTCCATCACCTCTTCCTGTGTATATTGGAACAGCTTTTCCGCAGCTGGGTTCCAGTGGAGGACCTTTTTGTTGTTGTCGATCACGATGATTGCATTGGCCGCTGCCGAATTAATGGCCCGCAGTTGTTCTTCCCGTTCCCGGATCGTCTCTTCTGCGCTCTTTCTTTTGGCGCCTGTGCGGGCCAGAAGGAGTGAGCAAACGGCAATGATGACCAGACAGACCGAGTATAACATGAAAATCCGGTTGAGGATTTTTATCGGCCAGGCGGCCAGAACTTTAATGGGAACGTAGGATACCGTTTTCCAGAAATGTTGTTTTTGGTCGGTCTGGACGATATGGATTCCGGTTTGTGGTGGGGGTTGAATATCCTTCAGCAATGGGTAGATGGTACCAAAGGTGACGAGACCGTCTCCGTTTTGAAACTGTCCCGAATCTTCCCGGTTGATACGATGCCAGCCGTCCGGTAAATGTTTTTGTCCACCTGGGGTATAAAATTCCCAGTCCTTGTCCTGGTTCGGACGGGTTAAATAGTATCTATTCGAATTTATAAGTATTGTAGATCCAGGCGAGTTCGCTGATGCTTTTTCCAGTGCATCGATCAACAGAGCGCTGCGATAATTCAGAACAAGTATGCCCCGGTTTTGCCCAGCGGCATCGAATACGGGCATGCTGAAGCGGACGATGGGGCCGAAAGGCTCGTTGTCATTTGAGGCAGCAACCCGGTTGGGATCAAAAGGTGATATGTAAACGTCATTGCGGTTCAAGCCGATCGTTTTTTTAAAATAGTTCTGATCAGCTACATCTCCGAGGGATTCGGATATGGTTGGTTCTGCGGTGTCGTCAGAGTAGTCTATTTTTATGATTTCTTTGCCGTTTTTATCTATGAAGCGGACTTTGCTGTAGGCCGATTTGATGCTGCAGAAAGACAGCCATTCCTTTACCAGGGAATGTAACTGCGCCGGACCACCCTTATCGAGATAGGCCATCAACTCATTTTGCGCGGCTAAAAACTTCAAATCCATGCTGACCGCATCAAAGTTGGAGGCAACGATTTTTAACTGCGTATCGATATTGAATATTTCATTTCTTTCTATAACGAGCCTTTCAGCCTTAACGTCTTTGAAATAGATGAATGAGGTTATGCTTCCGAACAGTAAAGCAAGCGGAAGGAAGATCAGCAAAAAACGTTTGAGAATGTCATCCCAATTAACCTGGGTTGACATTTCCATCAGTATCTTCATGTAATTTCCGGTTTTCTGAAAATACGTTTATGGACATTTGGGGGAGCGCCACGGCAGCTTACACAGCGTATGCGAGCATGCGAGGATGGCCAAACTCCCCAATAATCCTTGTAGTATTAACAAGATCAACGATAATTGGCAATAGTATTTTCGAAAGAAGGCATCATGCCAACCGGCGTGCGGAGAGTTGCTGAGGAAGGGGCTCTTCTTCTATGGGCGGTCTTCGTCATTGCAAGGCCCCAGTGCGGAATCCAACGCGGCGAAAAAAATTTTTATATCTATTGGTTTTGAAAGGAAATCTTTAAAGCCCATTGCCGAGCCTATCTGAATATCCACAGGAGATGCGCTTCCGGTTAAAGCGATAACCGGAATGTCAGCCGTTTCCGGGGCGTTTTGCAGGTGTTTGAAAACCGTAAAGCCGTCCATGTCGGGAAGATGGATATCGAGGAGAATCAGATCTGGATGATGATGCTTGCTAATTTGCAGCCCCTGTTTGCCGTTTTCCGCCTCAAGATAAAGGAAGTTTGAACGCAACTCGAGAATATGGCGAACGAGTTCACGGTTGGTGGGATTGTCTTCGATATACAATACGGTGTACTTTCTGGAGGGGGACATTGAATCTTTGAGGATCGGGTGATTGTTGAGAGGAAAAGGAGTCTTGGGTTCCATGCCGGCTTATTGAAAGATAAGGGTCACTTTCGAAAAATTTTTTCAATAATTGTAGTTTGCTATAATTTTTTAAAGTGATAAGCAATGCCTTGGTGGAATGAAAGATACAGCAACCGGCATGAGGAATTTCCACTGGAAAAAGCAATATTTTCTCATACACGAATATGACAGGCAAGTCAACGAAAAAAACGTCTAGGTGACGGTCATTCAGTACCTTTGCCGGAACCGGGATAGGGCCTCTCTTTTAAAGTAAGTGAAATTCTGCCACGATCTTTGTCTACCGCAAGGACAGTAACTGTAAGGTGTTGACGGATCTTGACGATTTCGTTGGGATCTTTGACATATCGCTCGGCAAGTTGACTGATATGGATCAACCCGTCAAGATGCACTCCTATATCCACAAAGGCGCCGAATTTTGTTATGTTTGAGACGATGCCGGGAAGCTTCATGCCCGGTTGAAGGTCATGGATGGTGTGAACGTTTTCTGCAAAGAAAAATGGCGTGAACGTTTTCCTTGGATCACGTCCGGGTTTTGCAAGTTCGCACATGATATCCGAAAGTGTCGGTTCCCCCACCGTCTCGGTGACGTATCGGTGCAGATCGATACGTTTTCTGGCTTCCTCCGACAAAAGCAGCTCGTTTACGCTGCATTCGGCGTCTTTTGCCATTTTTTCAACCGTTGTGTACATTTCCGGATGAATGCCGCTACCGTCCAAAGGATGGGCTCCGTTGCGAATCCTCAGGAAACCGGCACATTGTTCAAAGGCCTTGGTCCCCAAGCGAGGGACCTTGAGAAGCTCCGAGCGACTGGAGAAAGATCCTTTGTGCTCTCTATATTCGATAATGTTTTTAGCAAGCGCCGGCCCCAGGCCCGATACATGGGTGAGGAGCTCCAGACTGGCATTGTTCAACTCGACTCCCACGCAGTTGACGCAGCTGATCACCACATCGTCAAGAGCCTTTTTTAACTCGGCTTGATTGACATCGTGCTGGTACTGTCCGACCCCAATGGATTTCGGATCGATTTTGACGAGTTCGGCCAACGGGTCCTGTAGCCGGCGACCGATGGAAATGGCTCCCCGAAAGGTCAGATCGAGGTCGGGGAATTCGGATCGCGCCGATTCAGATGCGGAATAAATCGATGCGCCATCCTCATTAACCAAGGTTATCAGTATATTATCCGCCAGATCCAGAGCGCGGATGAACTTTTCGGTTTCCCTGCTGGCAGTGCCGTTGCCAATTGCTATGGCGGTAATTTTAAAATTATCGACCAGACGAGCTATCTCTTTGCCGGCTGAAGCAGCTTTTTCCCCGCCGTGGGTGGGATAAATGGTATCATGGTGAAGTAATTTCCCCTGTTCATCCAGGCACGCGAGTTTGGCACCGGTGCGGAATCCGGGATCAAGAGCCAGAACTCTTTTTGCTCCCAAAGGAGGTGCCAGAAAAAGTTCGCGGAGATTGGAGATAAAGACCTCTATCGCCTCTTTGTCGGCAGCTTCCTTCAGCTCTCTGTGTAACTCATTTTCCAATGATGGGGCGAGCAGTCTGTGATAGCAGTCGTCGACGACCAGTGACATCTGTTTCCAGTATCGGGACGTTTTAACGTACCGGTTTTGCAAATAACGCAGTGGTTCATTTTCCGGAGGACGCAGAGAAAGGGTGATGAATTTTTCTTGTTCACCGCGGAACATAGCCTGCAGTCGGTATCCCGGCGCGTTGACCGCATCCTCCTGCCAGTTGAAATAATCACGGTATTTGGTTGCCTGAGCCTCTTTCTTTTTTACGACCGTCGACGATATGATTGCGCGGGTAGAGAAAATCTTTCGCAGTTCTCCCCTTGTTTCGGTATCCTCGTTGATCCATTCGGCAATAATATCGCGTGCTCCCGCATAAGCGTCTGCTTCTGTTGCAATTCCGTTTTCAGGGTCTAAAAAAAGTTTTGGCCGGACCTCTTGTTGAGTGAAGATAGCGGTGGCGAGTGCTGAAAGCCCCCTTTCCTTGGCAATCATACCCCGAGTCCGGCGTTTGGGACGAAAGGGGAGGTAGAGATCTTCAAGGCTTGTCAGGGTCTGTGCAGTGCGGAGCTGTACGGCCAACTCTTCCGTCAGGAGATCTCGTTTGGCAAGGGAATCGATGATTGCTGAGCGCCTTCTTTCGAGTTCGTTCAAGGCGGTTATTCGGTCTCTGATTTTGGCTATGACGACTTCGTCCAGTGAACCGGTTGCCTCTTTTCTGTATCTGGCGATAAAGGGAACAGTCGCTCCTTCCTTGAACAATTTCTCGGTCTGTTGAACCTGATGGGGGGTTAGGCCCAAATCGGAGGCTATGCAGGTATGGTGAGGGTTCGGCTGATCCATGCTTGTTGCTTTTTTTTCCGAGTGATCGAGAAATAATCGTCGGTATATTACTATGATAAACAAAAAAAGCAACACCTGAATGGCATTGTCTCGTTTCCCTGTCGAATGGGCTTTCAAGCATGAAACGCGTCTGTGGCCAATCTATGAGGTCTCAAAATTTGTGTTTGAGTTTCCGACGATTACGCAATATCTCTGTCAAAGAAACTCGCGTGGGGAATAACGGTTGGTGGAGGTGAATCCACCGGAAGCCTGCCGCTCAAAGAAGGAAATGTCATCTTTGTTGGGACCAAATCAAGCCCGTATGTTTTCCAGTTTATAACTTTGGATGAATTCGAAATTTTGAGGAAATAACATTTCTACGGCGCATTTCTAATCGCTTCGACAAGTTGCAGTGCCTGCCGTGTCGCAGGCACGTCATGCACACGAACGATCGCCATCTTTTTGTCCGCTGCCAATGCCGAGACAACTGCCGTGGGTAAATCGCGGTCTCGAACTTCAAGGCCGGTGATATCGCCTAGAAAGCGCTTTCGGGAATGGCCGAGAAGAACAGGAAGTCCGAGTTCCGAAAATCTGTCCAAGTGTTTGATAAGGCTTAGATTGTGCTGTCTTGTTTTTCCAAAACCGATGCCGGGGTCGATGATCAGCCGATTTCTATGTACACCGTTTGTCTCCAGAATTGAGATTCTTTTGCGAAAAAATCCCAGGATTTCTTCGACAACGTCCTCATAGTGAGGATTGATCTGCATTGTCTCGGGAGTCCCCTGCATATGCATCAGGATGACGGGTGCCGAGGTCTTCTTGACCAGATCAAGCATTTCAGGATCTTTACGAAGGGCCGAAATATCGTTTATGATATCGGCTCCGGCCGCCAACGCTTGTTCGGCAACTACTGCCTTTGTCGTGTCAATGGAAATTTCGACGGTATGTTTCTTCCGAATCTCTTGAATGACGGGGATGACCCGCCTCAATTCCTCTTCATCGGAGACGGGATCGGCGTAGGGTCGTGTTGATTCGCCACCGATGTCGATGATATCGACGCCGGCGGCAACCATGGCCTCGGCCTGTTCCATAGCGGACTGAAACGAGAAATGCTTGCCGCCGTCGGAAAACGAGTCGGGTGTTGTGTTGATGATACCCATAATCCTGACGGCGGCAGTCGGCACTTTTCGTAATTTCTCCTGAAGAGTTTTTGATGCCTTCATGTTTTCACAATGAAGGGTTACGGCGTAACCGTCGAATTGTCCTCGTCCGAAGAGCGCGGAGGAGGAGTTCGGGGAAGGGGAGGCTCAGTTGGTTCTTCGGCCTCTTTTTTTTCCTCTTCGGCTGCGGGCTGTGTCGCCTCTTCATCCTTTGGAAGGGCTTCCTCTTCCTTGATTTTCTTGGGAGGGAATCTGTCCGGATGCAATTCGGTCATGATCCGTTCTATATCGCTGAGAACTATGGTCTCGTGTTCTAATAGCTCTTCGGCCATTCTGGCCAGGATATCCTTGTTTTCTTCCAGAAGTGCGATTGCGGTATCCCTGGCGTTATAGATGATCTTTTTTACTGCCAGATCAATTTGTCTGGCGGTCTCTTCACTGAAATCACGATGTTGCGCGATCTCGCGGCCAAGAAAGATCTGCTCTTCCTTCTTACCGTAAGTGAGCGGTCCGAGTTCATCGCTCATTCCCCATTCGCAGACCATCTTTCTTGCGAGCTCCGTGGCCCGTTCAAGATCGTTGCCGGCTCCGGTGGTGATCTCCCCGAAAATAATCTGTTCTGCTATCCGGCCGCCGAACAGAATACAGAGCGTATGTTCCAGGAATACCTTGGATCGAGTGTATTTTTCATCTATGGGCAGCTGCATGGTAAGGCCGAGAGCGCGCCCACGCGGAATGATGGTGACCTTGTGGATGGGATCGGTATCCGGCAACAGCCTTGCAACCAAGGCATGTCCCGCCTCATGGTAGGCCGTCACTTCCTTTTCTTTCTCGGTGATGATCATGGAGCGCCGTTCGGCTCCCATCATGATCTTATCCTTAGCCTTTTCAAGAAGCTCGAGGTTAACCTCTAACGCGCCGCCTCTTGCAGCCATCAACGCTGCTTCGTTGACGAGATTCTCCAAGTCTGCGCCAGAGAAGCCTGGGGTGCCGCGAGCAAGGATCTCAAGGTCGATATATTTGGCCATTTTGACCTTCTTGGCGTATATCTCCAGTATTTTTTTACGACCGCCGACATCCGGCACCGGAACGATAACCTGACGATCGAAACGACCGGGGCGAAGCAAGGCAGGGTCGAGAACGTCGGGACGGTTGGTAGCTGCGACGATGATGACACCTTCATTGGATTCGAAGCCGTCCATTTCAACCAGCAGCTGGTTCAACGTCTGTTCACGTTCGTCATGTCCGCCGCCCAGCCCTGCACCACGATGGCGGCCGACTGCATCTATCTCGTCGATGAAGATGATACAAGGGGCATTTTTTTTGCCTTGGGTGAAAAGGTCACGAACGCGGGAGGCTCCAACCCCCACAAACATCTCGACAAAGTCGGAACCGGATATGGTGAAAAAGGGAACATCCGCCTCACCTGCGATGGCTTTTGCCAAAAGCGTTTTGCCTGTGCCGGGAGAGCCTGCCAGTAAAACGCCTTTCGGGATGCGCCCTCCGAGCTTTGTAAATTTTTGCGGATCTTTCAGGAAATCTATTATTTCTTCAAGTTCTTCTTTGGCCTCGTCGATACCTGCCACATCGTCAAAGGTGACTTTATTCTTCCCTCTTTCCATCAAGCGGGCTCTGGTTTTGCCGAAAGAAAGCGCTCCGCCCTTACCTCCGCCTTGCATCTGCCGCATGAAAAAGACCCATACCCCTATCAGAAGAAGCATGGGGAACCAGGAGACGAAGATGGTCATCAGCCAGCTTTCCTTCTGGTTCTCTTGAACGGAGATATCCACGCCGGCTTTACGCAGAGCGGGAAGCAATTCCGAATCGTTGGTCGGGTAAACAGTCCTGAACGGTTTGCCGTCCTTCAGGGTTCCGGTAATCACATCGCCGTTGATATTGACACGGTTAACCGTCTTGGCATCGATACTGTCCATGAACTGCGTATACGTCAATGAACTGGTATTGGGTTGTTGTTTGTTGAAAATATTGAAAAGCAGGATCATGGTCAGGCCAATCACCAGCCACATACTGAGATTTTTATAGAAGGTATTCAAAGAGTCCTCCGGTGGCTCTTAAATTTACACAATTCGGCATCTTCCGTTCCACTTTGGATGCGGAAATGCCCTATTCCGGTATTTTCTCGTATCGGTGCCATTATTGTAAAGCATAATTATCGGATGTCGAGTTGGAAAGTCAGTTTTTTTCCTTTTGTTCGGCACGGGTAAAATACTGCACGGGATTGACACCGATGGCGGAACTTTGTACTTCCTTAAGTGCTCTTACCAAGGCGGCCGCTCCGGTGGCAGTGGTCGTGTAGGGAATATGGAAGTCCAAGGCGGCCCGGCGGATCGTGTAGGAATCCTCCGTGGTTCGTTTGCCAAGCGATGTGTTGACGATCCAGGAAATATCGTTGTCCTTGATCCTGTCAAGGATATGGGGGCGCCCTTGGGAAATCTTTTTCACTTTTTCACAGACGACACCGTTCTTGCTGAGATGGTTTGCCGTGCCTTCGGTCGCAAGCACGGCAAATCCCATATCGACCAAAGCCTTTGCCACAGGGGTAAGGGCCTTTTTGTCGCTGTCTCGAACACTTATGAATACATTGCCGGAAGTCGGAAGCCTGGAGCCCGCGGCTAGATAGGATTTGGCGAGGGCCAGTCCCAAATTGTCATCGATGCCCATGACTTCGCCGGTGGACTTCATTTCCGGGCCGAGCAGGGTGTCGACTTTGGGGAATCTGTCGAAAGGAAAGACCGCCTCCTTCACCGCCCAGTGCTTGATTTCAACCTCTTCCGTCAATCCCAATTCGGAGAGGGTGGCGCCCAGCATGACTTTGGTGGCCAGTTTGGCGAGTGGCACGCCGGTTGCCTTGCTGACGAAGGGAACGGTTCTCGATGCTCGAGGATTCACCTCAAGTACATAAAGATCTTTGTTCTTGACGGCATACTGAACATTCATAAGGCCTATGACGCCGAGCTCTTTGGCCATGGCCTTTGTTGCCCTTTTTATTTCCTCGATCAGGTCCTTGGAGAGGGTATGCGGCGGCAAAACACAGGATGAGTCGCCGGAATGGATGCCTGCTTCCTCGATATGTTCCATGATTCCGCCAATTACCGTCATGGCTCCGTCGCAGATTGCGTCCACGTCCACCTCAATGGCATCCTGGAGAAACTGGTCGATCAAAACAGGATGTTCGAGAACGGTGCCGCCCACTGCCAGCATGAAATCTTTAATGCCGTCGTCGGTATAAACGATTCGCATGTCCCGGCCGCCAAGAACGTAGGAAGGCCGGACGACCACGGGATAACCGATCCGTTGTGCCGCGGCCAGGGCTTCGTCCAAAGTGTGTGCCGTATCGTTGTCGGGTTGACGGAGGTCGAGTTTTTGCAGGAATTGCTGAAAACGTTTGCGATCCTCGGCACGGTCGATGGCATCCGGCTGGGTGCCGATGATCGGGACTCCGGCCTGTTCCAGTGGTACGGCCAGGTTGAGTGGTGTCTGGCCGCCGAACTGGACGATGACGCCGTCAGGTTTTTCCTGATCGATGATGTTTAAGACATCTTCTCTGGTCAAGGGTTCAAAATAGAGTTTGTCGGACGTATCGTAGTCGGTGGAGACGGTTTCGGGATTGGAGTTGACCATGATGGATTCGACACCTATTTCCTTCAGCGCAAAGGCTGCATGCACACAGCAGTAGTCGAATTCGATGCCCTGGCCTATGCGATTCGGCCCGCCACCCAAAATAACGATCTTTTTGCGGCCGCTTATTTTGGCCTCGTTTTCCGTCTCGTACGTAGAATAGCAGTATGGGGTATAGGATTCGAACTCGGCGGCGCAGGTATCGACAAGTTTGTAAACAGGCAACACGCCGAGTTTTTTTCTGAGATCACGGACATCGTCCCGTGACGTTCCCGTCAGGTAGGCAAGCTGCCAATCCGAGAAGCCTTCGCCCTTGCATTTGCGTAAGAATTCGGCGTCAAGTCCTTGAAAACCACGTTCGCGGATCATCTCTTCGGTTTCGACCACTTGCTTCAGATTGTACAAAAACCAGGGGTCGATGGCGCTCAGTTCATAAATCCGTTCGATGGCCATGTTGCGTTTCAGAGCTTCGTAAATATGAGCAACCCGCTTGGAGTTCGGGACCCTCAGACCCCGTTCCAGATCTTCTGTCTCGAGGTGATCGAGGTTGTCTTTGCCGTCGCCGCCAAAGCCGAAACGTCCCATCTCCAAAGAGCGCATGCCTTTTTGAAAGGCCTCCTTGAAGGTTCGTCCGATGGCCATGGTTTCACCCACAGACTTCATTGCTGTGGTCAGGACATCGTCGGCCTGCGGAAACTTTTCAAATGTCCAGCGTGGGATTTTGACCACACAGTAGTCGATGGAAGGCTCGAAAGAGGCGTACGTCTCGCGAGTGATATCGTTTTTGATCTCGTCGAGGGTGTAGCCGACGGCCAGCTTGGCCGCTATCTTGGCTATGGGAAAGCCTGTAGCCTTGGAAGCCAAGGCAGAGCTTCGCGAAACTCGCGGGTTCATTTCGATGATCATCATCTCGCCGTCTTTGGGGTTCACGGCGAACTGAACGTTGGAGCCGCCAGTTTCGACCCCGATTTCGCGGATGATGGCAATGGCGGCATCGCGCATCTCCTGATATTCCTTGTCGGACAAAGTCTGAGCCGGAGCGACGGTTATGGAATCACCGGTATGGACCCCCATGGCGTCCATGTTTTCGATGGAGCAGATGATCACCACATTGTCGTTTTTGTCCCGCATGACCTCCAGTTCGAATTCCTTCCAACCCAAAAGGCTCCGTTCCAGCATGATCTCGTTTGTCATCGACAAATCGAGTCCGGCGGTACAGAGCTGTTCGAGCTCCTGACGGTTGTATGCGACACCGCCCCCTGTTCCTCCCAGGGTGAAACTTGGCCGAACGATAATGGGGAAGCCGATTTCATCGGCCGCCGCCATCGCTGCGTCTTTGGTATGAACGATTGCCGATTCGGGAACCTTGAGACCGATGGCCTTCATGGCAGCACGAAACTCTTCGCGTCCTTCCGCCTTACGGATGACATCGATATCGGCTGCCAGAAGTTCCACGTTATACTTTTCCAGTATCCCGGTTTCAGCTACCTTGATCGCTGTGTTCAATGCCGTCTGGCCGCCCAAAGTAGGCAGGAGAGCGTCTGGGCGTTCCTTTTCGATGATTTTTATCACCATTTCCGGAGAGATCGGTTCGATGTAGGTACTGTCCGCAAGCTCGGGGTCGGTCATGATCGTGGCCGGGTTGGAGTTGATCAGAACGATCTCATATCCTTCCTCTTTCAATGCCTTGACCGCCTGAGCCCCTGAGTAGTCGAATTCGCAGGCTTGACTGATGATGATCGGCCCGGAGCCGATGATGAGAATTTTATGAATGTCGGTTCGTTTCGGCATGGTTTCTACTTCAGCTCAAATAAGGGATCTGGTGTTGTTCTGTTGAGGGTTTGAGCGCGTGGGGGGCCATTGCACTCAACCTTTCATCATGGAGATAAAACGATCGAACAGATAAAGGGCGTCGTGCGGTCCCGGGGCATATTCAGGGTGGTATTGTACCGAAAAGGCTTGGAATTTTTTGTGCCGCATTCCTTCAACACTGCCGTCATTCAGATTGATATGTGTAATTTCCACCTCCTGAGGATCCAGTGTGTTCTGGTCGACGCAGAATCCGTGATTCTGCGAGGTGATTTCGACATGGCCGGTGGTGAGATCCTTGACCGGCTGATTGCCGCCTCTATGGCCGAACTTCAGTTTGTATGTCGAGCCGCCGTAAGCCAGTCCCATCATCTGATGTCCAAGGCAGATGCCGAATATCGGAATCTTGCCGAGGAGGTCGCGAATGGTCTGGACAACGCCTCTGACACCGGCCGGGTCTCCAGGACCGTTGGAGAGGAAAATGCCGTCGGGATGCATGGCAAGTATCGTTTCTGCGCCGGTGGTGGCCGGTACAACCTGGACCTTGCATCCCTTTTCGCTCAAGATTCGGAGTTGGTTGAATTTGATCCCGAAATCAAATGCCACGACTTTCAGCTGATTATCGCCGTGGCCTTGGGCGGTGGAGAAGTTGTCGCCCGGCGCCGGGCCGTTGTCCGTCCAGCCGAAAGCCTCTCCGCAGGTGACGCGTTCCACCATGTCCACACCGATCAGCCCGCTCCAGTTACGGGCCCGTTCTATGAGGGATTTGGGGTCAAGGTCCTTGGTCGAGACGATTCCCTTCATGGCCCCTGCCGTCCTGATATGGCGCACGAGAGCCCGCGTATCGAATCCCTCGACACCCAACACTCCGTGGTCAATAAGAAAGTCGGCCAATGTCGTGGTCGAGCGGAAATTCGAGGGGATGCGGTTATACTCTTTTACCAGAAAAGCCTTCGGATGGACATCTGACGATTCCATGTCGTCGGCGTTTATCCCGTAGTTGCCTATCAGGGGATAGGTCATGGTGACGATTTGGCCTGTATAGGACGGGTCGGTAAGGACCTCCTGGTAGCCGCTCATGGAGGTATTGAAAACGATTTCCCCAACCGCCTCTCCATGACCTGTAAATGATTGCCCTTCGAAAATCGTCCCGTCTTCCAAGGCGATGATTGCTTTCATGGGTCGTTCCTTCGTTTATGCACGTCTCCGGTTCTTCGAGCCTTTGCCTGAGGAGCTCGGAGCCGGTTGTCTTCGCTAGATCTGCAATAAGCTGCCGGACTGCGGAGGGTGACTTTGACGGTTCGTTGGAAATCTGTGCATCACGCTTCAGGCATATTGCCCTCATTTTTTATTGCGAGTCGAGCAGGCAAAATTACAGTATTAAACCCGGAAAATGGTTTTACGTCAATAGGAAACGGGATTCTGGGGAGGAACCGGAAACTTACCATGGGGTGTCCCACGCAAAAGACGAGTCCTTCCATTGGCGCTGTTCAATCCGGATGAGGCCACGGCCCGTTTTCCTCTTCCATAAAGTAGCAAAAGCGGTCCCAGGAGAATTCCCGGTGAGATATTGGACAACGGAAAGTGACTTTGCGGTCGGTGACACCAATTACTTCCCAATCTCCATGGCGAGGACCGTCTTTGATGTAAATTTTCTGTCCTATTTGAAACGGGTAGGGTTTGAAGATAATAACGGTGTGATTTTCGTTGTTCATGATGGGTGTTCTCCGTTGTTTCTTTTGAAGGCCGCGACGTTGAGTCGAGTGTGTCTCCGTGCACTCTCCCGTCAAGGTATCATAATCATTGAACGTGAAAAAGCAGTGCGAAAAGGGCATATGTACAAGAATTGCTTTTATTCCCTGAATTCTCTCTGTATATTGAAAATGGAGTCTGCCATAATTGCCAACAGGTCGAAGTCCATATCCGCGACAGATCGGAGGTGGATTTCAGTCACAGTCTCTGCCTGGATTGTACTGCCGAATTGTATCCGGAGTAGTATTCCAAAAACGCCGAGTCCGGAGGAAAAAAGTAAGATGCAGAGAGGTCTTGCAATGACGGCGGGCGCCCTGTCTTGATTAGTACCCGATTTTTTTAACCGCACGTTCAATAGTCTCAATTTTCTAACTGGAGATTTGCTGGTATGCCTAGTTGCAAAAAAGGCAGAATTCTTTTTTTCGTGGTTCTTGGCGCAATGCTGTGCTTGGGGGCCGGCATTGGCGACGCTGCTGCAAGGACACAAACGGTCAGCTTGCCGATAACTATTGATTACAAGCTGTTAAATTCCTTGATTGTCCGTAATGCCTTTAAAGAGGCGAACCAGTCCGCGACATTGCTCAACGTCGGAAACGGCTGCCTGTATCTCGCGTTGTCTCAGCCTTTGGTCTCAGAGGCAAACGGGGTGCTCAAGTTTGAAACCAAAGTCAGCGTTCATGCAGGCACTCCTTTGGGAAACAGATGCCTTGTCCCTGTGAGTTGGAAGGGATATCTTGTGCTCTACCAGCGTCCGGTAATTGATTCTTCAACCTGGCAGATTTCCTTCGTAACCACCGGATCGAAACTTCTGGAAATGAACAGGCAACCCGCTCAGATAGCCGGGGTAGTCTGGGATTTGATAAAGGGGAGGGTTTTTCAATATATCGAAGGGATCCGAATTGACCTGGCGCCTCCGGTCAATGACTTAAAGACGTTTTTGTTGCCCCTGTTCCCGCCGGACGTGCAGCAACAGACGGAAAGAATGCTCGCCACTCTGCGTACGGGCAACACTCGGGTCACACCCAGTGCGGTCATCGTGGATGTTCTGGCGGATGTTCAGGAGGTGTACAAACCCGGGAAGTCCCCGCAAACGGAAGTCCTTTCGGAAAAAGACCAGGAAGAAGTGGTCAGACTCTGGGAACAATGGGATTCTTTTCTCACGTATATGGTTGTCAGCATGTCCAAGGAAGTCCTGACGGAAGAGGAGAGACAGACACTCATGGACGTGCTGCTTGATACCCGGTATCGATTTGTCGAGGGGTTGAGCGACAAAAATCTTACACATGATTTTGTCCGGGAACAATTTGTGCGGGATTGGAGGAGACTTTCACCAATCTTCCGCAGCCATCTCGAACGCAACGAAGATGATGCCACCCTTGGGTATCTCTCATTTTTTACAGCCGCCGACGCCCTTACAGTCCTTGACGGACTAGGGCCGACATTTGGAATTGAAATGAGTCGAGACGGGCTGATTCGTCTTGCCCGAATGCTGACCTCGGACCCGTCGGTTTTAAATTACAGCACTGCAGTGAATCCCGATCTTCGAAGATTGTTTCAGCTAATGCCGTCTCTGCAGGTTGAGAAAATCGAGCCACCGGAAGACACTTCACAGCCTGGAGCAGGAACTGGAGAGGATGGTGGAACGAAACAGGGGATTGTTCCGGAACAACCGCCTCAGTTGAATCAGGATGACGGAAAAGAAAGTACTCCGGACGAAGGGGGCGGCGGGACGAGTGCTCCGGCTGTTCCTTCGGAACCGGAGAACAAACAGGTACCTCCGAAACAGGATACGATCCAGGGCCCCGGTGCCCCTGCCAATCCGGATAGCGAAAGGAAAGAACCGGCAATACAGGATCTAAAAGAAAACGGGCCTGAAAGTAAACCTGAAATGGATCAGCCTTCCGAAAAAAATGATGAAACGAATCCGGTTCCGGATAAGGAGATCAAAGACGGGCAGAGCGGAGTTTTTCTCCTCCCGTCCGACCTTATGGCAAAAATCCGGGATTTTTTCATATCCCCGGCATATGCCGGGGATCTCGCGAAATACGATATTATGAAGTGGAGGGTTCCTAAGACCGAAGCTGATGACTATGTCAAACGGGTTGTCGATGTCCTGAATCAGGTGTCCGCGGCCTTGGTGCAAAGAGATGATTTCCCTTC
>JBJKQT010000048.1:0-24748 GCA_046705065.1 Desulfocapsaceae bacterium
ATACCTCTTCTGTAAGTCCTAATTCTTTCTTTGCAATGTAGATTTTGTCCAGAACGGCCTTCTTTGGTGCCATGATTCGGTCTCCGTATTTCTTCCTTTCCATAAAAAAATAGTCAGTCCTCTGCAGCCCAGCAAGGGATTCACACATGTTTTCCGCTTCTTAATTCAATCTGGGCTTCCGGCACATTGTCATTGATCCCATTTCTCCTGGCGGGATTTGCCGAACCCGTTTAACAATTCAAAATCATGCCATTTTTACCATTTTTCTCGTAGGCATCTTCAACTGCCCATAATTTTTTACATTTTCACCTTGAGATACGACGAGCAAACGTCTAATATTTTTTTTTAAGAGAGAAACATCCGGACCCGGCTTCCGGATTAATAACAAACTCGTTAACTGGAGCACTCCATTGACTAATACATTACAATTTGCCAATATCCCACCTAAGTATAGGGAATATAATCAATCAAGAATCGCAATTTTGCCAATACCGTATAGTAAGTCCGGCGAAGAGTCCGACCACGCACCCGGAGCCATCTTGGACGCCTCCTCTTCGCTTTTTCTTTATGACCATGAAACTAACAGCGAAGTCTACCTCAATGGAATCTGCACCTTGCCTCCCCTTGCATGCCCGGATTTGCCATCGGAAATGGTCACGGCAGTCCATAAACAAGCCTCTCTCCTTTTCCGGGAGGATAAAACCGTAGTCGGCATTAGCGGCAGCAGGCTGGCAACCCTTGGCTTGGTTCAAGCGGCTCTTGATCGATACCGAAACTTGAACGTGTTGCAGCTCGACGCCCATGCCCAACTCCAGACACCAAAGGAATTCACGGAAACCAGCCTGATGACGGAGGTGAATAAGCTCTGCCCATCCGTCCAGATTGGCATCCGCGGGATGGAAAAGTCGGAACGCTCACACACAGATCCCGACCGGATTGTCTTTGCAAGGGATCTGTACCGCCATGGAATCAACGCGGCCAACGACGCATTGGATATCTTGAGCGATAGGGTGTATGTCACCATCAACCTGAATGTCCTCGACCCGTCAACGATGCCGTCAGTCACACGCCCGGAACCAGGAGGACTGGATTGGTACATGCTCACTCGCCTGATCAGGCAGGTCACGTTGGAAAAGAAAATCGTCGGACTTGATGTCGTGGGCCTTACCCCCAAACACGGGACCCCAGCTCCGGATTATCTGGCCGCAAAATTGATTTACCGCAGTCTCAGCATGATCTTTTCGCGCTAGACAAGCAGGAGCTTCCGTTTCGCAAAATTTTTGAGGTGGTTGATAAAGGGGAGATTTCACTTTTTTCGAATCTCCCCTTTTCAATTTACATTCAATGGGATAACTTGAAAGCAGGTTGAAGATCTGTAAGAACGAGCAACAAAACCGGAGGATAGACACTCCGTAGATTATGGAAGACAACAAAAACCAATCACTCTACGAACGCATTCAAAAAAATCTATCCCTGTTTTTTCCTGATATGGTGTACACCAGAGAAAGCCTGGAAGAATCACTGGAAATCGGGGATATCTTCTATAAGCCTACGGATATTCTACCTTTTCTTCAAAGTGCGCTTTTCGATGAAAAGGTGGTGGAAGTTGAACTCGACGGGATGTCCCGCGTTTATTTCAGCAGAATCTACGATGACCTTCCGGACCTTGTTCCCACAGAGGTGGACGGTGAGTCCGTCATGGCGGAGCCGAACTACAAGGCGGGCAGCTATCTGAAAGATATGACCCATATCATCTCACTGCCTTTGGAGCCGGGTATCGGCAACCTAAATATCCGAAGCACGAGAAGAATTCTTCTGAGGCTGTTCACAACGTCCTATGCCGTCGAACTCGGAACATCGTTCCAGGATATCACCGAGGTAAGGGAGCTTCCAGTCCTTCGTCTTGCCTTCCCCATAATCGGGCGCATCGTTCGCGGCGCAAGGGAATTTCGTGCCAAGGTACCGGACAAGCTCGATATAAAAGTCCTGGTCGTGGGAAAAAGAAAACAGGACTCGATGACCACCAAAGTAGTTGATATCAGTGTCAGCGGCATGTCGTTTGCCATCAAAAAAAACCAGCAGGAATTCTTCCGAGTCGATCAGATTAGGACCTTGGAGTTCATTATTGACGGTATGATGGTTGTTCGCCTCAACGGCACTATTCGTCATGTTTCCAAAATCCGAGGCAAAAAAGGAACGGAACACATCTGCGGAGTCAAGTTCGACCTCGTAACCAGGGCGCTGGCATCAAAGGTCGAAGGCATCGTCGCCACCGTCCAACGCGCCCACTTGAAAGAACTCTACGATAAATCCGTTGCCAGCGGTCTGGATCTGATTGCCTGAAACAACAGGAAAGGGTTAGTGTGTAGAGATTGTGAATTCAAACCTGCGCCATATCGGCAAAACTCCATTCCAAGTCAAATATTTCTGTCGAGCAGCGGGTCGAAACGCCGCAAGGCAAAGCCAAGATAAAGATGCGCTGCAACCGCGGCATAGGCCTTCGGAGTACGCGTCCACTCATCCCACATCGGCTCATTGACGGCAATACGGCCGTCGGGATATACCGCTGCGGAGGCGGTCTTCTCTCCATCCCTGTTCCCGAGATAACCTTGAAGCTGGACGATGAGTTCTGTGTATTTTCGATAATATTCTATCGCCTTGCTCATAGCTCCCTCGTCTTGGAATTCAACCGATACCAAGAGATAACGCAACGCGAACTGGGCCGACCACTCCACCGAAATCACATTATCTTTACATGATAGCTGAGAGTAACTCATTCCTTTGAGGACCCCATCCTGGGTGACGCCGGTCGCGGCAACGGTTGCGCCCAACATCCGCTCCACCTCGACCAAGCGTTCCATTCGATCTTTGCCGAACCGGGGATCTTTCAAAATCCTTGCAAGAGGTGCCCAGGATGTCGTATCGGTGGAAAGATTTTGCGAACCGCTTTTGGTCCATTGCCCGTCCTTATAGATTTCCCCCTGCAGAAACAGATGATTCTCCCGATCGTACATGGTCGAGATCAACCAATCGTAAATCTTATCCGCAGCCTCTTTATACCTGGAATCATGAGTTGTCAGATAGATCTCATCAAGAAAATTCAGAGCGCTTTCGTTGTTTTCAGTGGATTTAACTTGCCACCAGAGATTATTTTTCGGATATTCGGGACCGACCCGGACGCCGCCGTCTTTGTCTTGGAGGCTCAGTATGAATTCAGCCCGTTCCTGGGCAATCTGCAAACCAAGGGGATCACGTGTCTGCCGGTAATAATGCAGAGCGCCCTTGCCAAGCCATGCATTTTCTCCTGTCTTGATGGACCATTCCCAGGTGTTCCACCATTGCGGCTGATCAAAACCCTCGATTCGAATCCAGCTGAAAATCCCTTCTTTGGCAATATGATGACCGCCCACTGTTTGCGGTGTATCGCGGCTTGCGCGCGAGGAGCTGTTTTTGGCAAAGGTGTCGACAATCTGCTGCGAATAGGCACTGTCGGCCATCAAGCGGAGACCGATATCATATATTTGTGTCCCATAAAGGGCAATGGGCCGGTCGTCACCGTAAAAACTCAGCGACAGGCCTGTTCTTGGATTTGATCTTTTTTCAAAAAAATCGGCTAATTCCTGTGAAGTCCGGATATTCGCCCAGAAAACGTCCGGCGGCACGTCAAGAGGTCCTTCGAGTGCCGCACCCGCCATTTCAATATCTCCGGCAGCCATCCAGAAAAAAAGCGACAATACATGGACCAAAAGGAGCAGTCTTTTTTTATTCATACTCATCGTTCCAAAATATTTTATATTCCTTTCAGATAGGCCGTTCCACCCAAACGCACAGCCTGTTCTTTGATCCATAATTTTCTGGCAGTCACATATCTCGACGGCCTCTTCACCTTATATTCTTCCGGATTTGGCAATACCGCCGCCAGCAGCGCCGCTTCATCCCTAGTCAATTTGGCGGGACTCTTTCCCAAAAGGTTGGTCGATGCCGCCTTGGCACCGAATATGCCGTCTCCGAATTGGGCGATATTTACATACACCTCAAGGATTCGCTTTTTCGGCCAAAAAAGCTCCAATAACACTGTGAAATATGCTTCGAGCCCCTTTCTGATAAAACTGCGTCCAGGCCATAGGAAAAGATTTTTTGCCACCTGCTGGGTAATGGTGCTGGCTCCTCTCAGGCGATGCCCCCTATCGTAACTCTCGACAGCCTTTTGGATTGATCCCACGTCAAATCCCCAATGATTGGGAAATTTCTGGTCTTCGGCAGCCACAACTGCAAGGGGAAGATAGGGAGAAATCGATTTCAAATCCGCCCATTGATATTTTACCGGTTTTCCTTTGTTTCGCTCCAAGAGCCGATGGCATCGAGCCTCAATTATAAAGGCACTGGTGGGAGGATTGACCCAGCGCAGACAAAGGACAATGACCACAGAAAAGGCGAAGAATATCAACAGCCATCGTTTGATCATATGCATAATTTTTGTCGTCATGCGCCGTAAGACTGGATTTTTCTCTGGCAACTTTATATCGAATGGTAATTATGGAAGGTTACGGACGCCTTCAAACGGTCATATTGCCCTAAGTGTAAGCCCGGGGAAAAAATAATCAATTCAAATACGCCGTTTTTCGAAAACTCTGACCCTTTTTCAAGAGGATCTCTCTATTTTGATTCCTCGAAATATAATAGAAAAAGTTCATGGGCAGTCACCATTTTAATGAAGATTTTACCATAAGAGGATAGACTGCATCGGATCGACCCTCTATTAAACTATCCCACATTTATGAAGAAAAAGAAAACAAAGAAAAAGCAAAAACGGCAACCTCCGTTTTTCATGATAGCCATGACGCTCCTGGCGATAACCCTGGCGGGCCTTGTCCTGGTTGCCTATATCACCCATATGGACAATGAGATCCGGCAAAAATTCGACGGCAAACGATGGTCCCTTCCCGCCGTTGTTTATGCCCGGCCGTTGGAGCTCTTTCCCGGCCTCGCCTTCACGCCCGAGATGTTGGAGAGGGAGCTGCAGCTTGCCGGGTACCGTAAGGAGGACAAGGTCGGCTCACCCGGCGGCTACAGCCGGGAAGACAGTACCTTTAACATTGTTACCAGGGATTTCCATTATCCCTCGGGACTGGAAAAATCAGCCCGGTTTACCGTTTCCTTTGCTGACGGCAAAGTCCGGGATCTCTATGCCACGGGCTCCCGCGCCGAGATCAGTCTCGTTCGTATCGACCCCGCACGAATCGGCAGCTTTCATCCGCAGGACAACGAGGATCGAATCGTTCTGACCCGAAAGGATCTCCCCAAGCTGCTGGTTAAAACACTGCTGGCGGTTGAGGACCGAAACTTCTACTCGCATTTCGGCGTCTCCCCCGTGGGAATTCTCAGAGCCATGTTCGCCAACCTGCGCGCCGGAGAAACCGTTCAGGGTGGAAGTACCCTTACCCAACAGCTGGTGAAAAATCTTTTCTTGACACGAGCCAGGACTCTGCAGCGAAAGATCAACGAGATCATCATGGCCATTCTGCTCGAGAGGCATTACAGCAAAGATGAAATCCTGACCGCCTATGCCAACGAAATCTTTCTTGGCCAAGACGGCAATCGCGCGATCCACGGTTTTGGTTTGGCCAGTCAATTTTATTTTCGTCGAAATGTGAAAAATCTGACTCCGGAGCAGATCGCCGTTCTGGTGGGGATGGTCAAAGGCCCCTCCTATTACGACCCGCGCAGGAATCCTGAACACTGTCTGAAAAGAAGAGAGGTGGTCTTGGACGTCATGCTGGATGAGAGGTTGATCACGAAGCAGGAATATGATCATGCCGTCTCAGCGCCTTTAATCCAGTCGGGCCCGGTGCTCAGCGGCTACAATCGTTTTCCGGCCTTTCTCGATCTGGTGCGTCGACAGCTGCGCCACGACTACAAAGAGGAAGACCTGACCACAAACGGGCTGAAAATTTTGACTACCCTCGACCCCCAGGTTCAATGGCAGGTTGAAAGACAGCTTGACGACGGGATTGCAGCGCTGGAAAAAATCCATAAGCAACGCCACATTCAAGGCGCGGTGGTTGTCGCCAACCGGGAAAACGGCGAAATTCTAGCCATTGCCGGCGGCAGAGAGCCGCTGGAGTCCGGGTTTAATCGTGCCTTGGATGCAAAAAGATCCATGGGGTCCCTTATCAAAGCCGCCGTTTACCTGACTGCTTTAAACAACGGCTACACCCTTACGTCCCCGGTTGAGGATACCCCCATTGCCGTGCCCGAAGACAACGGCCGGACCTGGCGTCCGCATAATTTTGAAAGAAGACCTCACGGACTTGTTCCGCTT
Source organism: Desulfocapsaceae bacterium (assembly GCA_046705065.1). GTDB lineage: Bacteria > Desulfobacterota > Desulfobulbia > Desulfobulbales > Desulfocapsaceae > CAWGGS01. The sequence goes on from JBJKQT010000048.1 coordinate 6,323, forward strand.
TATCAGGCTCTCGCCCATTCCTACAATCTGGCCACCGTTCATCTCGGTCTTGCCCTCGGCCTGGACAAGGTTATCAAAACGGCCAACGCCCTCGGTCTGCCCGGAAACTTTAAAGCTTACCCGTCGTTTCTGCTCGGTTCCGCCTCCCCATCGCCTTTGGATGTCGCGCAGATGTACCAAACTCTGGCCTCCGGAGGTTTTTATGTGCCGGAACGCTCCATCGATAGCGTACTTTCCGAAAACAACAAAGTAGTAAAAAGATACGGACTGTCGGTGGAGCAACGTTTTTCACCTCAGTCGGTCTTTCTCTTGAACAGCGCGCTGCAACAGGTGGTTCGGGAAGGTACGGCAAATGGTCTCGCATCGTACATTCCTCTCTCCTACGGCGTGGCAGGAAAGACAGGAACCTCGGACGACCTCCGTGACAGCTGGTTTGCCGGCTTCACTGGTGATAAGCTGGCTGTCGTCTGGATCGGCCGGGACGACAACAAACCCACCGGAATGACCGGTGCTGCCGGGGCCATGGTGATCTGGGGCAGAATTATGCGCGGGTTGCATCCGCAGCCTCTCGATCTGACTCCTCCGCAAGGAATCCAATATACCTATCAGAATGGTGATCAGTTGCCATACTCCACTGGAAATACAAAAACCGAACCGGGAGTCGGGCCCAGAAATACCGAGGGGTCCGATATACAAAAATCCTTTAGGACGCTCTTCCGCAGCATCCGGAATTTATTTCATTGAGAAATCAGCCATGAACACGCCCCTTCGCATGATCTCGCAAATCAGCCTTTTTTTAGCAGTTTCTTCACTTTTTTTATTCGGTTGCGCCCAACGTCGGGTCTATTATCCTAAGGAGCCCACCGGCCATCAGCACGAATACATTCCGGAACGCGAGCAACCAAGCCAGGAATACGAAAGAAAGAAAACGCCAGGACAAGAGCAAATGGCACCGCCTCAACGGGAGGAGGAATTCGGCGGTATGAAACCTTCCCGCGGTCCTGCGCATACCCTTTATCGCGATGCCGAACATGCCATGCGGAAAGGGGATTACAAACAGGCGGAAATGCTTCTTAATCGGGCGCTACGGATCGAACCTCGCAACGGATGGTACTGGCATGCCATGGGGCAGGTCAAATATGCGCAGACAGCCTATGAGCAGGCAATCCAGTTTTGTCTGAAATCCGATAGCTTGGCCGGATCCGACCCCGAACTGAAGCGCTCCAACCACCTCTTGATGCAAAAGGCGTATGCCAAGACCCATTCTTCGGGTCATTGAAAGAAGCACGTATAAAAAATCTTGAGGAATCGACTGTTTTTCAATCTGCAGGACCTTGTGTCCTGCTCTAGCGAGGGAATCCATGTTTAACGCGGAACAGATGCTTGGGAAAATGCTTGCCGGAGCACTCAACTCCGGCGCACATTCAAGGAAACAGGGCCTTGGCGCATCGCTGGTGTCGCAGCTGACTTCCGGTGTCGGCCTGATGACGGTGATCGGCTTGGGTGTTGGTGCGTTCGAGATCCTGAAAGAGCAGAACGGCAAACCTGTGTATACCCCACAGGCGCCGCCGCCTATATCGCCCTCGGCAGCATCCGTCCCGCCTCCATTGCCGTCTTCGGAGGCTCAGGGACCGCCTCCCATTCCCACTCAGCCCCTAATCTCGTCAGGAGATATGCCTCAAATCTCCACATCTTCTTTACAACAAAAGAACTCTTCCGCTCGGCTCGATGGTTCTAGTCTTGCCATGAAGATGATCCGGACGATGATCGCAGCCGCAAATGCAGACGGCAAAATAGATGCCGTAGAAGAGGCAAAGATCCTTGAAAAATTCAGGGAGCAAGACCTTAGCCGTGAAGAAAAGCAGGTTCTGCTGCAAGAATTGCACAATCCGAAGGGTATTGACGAGTTAACCAGCGGTATCGACGACACAAACGTCGCCCAGACCATGTACTCCATCGCCGCACTGGCGATAACGATAGACACCGATGCCGAACGGCAATGGATGGATCGGTTGGCGCAATCATTAAATATCAGTCCCGCCATGCAACGTTTTTTGGAAGACATGGTCCCATGACAAACAACAAACTTTTCATGGTCCAACGACATTGCTCTTTGAACAGATTGTCTCTGTTCTTCCTCTGCCTGAGCGTATTCTTTGCGGGATGCGCTCCGCTGCCCCCTCCAAAATCTCCCGTGGTGCAGCAACCGCCTGCCACGTCGGAATCACAGCAGACTCCCCCTCAGTTGGCTGATCAATCAAAGGCTCCAGAAAGCGAGCCGACACCTTTTGGGGTTCTTGATCCACAAAAGATATTGGATAGCGAAAGCAACCGCGCCCAATGTTATGACCTGCAACCGTCAAAGGTCTCCCGAGAAGGGAGAGGACGCAGAAAAAACAGCCGCTGCCAACCCCAGAGCCTGATCTATGCCCGTTGCCGCACCAGCCTTTCAACCTGCAGATTGGGAGACACCAGTCCTGTGCAATGGTTTTCCTGCGCACAAAAAAAAGGCAACACGACGCTGCAACCGGTGGCAGGCTCGGTCATGGTTCTGGCTGCAAACTCCAGGCGGGGGATGCCAACCGGTCATCCGGTTTATGTGGAACAGGTGACGGCCGGAAAAGGCGGGACGTTGCTGCTGCGTCTCAGCCACACCAATTACGATCGAAAATGTCACCTTGACCGGGATGCAACTGTTCTCTTTAATCCCGCAAAAATGACCGCCACCTTCGAAACCGGACCTTGGAGAACCTGGGCACATAACCTCAAAGTGCTGGGATTTATTCTACGTTGAGCCTTATCGCCTTTCCTTCCAAAAGAAAAACCATGGCAACCCGCAGCAAATACCGGTCAACGAGGATTGAATTTGTCGAAAACAGTGTATCGAAGAAGAAAGAGGGCACTGATATATTCTTCCGCCATTTCCTGGTCGGCCGGTGAGATGCTTTTCCAGACAACGGGTTTGATAAACCGGCGAAGAAAGTTTCTCTGACTCCCGCCAATGGTCGGATTCTTATGCCCCAAACGCGGCAAAACCCGCAAAGTCCCAAATTGAAGGCGACCGATACTTTTTTTCAAGCAGGGGTTCAGCATCACAACGGAGGCATCTCTATTTTGCGGCGGAATGTCATATTTTCTCCCGAGGTAGACGGTGAAATTGCCGGAAGATTCACCCCTTGACTCCAGAAGACGGAGTCGTTTGACTTCGGTGTTGATATCTTTCTGCGCATGCGTATGAGCAAAGAGCAGCGGCCTGAGGCCTGCAGCCGCAATCAGATTCAGACACTCATCTATTGAGAAGGTATGAACGCATGGATGCAGCAGTGCATCAGCAACCCCTGACAGTGATAAAGCATCATGGGCGTTCTTCGCGAATCGGTGCAGCCGTGAACCGGGTTTGGCCCCGGCAAGCAGACGCTTCACTTTCCGGGCGTCTCGAATCCTCAACACTCTCAATGCCCGGCGAATGCTTTCTTCGTCACGACGGGTCAGCCTGTTATACACCATAATCCGAATGATGCCTCCTTGAGCAAGTTTTCCTGCCAGGGCTTTCAAACCGGCCTCAGGATCGTTGAGATGGTGGAGAACACCGTAGGCATCGATCAAACCGAAATGTCCTGAAACCGCCTCGGGATCAAGGAGATTACCGAGGACAAATCCGACATTGCTGCGTCCATGCAGAACACAGTGGATCCGCGCCCTTCGTATATTTCGCCCTGACAGATCAAGTGCGGTGATCGGAATGCGGGGATTGGCGACCGAAAAAGGATAGGGAGAAAAACTGCCGCAGCCGGCTATCAGAATACGCCGCGCCTCCGGCGGAGGTAATGCCCCGTAAAATTTTGTCCATAAGGCTTCGAGATTTAAAGCATACGCGTCGCAGCGACGAACCGATGCAACCAGCGGGTACAAGGGGTAGGGGTATTTCTCATAATGTGCGCGAACATCATCCGACATGCGATATCTGTAGCAGTTCCTACAGACAATTTCAATAACCGCGTTGTCGAACCTGCCGAAAAATCATACAAAAGATGCCGGCAAACACGCTTTTTAAAAATTACATCAGCATAATACGCCGATGCTCAGCCAGCCGCTCTTTCCAACGCTCAAGCGCGCTGCACATTTCATACCATCGGCTCATCTCACTATCGGGGCTGACAACCTGCTGACTATACGAATCAAGAAAGACCTCATTTGAAATTCCGTGCTTTTTTTCCACGGCGGCAAGTTCTCTCTTAATCTTTTTGATCGCCTGTTCGCAGATCGCAATCTCCCGTCTTGTTGTTATCCTGATTTCGTCATATTCCACCAATGAAAGCTCCCCTTTCAGGTTTTCTTGCACGTTTGAGGGGACAGGCAATGCCTGTCCCCCCTCGGTTTATACCAAAAAATCAATCAATGCCCACCCGGAAAAAATGTGTAGCTGACCCAGAGCAGAATACCGATCATTAAGGTGCCGACGATAAGGCTTGTGGCTATGAGTTTGTTTTCCACCGGTGTCAACGGTTCATACTCCTCGGCCATCCTCGATATTTCTTCCGAAAGTTTTGTTTGTTCCGTCATGGTATCCTCTCTTATGTCATGAAATTATCGGCGGCTTAACACCATGGAAGAACAACCATGATATCAACAGGCCGATCCAGATGATAAAACCGAAGAGAGAAACCAGATAGACTACGGCCAGCCGTCCGATACCCTCCTCCCAGAGTTTTTTGAAGTTGGAGACCAACCCGATGGAAAAGAAAGTCAGTGCGAAGAAAAAAGAACGAAACACGTTGGCCTCGTCAGTTGCCATGCTCGCCACCGACTTCAGCGACGGTGTATTCAGTACGAGAACGAGCATGATGAAAAATGTCAGGACATAACCCAGCACGAATTTAGGAAAACGCTGCCAGATCTCGCCTGCTCCAACCCGTTCTCCAGGTTTGTTTTCGAAATAAGCACACCATATCCAAGCCAGGATGAATGCCCAGACACCGATGAAAATATCGATGAAGATCTTGACGGTTGTGGCGGTGTTCATGATCCAATCCGCCTCGTATTTGACCCCGTCAACGGACAGGGCCTGGGCTCGAATAAGAGAGTCTACGATCTGGCCGCTGGCCACTGCCGCACCGTCGGTTTTCACTGCCAGTCCCATCCAGGCACCCGCTACCAGAGGTTCCTTATACAGAACATGTTGGGCCAAAAACGGGAGAAAAATCAGCTCCACGACCGCAAAAATCACAACCAGCGAGGAAACCATGATCGGCACGATGGGTCTGGCCCGAATGGCTCCTCCCGTGGCAATGGCTGCAGAGACACCGCAAATAGAAATCCCTGAGGCTAGCGGTGCAGCCCATTCTTTGCTGAAGCGAAAATATTTTCGTGCCAGCCAGTAGACAAGCGCCCAATAGATCAGATAGGCTTCGATAATCGCGCAAAGCCCCCGAAACATGATGGCTGAAGCCAATCCCAAGGCACCTGCTGCTTTAACTCCGATTAATGCCCCCAGAATGACAATGGCCGTTTTGATATACCATTCAGGCCTGGTTGCCTCTTTTAAAGTCTCGGCAAAGGCGGGGAAAAAGTTACCGATGCAAAGCCCGCCGATTAGAGCGACGATGAGCCCTGCCTCCCCTGTCAGTTTAAGTGACCAGGTGATGCCGAACTTCTCCATATCACTTGCTGTGTTTGCGGCAATGTTCGCTTCATGACCGATGACCATGCAAACAAACGTCAGCCAAAAGATAACGGTGAAGCCGTAAATAAATTTACCGATATTTCCGCCCAGGGCTTTGATCCCGATGCTGAGAATAGCCGTAAACGCTACATATGTCAGTACCAAAGAGGCCCATCCGGACAGGCCGGCATAATTCTTTGAAATCGGAGACACGATCTTGCCGGGATCGCTCCACATGTTGAGTTTGAATCCCCAGCCGAGGAGATCCACCCCGGCCATTATCCCCAGGGAGAGAAGAAAAATAAAGAGCCCTATCCAGACCGACCACCAATCCTCACTTTTGAACAATCCACCCCCTTCACCTGCCATAATTCAACCTCCTTCCTGTTTGAGTTAAATGATAGCATTTCCAGTAAACTGGGCGGATGTACCCTGCCGGCGATTTCCATCACCCCCTCACACCAAGAACAGGCATACCGGCCCAGAAAAGCAATAAAGATTACTCCTCCTTCCTGATGATTTACCAAAAGCGACAAAAATTATTAAGAAGCAACCCTAACACGCTTCTGCTTTAACTGCAAGTTTTTGATCATATACACGGCATTTTAATTATAGGCAAAGGACGAAAAAAAAAGGAAGGGAAAAAGAAAAGGATATTACGGAGAAGGAAGAAAGGATGAGGAGCATATCGCTCGGAGTGACATGCTCCTCAAATAAATCAGGCGATCGTAATGTAGGCCGATTGTTTTGCACCGCAAACCGGGCATTTTTCCGGTGGATTTCCAAGTTCAATATGACCGCAGACCGGGCAGAGATAAAAATCGCTGACATCAAGATCTTTTCCGGCTTTTGCAGCTTCAATGGCCTTTTTGTACAACATCGCATGTACCGCCTCGGCTTTCACAGCAAAGGTGAACATGGTTTTTGCCTTGTGACCGTCTGCCTGGGCCTGCTCGACCATGGGCGGATACATTGTCGTGAATTCATAGGTCTCGCCGTCGATGGCGCCCTGGAGATTTTCGACTGTGGATCCTACTTTTTCCATGGCTTTCAGGTGGCCTTCCGCATGGATCCGTTCGGCCTCGGCGGTTGTTTTGAACAGCTTGGCAATATTGACCAGTCCTTCTTTCTCAGCGGCCTTGGCAAATGCTCTATATTTCTGATTGGCCTGGCTTTCTCCGGCAAAAGCTTCCTGCAAATTTTCAGATGTTGATGACATACTTTCCTCCTTAAAAAGTAATAGATAATGGAATTTTTGAATTCTTTAATCCCAACCCGTATGACCGTCGGTTTCGGCCACGATTAACTTATGCAAAAAAAGAAAACAACTTTCACAAGATGTTGTTTTCCCACTAAATCACGGTGAAAAGACAAAGCCAAGCCGGCATCGGTATCAATACAAAATAGGCAGACACTCACGCCGGGGCGAACGCGTTAAAATCAAGCCGGAGTTCAATGCGTTCTTCGATTCGGTTCCCAGGCGAACGACACCAATGTCGACATGATGTTCGGTATTATTATATACTCGTTTTCTAAAAAGACAATAATAAAAATTATCATTATCATTAATTTGACACCGAGCTGTAAAAATCCACGGCACAGGACAATTGCATTTGGTCAAACAGCCTGATTTCAGGCGCAATCGGGACAAAGGTCGAGAAATGCCAGAGGGTGTCCTCCGACGGCAAAACCGGTCTGTTTGGCGATGAACATTTCCAAAACACTAAGGGCACAATAGCAGCATTCCACCGCTTTGGAGCACATCCTGCAGTTCATCATCTTTTCGTCGACAATGAAATACTCCGTGGATTTATTCCTGGTGCGGCTACATCGCTGATGAAATAACGGCCTATGCTCACAAATTGTCTCGTATCCTAAAATCAGACCATAGCAAACAACCGCTGGAATTTTTCTATTTCACGGCAAACGTCTTGCCGGCACACGGTAGCCGAAATAGCACAAAGACCATCGGCCCCCGCTTTTACGACATCCGGGGCATTATCCAGCGTTATCCCGCCGATGGCTATGAGCGGTATCTTGACCACGGCTTTGATCTCTTTTATCAAACGGATCCCGGATGGAATACCGGCATCGGCTTTGGTCGCAGTGGCAAAGATTGGAGAAACTCCGAGATAATCGGCACCCTCCTCTTCAGCCCGCCTGGCCTCCTCCAGATTATGCACCGTAATACCGTAGACCTTATACCGCCCTAAAAGTCTTCTGGCAATAGGCAGCGGCATATCCTCCTGGCCCAGATGGACGCCATGGGCATCAACCGCAAGGGCCACATCCACACGGTCGTTGATTAGAAACGTGCACTTCGGGCAAAGCCTTTTCAACGCATCGGCTTCCCTGCATAACTCCCTGGTTGTGCCCGCCTTGCAACGGTATTGAATCACCTCGACACCAGCAGCAACGGCATTTTGTACGTCGCTGAAATTCCCGGCCCGGCTCAGTTCGGCATCGGTTATAAAATAGAAACCCCTCATCAATGGATCTTTTGCCTTGACTCCACCGTCGGCCGGTCAAGCATATAAAGGTTGTCAAACAGCAGCGTTTTGAAAGACGCCGGGCCGGATGCCTGTTTCGCCGCTAATTCGGCTGCAACTTCGTAGCAGACCAAAGCCGAGATCGCGGCTTTCCTGCAATCGGATTCCACAGCCGCAAAAGCGCCTATCACAGATGCAGCCATGCAGCCCGTTCCTACGACGTGGGTCATCATATTATGACCGTTCTGCACGCGTGATATGATTTTTTCATCGGCCACGATGTCCTCCTTGCCGGTGATGACCACTGTGAGACGGCGCTCTGCGGCAAGGGTTTGGGCGAGTTGACCCTGGTCCGCCCCGACTTTTACGGCGTCCACACCCTTTGTCCGGATATCATGACCTGCGATACGGGCAATTTCGGAGACGTTGCCCTTTAAGATATCCACCCTGACCTCATCGAGAATCTCGAACACCTTTTGATCGCGAAGGCTTGTGGCACCGGCCCCACAGGCGTCCAGGATCACTGGAATTCCTTTCTGGTTGGCGGCTTTTGCAGCCCGTATCATCGCCTCGACCATTTCCACTGTTAATGTCCCGATATTGAGCACCAGGGAAGAGGCAATCTGCGTCATATCGGCAACCTCTTCTGGAGCATGAGCCATAACGGGTGAAGCTCCGAGGGTTTTCACAATTTGAGCGCAATCGTATATAGTCACCCAGTTTGTCAGGTGGTGTACGACCGGACTTTTTTGCCGAACCTTTTCCAGCATATTGTATGTATATGTTTTATTTTCCATAATAGCACGAAATCACACGTAAAATTTATTCTACCAAAAGAAACGAATGCCTTTTGTTTTTCCTTTGGCTACAGGACCATATAGAATGACAGTCGAAAAGAATCCTTGACGGCCGGATTATTCAGTTGTGACTAAATTAAAAATTGGTATTACTGCCGTTCTTGTTCAAGCTGTATTATATGATATTTTCAACCACAATAAAAAAGGAAAATTCTCAAGAGATCGCCGAGAAGGAGAAAGGACGACCTAACCCGGATTTCCCAGGGTGAGACCACAAAATAAGACCTGAACCTTTTGTTATTACCAATAAAAAAAGCCATCCCGCACACAATGCCGGAATGACTTTTTCGTAAACAGATAAGGAGATTTCAAGGTGGCCTTTAGACGTTTATCAGGGTCTTGATCTTTTTCATAATATCTTCCACGCCAAGCCCCTGATAAGGCACCTGCTCCGCCAGCCCGCCGCGGCCTTCCTTGGTGGTTCCCATATGCGCATATTTTGCGCTATGCCCGTTTTCTAAAAGCCAAGTCCCATAGCGAATGCCGAGACCGGTTTTTTCGTTCTGGGTCTCAACCACCAAAACCGCGGGACTTGCTCCGGCTACTGCGAGCGTGTCGGTGTCGACAACATTCAGAGTCGGTTTATTGATCAGACCGATATCGACTCCCTGCTCCTTGAGCCGCTCCACTGCATCCAGGCAACGATAGAGCATCTCTCCGTAGGAGACGATAAACCCGGCTGTCCCCTGGCGGACGATCTCGTCTTTACCCGGCACGAAGGTATATCCATCCCCATGCAGCTTTTCCCCCTTTGTATCCAGGATATACGGAGTTGCTGACCGCGTCGAAAAGATGAAGCGCAACCCGCTGTCGTTAAAGACGGTCTTAATGACTTGCCGCAGCTGCAACGTATCGGCCGGAAAATAAAGCCGTGTGCCGTCGTTTTCCAAAAGCCCGCCGTCGGCGAAGAAATTGTTGATGCCGAAATGGCAAGTATTGTCGGCCATATCGTCAACGCCGGAATGGGAAAAGTGGGCCAGCACGTTGGCCTGATTCAGACGAGCCATGGTGATCTCGGATATCACCATCTCCTGAAAGGCAGCAAACGTCCCGAAAATTCCCTGACGGCCGGGAGTGGAGCCGAAACCTGCCGCCACCGAAAAATTATTGCGCTCCATGATGCCGCCGTGCACATAAACGTCAGGAAACTCCTTGCGAATATGGTGCAGGCCGCAGGAGCCTTCAAGATCGCAATCCACAACCAAGACCTTGGATTTCGGATCGCTCATTCCCGACAGGACTTCGCAGATCGCTTTGCCGAAGTCGTCGCGATTTTTTCCCGTTTCCTTGGTACTGCCGCGATATTCAACGGTTGACTTTTGCGCCTTGGTTCCGTTGAGCAGACTTACCGCCTCGTCATACCCCCTTGCCTGCAAATACTCGACGGCCATTGCCACCGGAATCACGTCGTGACCTTTCGGCAGGCCTTCGATCCCCGGCACGCCGACGGCCATTTTCCGTTTGTTGACGAGAGCCACAGGACCTTCGGTTACCAGGGCAGTTGTAATCCGTTCGAAAAGTTCATCAAGATCCTCGCCATCACCGCAATTGACGCTCAAGCCATGACCGGTAAGGGTTTGGGCTATGTCGTAGCCTTTCATATAAGCGCTCGGGTGGCCGGCGATGGTCACATCGTTGTCGTCGATGATGAGCTTCACGTTCAAGTTCCTGGCCACGCAATAGCGTGCGGCCTCGGCATCGTCGCCTTCCTGTTGAGAGCCGTCGCTGCCGAACAGTACCAGGGTTTTGTCACGAAAGGCCTCTGCCACACCGTTGACATAGCTCCAAAGATGTCCCAGCCGTCCGGAACTGAAAAAAATACCGTTTTGCTCATGCCGTTCCGGATGTCCATACAGGCCTTGATTGTACTCACGATAATGCAAGAGAGACTCTATGTCTCTATACCCGTTCAAGGCCGCCATCATATATTGAATCGCAACCCTGTGGCCGGCTTCATCGAAGAAAACAGGGTAAAAACTATCGGAGCCCTTCATGAACCCGTCCATAATAAGGACTTCGGGGACGATATCGAAAGCACCGCCTGTATGACCGCCAAGCCCCTTACAATTGGCAAAGGCCGTGAAAAAGATCAGGCTGTCCCTGACAAGCCGTATGTTGTCCTTCAGCGACCGGCGCTGTTCATCATCCAATCCGTTTTGGGAGACGCTGAATTTCAAAGGCTTGTAGGAGCTGATATCTATTGGAAATTTCATGAAATCCTCCGGGATTTTCTATTGTCTGCAATGGAATTTTTTGGTTTTAATAGAGTAATTTTGCGTTTTTTTCTTCTTCTTTTGACGAAGGTGATTTTTCACTTGCTCTTTTTAGCCTCTTTTCCCCCTATCCGCAACTACCATTCTGTCTTCTTTTTCAATCCGGCACTGTTCTCGGAAACGGCACAGTAAAACGCCCGGATCGGATCATATGATCAAACGCGTCTTGAAAAAAGCTCATGGGCTCGACATGATAATGGGAACCGTCCACGACTAGCTGCAAACTCATACTACACGAAATAATTGGTTGCACTGTCCTTACTTGTAGGATTATATGGGCCATTAGACGGTTAGATTAACCCGACAGACCTTTGGAGCCGAAAAGGACTCCCGAGGAGACCGATACCACGATCCGATCCGGGATACTTTTCGGATTGTTGGCGACACGCCTTTTGCGGGCTTTTTGACAGGAGGAAGGAAATGGGAATTGCAGCAATCGTTGTTCTGGTGGTCATTGTTTTTTTTGTGTTGTATGTCATTGGGATTTTTAACCGGCTCGTCACCCTTCGCAATCGTTACAAAAATGCTTTCGCTCAAATTGAGGTGCAACTCAAACGACGCTACGACCTGATCCCCAATCTTGTGGAAACCGCCAAAGGCTATATAAAACACGAAAGGGAGACGCTGGAGGCGGTGATCGCCGCCAGGAATCAGGCCACAAAAGGCCTGGCCGCCGCTGCCGCAGAGCCCGGCAGTGCAGCCGCCATGCAGAAGCTGGCCGGAGCCGAAGGGACCCTGGCCGGGGCCATGGGCCGGCTCAATATGGTCATGGAAGCCTATCCCGACCTCAAAGCCAATCAGAATATGATGCAACTGAGCGAAGAACTGACCTCCACCGAAAACAAGGTCGCCTTTGCCCGGCAATCATTCAACGATCAGGTGATGAGCTACAACACCTATAAACAATCCTTCCCCCAGGTAATCGTAGCAGGCATTTTCGGTCATGCCCAGGATGCCGCCCTGCTTGAGTTCGCCGACAGCGAGGCTATTCAGGCAGCGCCGAAAGTGCGTTTCTAAGCGAAGGTCTCTCTCATGGATTTTTTCACAGCCCAGGATAACGCCCGCCGAAGCACCGGCAGGCTTGTGCTCTTCTTTCTATTGGCCGTGGTTTCGCTGATCATCCTGACCAACCTCCTGGTCATGGGAACCTTGGGGTATTTCCATGCTGGTTCTCTCAGAACGGGGGGTACCATGCAATTTAATTGGCAAATCTTTTTTGCGGTGGGGGCGCTGGTCCTGTTGATTGTGGCCGGAGGCACTCTCTATAAAATCAACGCCTTATCCGGAGGCGGCGACGCTGTGGCGGCGATGTTCGGAGCGGAACCGATTTTTGCCGACGACCCGGATCTTGATCATCAGAAACTCGTGCATGTGGTCGAGGAGATGGCCATTGCCTCAGGAACGCCGGTGCCGCAGGTCTATATCCTCAAGGAGAGCGGCATCAATGCCTTTGCCGCAGGCTTCTCAACGAGTGATGCGATCATCGCCGTAACCAAGGGAGCGGTTCACCAACTGAACAGGGAGCAACTACAAGGTGTCATCGCCCATGAATTCAGCCATATTCTCAACGGAGACATGCGTCTGAACATCCGCCTGGTGGGAGTGCTGCACGGCATTCTGCTGCTCGGCCTGATCGGTTATAAGATCCTTCGCGGTTCAGGACGTTCAGGACGTTCCAACAGGGGAAGCGGAGGCCTGCTTCTGCTTGCTTTGGGCCTGATGGTCATAGGTTATGCCGGCACATTTTTCGGTAAGCTGATCAAAGCTGCTGTAAGCCGCCAGCGCGAATTTCTGGCCGATGCCGCTGCAGTCCAGTTCACCCGCAATCCCGAAGGCATCGGCAAAGCCCTCATGAAGATCGGCGCAGCCAAAGACGGCTCTTTGCTGCTGAACCCAAAAAGTGAAGAATTAAGTCACGCCTTTTTCTGTCAGGGTGTCACGGTCACCTTCGAATCCCTGTTTGCAACCCACCCGCCGATTGCAGATCGTATACGGCGGATCCTGCCGGGTTGGGACGGCAGTTTTCCGAAGGAACCGATATACGAAAAATCCTCTAAAACCTCGGCCGCCCCTGCCCCGAAACCCGTCCATGAGGCGGCAATGGGCCTGACCGGCGCGGCTGTAATGGAACAGATCGGTCGCCCGGATAGCGCGCATTTAAACCGTGCCCGGCTCCTGTTGCGAAACATGCCTGAAGTCTTTCGGAAGGCGGCCCGGGATCCGTTTGCCGCCAGAGCCGTGCTGTTCTACCTGGTTCTGGACCAAAACGAAGAGGTCCGTGCCAGGCAGTTGGAACAGTTGAAAAAAACAGGTGATCGAGGAGTCTATCCTGAAACGATTAGGCTCCTTCGAACGGGAGGGGATCTGTCCCGGGAACTGCGGCTGCCCCTGGTGGAAATGGCATTGCCCACGCTGCGCCGCATAAGCGAGGAACAGTCTCGACTTTTTTTACACAATCTTAACAGCTTGATCCTAGCCGACGGCAAGATTACGCTTTTTGAATGGTGTCTGCACAAAATTGTTGCCCAGCATATCGAGGAATATTTCGGCAAACAGTTGGTGCCCTCCCCCATCGGAAATCTGGAGCAGGTGCAAAAAGACTGCGAAGTGGTTTTGTCCACGCTGGTTCATGCAACCCGTCATCAGGGACTTGAAAAATCCGATGTCTTCACCGAAGCAACAAAGGAATTGGGTCTTCCCAACCTTGAGTTGATCCAATCAAAGGACCTCAGCCTGGCGGTGCTGGACCGTTCTTTAAAGAATATAAAAAACTTGAAGCCACAACCCAAAGCCCGACTGATAAAGGCCTGCGTCGTCTGTGTGCTTGCAGACGGCCGCATCGAACCCGTGGAGGCGGAACTCATGCGGGGAGTGGCCGCAACGGTGTCCGTTCCGATGCCGCCCTTAGGTTAGAACTCCCGGTCAACCGCCTCGCTATGAGGTCACTCTGGCCCGCATTTCTCATCAGTTCAGACGGCGTCAGGTTCGAGGTTTTTGGCAATGGGCCATAGTAATCTCTGTTCATTGCCAAAAGACTGACGAAGATGGCGCCGCATGGACTGACCATTGGTGAACACTGTGCAAATTTGGGAATGAATGAGTTTTCTCAAAATATGTTTGCATAGCTTTTTAGGAAAAAAACCCATCCGGATTGCTTCCCGACGATGCGCCCTGCATCGTTATGCGGTCATCATCCGTTTCAGGAGCTTATAGTCGGTCTTGCCGGTCCCCAGAACGGGTATGGCCTCGAGGGTACGGACCATGCGCACGTTGTGCAGTGGCGACAGTCCTGCCTCTTTTATTGTATCGTTGGCCTCTTTCCGGGTTATGTTCAACGTTGTAAACAGCACGATCTCGGGCCGTTCTACGTCAGCCGTCGCCTCGATGGCCAGTGTGGGGCCGTTGTCGCCTGTACCTTGAAAATGCCCAAGCAATATGTTTTCAATGGCCGGTAGCGAAATCATCTCCCCGCCCAATTTGATAAACCGTTTCTTTCTACCGCAAAAACGCAGAATGCCGGCGCCGTCTTCCATCACGAAATCGCCGGTGTTATACCAGCGTTTTCCTTCAAACTCCGAAAAACCGGTTCCATTGCCGTCCCGGTAATAGCCGCCGAAAATGTTTGGACCACGAACCAATAGGAGGCCCTGACGACCGATTTGCACCCTTTGGGAACTCTCTGGGTCTACGATGGCATACTCCATGGACGGCATGATTTTGCCGATGCTTCCCTGCCGCACCTGCTCGACTCTGTTGATGCTGACGAGCGGCGAGCACTCGGTAATCCCGTACCCTTCACAAAGTGTGACGGCCGGATTGATCTTTTTCAAAGAGTGGTAGACATGGTCGGGACATTTTTCCGCACCCGTAAAAACCAGGCGCAGGCTCTTCAACTGCTCTTTGGCCGCCGCTTTGATGATCCCGCTCAAAAAGGTAGGGGTGCCGATCACGATTGACACGGTATAACGTTCGATGATTCCGGCCAAGACGCCCGACTCGGTGGGATTGGCATGATAGACCGTTTTCAGCCCGAGGCAAAGGGGTAGAATGATGGTACCCACAAGCCCCAGAGAGTGAAAAGGAGGCAGCATGCCAAGTAATTTATGCCGGTTGGAAAACGAGACGATGGAGGAGAAATCCCGCAGATTGGCTATGATATTGTCATGGCTGAGCGGGACGGCTTTAGGCAATGACTCCGAGCCGCTGGTGAACAGGATAGCGGCGGTCTTTGCAACGGGTGCGCCGGAGATGGATCGGGCGCCAAACCGTACTTGGATTGCGGCACTTATCTTTCTTGTTATCGAAACTTGTTTGGCAATATCCTCCATATACAACCAATCCGTTTCCAGTCCGGCAAGATCGGTTCCCTGCCCGGCAAGTTTTTTAGAGAGTGCACGTGCGGTTATAATACATCGCACGCCTGTTAGATCCAAGCCGTGGCGCATATTGCCGATTCCCACCGTCCAGTTGATCATCACAGGAACTTTACCGGCAAACAGAGCGGCCAGATAGACGATCCCGGCACCGGCCGAGGCGGGCAGCATGATGCCGATGTTATCGCCTGGAATTTTTTCCAAAAGAGGTCTTAAAACCATGATTGCCATCAGAACCTGACGATAGGTTTTTGTCCCGGAAAGTTGATCGGCCATAACGATGGCATTCGGATACCGCTTTGCGCGATCAAGAAAGAGATCGGCAATAGTTGCTTGTTTGCCGAGCGACAGGGACGTGTCCGCTTCCTCAAACCAATTATCCGGGACAGCTGCAGCCGGGGGAGCAACTGAATGTAAAATCTGTCCAGAAGCGGCCAGGATGCAATCATCCACGGTTTCAAGTGCGGAGATATCGTCCACCGGCACTCCGAATTCTCCCTCCAGCCAGACGGCAAGCTCCATCAGGATCAGGCTGTCCATGGCCAGATCGTTTGCCAGGCGATCACTTCCATTTGCCCGTTGTCCACTCAGCTGCTCGATCTTTTCAATCACCAATTTGACGGTTGCAGCCGAGACGCCCGAACTGTCTCCGGTAATCTTTTTCCGGCTTGGCTCGGGTACGACCTGCGGCTTTCGCCCCTGCCACCAAAAGTACGGGACGAGGGTATTGCTTTCCGATCGTGCATTATAGAAATTTTCTAAAAAGGTATTTATTTCTTGCCGTCCCCCCGTCTTGGCAAGGCCGACTTCTTCGATGAACTCCACAGTAACCCGTCTGCGCGGACCGAAGAAGACAAGATTGGCGGCGAGAAATCCCAAGAGCCGTTTGAAATTTTTTGAAATTGAAGGTTCCGTTTCCGCAGCCCAACTGAACCCGCTTCCCCACAGACCTGTGGTCCTGACCAAGATCGTTCTCACGTTCGGAACCTTTTCCAAAAGATATTCTACCCCGGAATTGCCGGCCAGATCTTCTTTTGCCCCTCGTTTCAAATGTCCTGCCGGATAGAAGAGGATATTGTCCCCTGCCAAAAGGCTGTCTACCACGTCATTGAGCGCCTCTTTGATCCGATCGCGACTTCCTCTTCCGTTGGTCCGTATGTCCGGAACGGTAATAGGTCTCACATGCTTCATGATCCAACGTGTACCGATTCGTGCGACCTGGTCGGCATCTGCCAGCGGACGGGGATGAAACCTTGCAGCAAGCTGTGACATGACGATCACGGGGTCGATCAAGGCCGGATGGTTGGGCAGGAACAGCAGCGCACGTCCCTCATCGTTTTTGATGGCTTCAAGTCCCTTGACTTCAATGCGGTAGCGAAGCGACAAGAGGGAACGAAACGTCCATTGCAGAATTTTCGGGATCGGATTGAACCTGGTTTTTACCAAAAGATAAAGGACCCCTGCGGCGGCCAAGGAAAAACAGGCGAGACAGAGCATCACCTGCGTCGGTGAAAAACGGGCATTGAGGGTGGTGAAGATCATTCCGGCAAGCATGATACCGATAAAGCCGCTGAAGTTAACTGTGGCCAGAACCCGCCCTTTGTCGGAATCGGCCGGCCGCACCTGAAGAAAACTAGCCACAGGAATCAGAAAAAGACCGCCGAAAATCCCCGTGCAGGTCAAGGCAGCAACAATCCAAGAAAGCTGGATGAAGGGCGGGACCAGGATGGAGGCTGCCGCCATAAACAAACCCGCAGCCATCCCCAGAGCGGCCGATACCAGAAAACGTGACCACCGGCTGACTTCTACGAATCTGGCGGCAAGAAAGGAGCCGACACAGACTCCTATCATCAGAGAAACGGAGAGGAGACTGGTGGCCGTCTGAGAAAAACCCAGTTGCCTGAGTCCCAAGGTGTTGATGGTTAACACAACGATGGTAGCCAGAAAGTAGAAAAAATTGTCCGAGAAAAAGGCTGTCAGCATCTGACGTTCGCTGCAGATATCGAGCATATCTCTCAAAGACGTCAAGGGGCCGAACCAGGGGAAAGCTCTTTTTTCGGTTGCGGCAGGTCTGCTGAAAACAGCAAAACTTGCCGCAAAACCCAATCCCGACACGATAATTACCACCAGGGCAACCAGGGTTGCCCCGGGATTCAGATCTCGAATCCACAAAAAACTCTGATCAAGACAAATGCCTGCCGTGGCGATGCCTAAGAGAATAGACAGTGTGGTGGCAAGCTTCAAAATGGCGTTGGCCTGAGGGACATAGTCAACCGGATAGAGTTCCGGGATGGAGCCGTTTAACGCCGGGCTGAAAAGAGTGGACTGTAATCCCATCAAAAAGACCATGGCCAGGATACAGTACCAGTTGGCTGTGATCATCCCCACCGCCCCGATAAGCATGGCTGCCAGTTCCAAGGCCTTGGTCGCGATAACAACCTTCCTTTTGGCAAACCGGTCGGCAAACCATCCGGCATACGAGGAACAGAGGATGAAAGGCAGCGAAAACAGCACTGTTGCTGTTCCCTGCAGACGGCTTAAACCAGCGGAAACGGCCATCAACATGGCCGCCTGCTTGAAGAAATTATCATTGAAGACACCCAGGCAATAGGTAGTCGCCATGGCGATGAATTTGCCTCTGGCCGCCTTGATTTCTGTTTTGGTTGTCATGTTCAACTCCTTGGTTCTTTTGTAGACAAATGTTTTGATTTTCGCAATGTTTCCCTCTTTCAGATCTTCGAATCCGGACAAGGGGATTCCTTAGATCGGCAC
>JBJKQT010000049.1:0-9170 GCA_046705065.1 Desulfocapsaceae bacterium
CGAAAAAGAACGAGCGGGGTCAGATCACCCTTTGAGACAAGTGGGCTGCCGAGCAACAGCTCGTAATCACCAGGAGAAAGAGGCAGGCAGCTATGACCCTCGCGCAAGGCTCTGGACAACTCCCGCACTAAATCCTTGAATCTTTGCCTGCCGGCACCGTCCAAACCGCTGCGCCCCGCCAGAAATTCGGCAAAATGATCATCGAGAAGACTATACCCCTGATCCGTTTTCATGATCCATCCCCCACGCAGGCGGCCAGCTTGTCGAGAGTCTTGCCGTCCGGCAGGGCGAAATAGATACCGCTGCCGGGAACAGAGGGGGCCATTCCACGAACAAAGAGATAAAAGATCCCGCCGAAATGCCGCTCATAGCTGTATCCGGGCAGAGCATTCTTCAGATACCGGTCAAGCACCAGGGTATAGATCCAGTATTGCAACCCGTAATTATGGCCGGCCATGGCCCGGACAAGATTGTCCTTGGAATAGTTATCGGCCAGATCGCCCAAATAGTTGGTTTTGTAATCCACGATAAAGAACCTGCCTTGATACTGAAAGAAAAGATCGATGAATCCGGTCACATATCCCTGCATCACTTTGTGCGAAAGCGGAACCACAGTGGGATCAAAGGAGAGCAGCGAATTGATTGCATCGGTATCGATCCTGTCGGGATGAAAATAGAAGGGCATCTCGGCCACGCAACAACCGGCATCGAGACCGGCCAGTGAAAATGTTGCCTCCGGTGTAAGAGGCGTCGTCACAACGGCACAAAGGAGGCGCTGCAAAAGCTCCGGATCGACCGTTACCCCATAGCGTCCGCAGAGCCGGGAGACGACCTGGCCGATTTCCGTTCCCTGTGCCAGATCGGCAAAGGGAACCTGCTCCAGTACGCCGTGGATGACATTGCCGAATCCAGGCCCGGCGGGAAGTCCGGGACAAAGGATCGCATCTCCTGCCGAGGGAGTGTGCACGGAAATGACATGATCTTTTTCGTCACCGTCCGACAGCTGGGCCAAAGCCGAATAGCTGGTCATCTGCCAGCCGGTAAGCAGGCTTCGTCCGGAGGGAGAAAGAGGATTGAGTTGTCTCTCTTTTTCTCCTCTTTCAAATACCGCGACCGTCTCGGCTTTGGCCTCTGCGACGGTACGATAGCCGACAAAAGGATGCGTGGCCCGAGTCTGAAGAACTTTTTTCTGCGCCTCGAATTCCACTCGTCCGTCCGGAAAGAGCAGGTAGGCAAGAGCCGATGAAAAAGAATCGGCGGTTTTACCCGATCCCTTTACATCCGCCCAGAAGACATAACAACGGAGCCTTGCCCTGGTCAGGGCCACATAGGCCACGCGCAGGTCTTCGGCAAACGCCTCCTCCACTGCCTTTTTCTTCCGCTCGTCAAATCTGTCAGAGCCGAGATCGAGTATGAGGCGCTCGTCACTGTCGTGGCAGCTCACGGACCACCTCTGGCTTTGCAGCCCAGTGGATCCATACCACAGGTACGGACAGAATACGACGGGATATTCCAGTCCCTTGGCACTGTGCATGGTGACGATTCGGATCGCCTCTTCATCGCTTTCCAGACGCAGCTCGACGTCCTCTTCCGCCTGTTCCGCCTTCATTCTCATCTTCAGCCACTGCAGTGTCTGGCCGATTCCAAAGTTGTCCGTGCTCTCCGCTGTTTGAACCAACTCCAGAAGGTGATGGATATTGGCAATATGCCTTTGCGCCGTACGGCCTGCGGCCAGGGCGACCAGGACCGCTTCATCGTCCATCAGCCGTGTCATCATTGCCAGAAAGCCCTGCTCCTGCCACATCCTGTAATAGAGCTGAAAACGTCTGTGCCACTGATCGAAACGCGCCTCGTCCTGCCAGATGAGCAGGAGTTCGTCGCCGGTAAGTCCGAACCAGGTGATGGTCATTGCCGTCTTCAACCGGTTGATATCCCCGGGATTGACAATTGCTTCAAGCAGCAGAAACATCTCGTGACAGGCCTCCGTTTGAAAAACGGACAACCTGCTGTTGATCACCGCGGGAATACCGGCCTGGGAAAAGGCCTGCAGATAGTCCTGAGCCTGGCTGTTGCTCCGCACCAGGATGGCGATATCATGGGGCTTCACCGGTCTCGGTCCATTCTTATCGCCGACCAGGTGCATGGGATTGCGCGCATCGAGCAGGCCTATCACCTCCGAGACGATGAAATTGCGGATTGCCAAAGCGGCTTTTCCAGAACTCCAGGCACCTTTGTCCGTTTCCGGCAGCTGGCAGTAGAGCATGGCCTCCGCCTTTTGCCCGCCGATCTCCAAGAATCCGTCCTCGGCTTTCCGGGCCGGCGACACGGGAGAATAAGCCATGATCTCCTCAGGAAACGAAAAGGGGTTGCGGCGGCTTGTAAACAACCGGTTCACCTCGTGAACCAGCTCCGGATGGGATCGATGATTTTTATCCAGGCTCAGATGGTGATCGGCTGCCTTTTTGGCCTGAAAATATGAATGGATATCGGCCCCCCTGAATTTATAAATAGCCTGTTTGGGGTCTCCGATCAGGTAGAAGTAATGATTTCCTGCTCCGAAAAGACAGCGAAAAATATGCCACTGGGCGGCATCGGTATCCTGGAACTCATCAATGAGCGCAACCTTGTAGCGCCCGCCGACGAGCTCCTGCAAATTGTCTCCCCAATCAAGCGCCTTGGACAACCGCAAGACCAGATCGTCGAAGGACATGGCGCCTATTTGGGTGAGCCGTCTTTCCACCTCCATCATCAGGTCTGAGGCAAGTCGACCGCGAACCGTGAGCAATAGGCCTTGCGCCGCCGCTTCCAAGCCGGCAATCTCGGCTTCCGGCAGGACAACCCCGGCCAAAAACGCTTCTTTTTTCTTGTCGCCGCGAAGCTTTTGGCCGTTGAGCTGGCTTACAAGGCCTTCCCGAGTCAGATACAGAAGATTCTCCGGCAGCGTGTGGCTTTTTTCTCGGAAAAAAGTGTCGCATGCCTGCCACCAGGCAGGGTACTCGTCGCGAAAACCTTTCTTTACTTTCTCCTCCTCTACCGCTGCACTAAGAATCGTCCCCAGAGCAGCGCCGTGCTCGCTCCACCAGGCAGCCATCTTGGAAAATGCCGAATTGAAGGTTTTCAGGGCTTCGTCAATCTCTGTCGGAGAAGGTTCGATCGCAGCGACGCTCTCTGCGCCTTTGATGCTTGCGAGCAGGGATTCCGGAGTGGAAAAGACAGTCGTCACGACGGAGCAGGCCCTCGGGGATAGCCCGTAGAGATGGCTGCGCCAAAAATCGTCGGCCACTTGGATACGGATGTCCTCGATATCGGCCAGGAGCTCCATGTCGAACAGCTGACCGCTTTCCAAAGCCTGTTCCTGGAGCATTTTGCGGCAAAAGGAATGAATGGTGAAAATACCAACCCGGTCGATATCGTAGAGAGCCAACTGCAGCCTGGCAAGCGCCAACTCGCGATTGGCAAGCCCGGCCTCCCATCCGGCAAGCGTCGGGTCTGCATCCACCTTTTTTTTGCTCAGCAGGTCGCGAGCCTCGACCAGGCGGGCTCTTATTCGGGCACGCAATTCCTCGGTTGCGGCTTTTGTGAAAGTCACGATCAGAATTGCCTCGATGGGAACGCCCAACTCCACCACGGCCCGCAGAGCCAGCATGGCGATGGCATAGGTCTTGCCGGTACCTGCACTCGCCTCAACCAGGTTAATCCCCCTTTCCAAACAAACGCGGCCGGCATCAAAGATTCTTGTCTCAGCGGTCATCGGCCTGCATCCAGATCGGGTTGAGAATTTTCAGGGCGACATCCTCGAACCGCGAATCGAGGATATCGCCCATCTCCCGATTACGAAAGAGAAGGGACCACTCCGGCTCATACCCGTTGTCAAGACACTCCTGAAGGGATCTTTCTGCCTTTTCAAGGGGTGAAACCTGGCTGCGGGGTGCGTTAAGCTGCCTGGCATAGGCAAAGGCAGGCTCAACGATGAGCGGGCTCGGCCTGCGGCAACCGTCGACAAAAAGATCAAGCAGCGTATTGAGATCCGGCTTTGGTTTTTCACAGCCCGCAAAGTTGAGCGTCTTATCCCTGGCAACTACGACGGTGCGTTGTGTACATCCAGGGAAAAGACCCAAAAGTAGATGGTGTATCCAGCCGATCAACAGGTCTTTACCCTTCAATTTGGCATAACGGGCCAGCATGATGCCGTTTTCATAAATATCGGGCAAAACACCCTTGAGACGGTATTTGCCGATTTTCAAATCAATGGTCAGATCGGGCTGTCTCGCCCCCATGTGCAATGTTTCAATGCGGTCTGCGAAGTCCCTGAGTTCGCTGTATTTCCTGGAAAACGCCGTCTCCCCGGGAGTCCCTAAAGTCCAACGTCCCTCGGCTTTGAGGCGAGCGAGAAGGCGTGTGGCATCTTTTCGCAAAAGGCATTCCGCGAGGATCTCCTGATCGATGAGATAGGCATCAAGCCCCTCAATGACAAAGGGTTCCCTGTCCTCGGGTATTTCGCGCTCGACCGCGAGACGGATTTCCAGGAGGTTTCGGACAAAATAACGCTGAGGGTCGGCAAAAAAGCTCAACAGATCGCGCACCCCGATCGACTCGGGAGCAGGAACATCCAACTTCTGCGTCCACCACGGGGGTGCCGTATCCGTTTCAATCCGAAACCGGGTTGCCGTTGCGCAGTACTGTGCATTGTAGCTAAACAGCCCCTTTTCTCGGCCGGTGAAGTAACGTGCACTGAAGGGTTGCAAGGGATGCTCGGTCACCAGATCGTTCACCCCATAGGCAGTCTGGAGACACTCCAACAGCTCCGAGACGACCACCGACGGCGGAATTATCTCGTTGGATTTGATGGAGCGCCCGACATAGCTGATCAACAGGGTTTGGCGGGCGGCAAGGATGGCTTCGAGGAACTGATACCGATCATCCAAACGGGCACTCCGGTCTCCCGGGCGGGAGCGTGGCGGCGCCATCAGATCGAAGGTCGCCCAGGAGTCGGTCCTGGGGAATTCGGAATCTCCCATTCCCAGTAAGCAAACCACCTTGAATGGGATCGAACGCATGGGCAGCATGGAGCAAAACGTCAGGCTCCCCCGCAAAAATCCCGAGCCGCTCCGACTTTCCTGGACCGATTGAGAAAGCCAGGCCCTGATGACCTTGATATCCACAGGATGATCGTGAAATTCGGCATAGCGGTCGGACAGCGCCACAAGCAGCTCCCGAAGCTCAAGGAGATCACCGCCTTCGGGGTCTCCGAAAAGGGACTCGGTGTAGTTCAGGAGAAGGTTCGACCATTGGGCAAGGGACCGCTGTTGCTGGAAATCGCGGCCAGCCCGCTCGCAAAGTCCGACAAAGGCGCATAAGCCTCCCAAAATCCCGGTTTGCGTTCCTTCGATATCGGCAAAGGGCAGAACGCCGTCCACCATCTCATCCGTATCGATTGCAAATCCCATAAGCAGACGATCAAGGCCGAAGGACCAGGTGTTCTCGGCAAATCCGGGAAGGCCCATCTCCCTGCGCTGGTCTGCGGACAATCCCCAGCGAATGCCTGACGCAGGGACCCAGCGTTCGAGGGTGTCGAGATCGGTGAAACTCAAATCAAAATTGGGATAGACGACCTCATGCTTGAGAAGATCGAGAACCTCGGTCCAGCCGAACCGGCCGTCAAAAAGTTCGAGAAAGGCAAGGAAGACATTGATAAATCTGTTGAAACGCCGCAGCGATCGATCGGCGACGGAATGCTGGATGTCATTAAAGACCGCAGGAATCAGCGAGGCATAATCATGGATATCGGGAGCCATGACGATGATATCGCGCAGCTTAAGCTCCGGGTCCTTGTACAGTAAGTGCAGAATATGGTCCTTAAGGATTTCGATTTCTCTAAGCCTCGAGTGGCATGAGACGATGATCAGAGAATCATCACCAGAAACACCGTCTTTACCCGCTTCGCAGCTCCTGTCCTGTAAAATGTCCGACTGCAGCCTGTGCAACAGGGTCGGCTCCGAATCATCGACGGGATCCTCAAAGCTGTTGAATTCCATCTCCACCTCGACGCCTTTTAGGAGCATCTCCTGAAAATCCCTTCCCTGCCCCCCAAGCGATGCCAGCAGTGGATGCCTGTCCCGAACCTCAATTGCCATGGAACCGCCTTTTTCTATACCGGCCAGTCTTTTTTTGATCAGACCGCGCTCTCCTTCGATATCCCCCCAGTACTGGCGGCAGGGCGAGAGAAGGTAAAGGTGAATATCGCAATGCCTGCTCAGTCCCTGCAGACATTCGAGAAAAAGGGGCGGCATGATATGCAGGCCGAATACCGAGATGCGACCGGGAAGAATCCCGGCCAGATCCGTCCGTGTGCGTAATGCCTCGATCACCAGGCGCACCAGGACACCACGGTGAAGCACCCCATCCGCCCCTTGCGCCAATCTCTGCCAAAGCGCCGCCTGCCAACGTTCGGATGACTGGTCGGTGCTGAGCTTTCCCGCATCCCAGGCGGCGAGCATATCCGGGCGCATCATCTGATACTGATCAAAGACGTTGGCAAGCCGATAGGAAAGCTGGAACCGCTTCAGCGCCGCATTGTCCCCTTTGATATACCCGGCAAGCTCTGAATAGATCTCTTCGTCCAGATCCCGCAGCAGACTTTCCAGCCGCCAGGTAAGGATTTTGCGGTCATAACCGTCCGGGGTGATCTGCATCCCGAGTTTTCCGGCAACGGCTGCCAAAAACTCGAAGGGCAGCAGGTACTCGAAGTTGCACCAACTGCGAAACTCCTTAGCCATTGCCTGGGAAATCATCCGTTCCATCCCCTTGCTCTGAATCAGAAAAATCTCTTTGGCAAAGAGATCGGACCTTCCCACTACGCTCAACACCTCTGCAAGGTGACGCAGGAGGTTTTCCGTTCTATTGGATACATGGAGATAGAACATATCGAATCGGATTGAGCGGAGGCTTTGGCGGCGGAAAATTATTGTTGCATACCGGGACCCCTTCCGGCATACTCATATATTGCTATAAAAAGACCGGCTATGATGCCGACGGTAAAAAACAATCTCAACCTGCGTTCCCAGGGAATCTTCTTCCCCTCTGACATATATTGGAGAAAGCCGATCAGCACATAGGTGCCGCCGGCAACATAGGGGGCTGTCTGGAGAATCTGCCAGGAGGTGGCTTTGATCGTCCCCAACAGATCGCCGGCCAGGCGCAGGTTGAACAACAAATAGGCGATCGCCGTCAGATAAAACGATATTTTTTCTTTGGTACTCTGCATATGGGCACACTCGAAACGATGTATTTTCCCGATACCGTCATCTCAACCGACGGCCAGTCTCCCCTCTTTTTGTTTTTCGACACGGTTCATATCCTGCAGCCGGTGGAACATGATGCGACACACAGGCAAGCAACGGATCTTGCGGATACTTTCATGGAAAGAGGATTCTGTCAAGTACATACTCCCGCTCCCTTGGGTCCGGACCGTCAACGGTTCCTCCGACTGGTACGGGATATCAAGGAAAGAAAGGACGATTACGCAGCCCAGCTCAGCTCTCTGACAATCGCTTCATTGTCGACTCCGGAAAATTCAAAGGAAGAATCAAGGCAGTCGATCATCTCTTCTCTTTTCGGTGTACCGCCCGAAGAGGCGGATAAAAAAGAGGAGGAAAGACAGGCCCGGCTATGGCAGGCGCGTCTCGTTCTCGCCATAGCCGAGATTCTCGATCATGAAGACGAAGAAGTAGTCGATGCCCTGAGTACCCTCGATAAAAGCGAGGTGGAACTGTTTGACCGCCTTCTCGGTAGAGACGAGGAATCCGATGAAGACAACCCGTTTACCGATCTCTCGCGGTTGCAGACAACGATGGTTCCTTCCCGTGGCGGTTTGACCAAAAACAGGCTCAAGGCCTGGCTCTGTCTTCTCGAAGAGGGCCGACAACTCCCATCTTTGTGGATCTGGACGACGAGCCGGCCTGAGATGGCAGATATCATCTTCGAGAAGTATGAGGCG
Source organism: Desulfocapsaceae bacterium (assembly GCA_046705065.1). Classification (GTDB taxonomy): domain Bacteria; phylum Desulfobacterota; class Desulfobulbia; order Desulfobulbales; family Desulfocapsaceae; genus CAWGGS01. The sequence continues at coordinate 7,997 of JBJKQT010000049.1, forward strand.
ACAACCGGTAGGAAGCCCACACCCATACTTCAATTGGAACTCCCGGCGGCCACCGGCGTCGAACTCCAGGACCATATGAATAAAATCGAGGCCTTCAGAGAGCAGGCCAAACCACTTCTCTTTGAAATTTCTGAGAATTTAAACACATTGGTACGCCGCGGGAATATTCCTCATGAGCCGGTCCGCTCCGAAAACGGCGATCAAGTACGGCAATGGAATACCCTGATTGAGGCCCATTTCCCGGCTGAACTTTATAGCCGCATCCCCTTCTGTTTCCACCTGCTTTCCGAGTTCAGCCTCAACCGGTTGGCTAATCGCAGCATCCAAGATAGTCAAGCGAAGGAAGGAATGCGCCATGAAATTGTAGCGGTTTTAGGCTAGAGCAAAGACAGCCGCTTTATTCTTCGCAGCAGGTATACGGGTTGATGGTCATGACAGGACAATGGGCAGAACGGACCACCTTGTCGGCGATGCTTCCGAACATGATTTTCTCAAGTCCTTTATAGCCGTGGGTACCCATAACAATGAGATCCCCTTTGATGCTCACGGCATAGCCCACGATTTGCTCGGCGACGTCCCCGACGAAGACCTTCTGTACGACCTCCGATACCCCCGTTTTCTTAAAAGCATCGACGTATTCGTTATAAAATCGCTCCATCCGCTCTTCGGCTCCGGCCATGAGTTCCTGCTCCAGATTGGGCATACTCATCTGGGGTACGAAAAAGCCGGAATAGTCCTCGAAATTCTGCACCACGAAAATAATATGCAGGGCCGCCGAGAACGTTCCGGCAAGATAGGCTGCCGACTCGGCAACAAGCTTCGAATTATCTGAAAAATCGATGGGACAGACTACATTTTTGATATTCATGATTTTTTTCATCTTCCTTCTCCCTGAAATTTTATCTTGATGGATCGGTATATTTTTCTTTGCTAAGAAAATCTTCTCATAACCCGATGCTTTTTCTCAAGGGAAAAGAAGGAAAAAAAGGGCACCACCTCACGGCAGTGCCCGAACGATGACGGCATCATTCCGATGGAAAAATCGAAATTTTCTTCGCCAATCCGAGGATGTCCAACGTGAGCCGATCAGGGACGCCTTTATAGTACTTCCGCAGGGCATCCAGGAAGATTCCGTTGTCCTCGGTTGTGAGAGCAAACAGAGTCATGGAAGAGC
>JBJKQT010000050.1:0-10356 GCA_046705065.1 Desulfocapsaceae bacterium
TTCAGCCTATTCGTGATGACCTCTCCGTCATCTCTGCTATATAAAGAGGTTAAGGTATGAAAATCATAATAAAAATATTTTGGGCGCTCATTGTCCCCGTTGTCTTGTTCGGGTGTATGCCTCCGCCCAACAACAATGCCTATCAACCAGCACCTGAATATCAGCAGCCTGAATATCAACAGCCTGCATATCAGCAGACTGGCTACCAGCAGTCCGGCTACCAGCAGCAAAATTCCCAGGATTTCAATATCGACGGACTATGGTGTTTTGTCGATAACCATGGGCGGCATGTTCGGAATCTCATCAAAAGAACCCCCAACGGAATTTATGCTTCACCTTACGGTCGGCGCGGAAGAAGTGTTTTCGTTCGTCAAGTTGCACCCAACCTTTTCAGTGGTGGCGGAGCGCAGTACCTGTTCTTTTCGGATACCCAAGGCCGCTGGAAGAGTCCTAAATACGATTGGGCGCTTACCCGTTGCAATTGACCTGCTCTTTCTTCACTGAAATCGATCGCCATTCTGCAGCATTTGCTGCATCTTTGAGATTGGAGGGATTTCTCTGCCAATTTCTTTCTCATCCGATTCTAACGATATCATAACAGAGTCCCGTTAAGCTGAAACGGTTTTAGTTCGCATTTCTGATCAGTCCATGCGGTGCCATTTTCTTCCGTCTTTTGGCAATGAACATAGATTGCTATAGCCCATTGCCAAAAACTTCGAACCTGACGCCACCTGAACTGATGAGAAATGTTGGCTGGTTATCTATCTATTTTTATTAATGAAAGACAAGAACCGTTTCCATGGTTACCAAAAAACTATATTCCTTCTTTTTTAGTATATTCGGTGATATTCGGCTCACCATTCGCGGTCGCATCTGGTTGCTCAATATAGTCGCAATCCTGGCTCTTATCGCCATTATTGCCTTTAGTCTGATGCAGACATACAGGACACAGCATGCTGTTCAACATATTATTCGTTACGGTTTTTCGGGTGTTTTGCTGATCACGAGTCTGGAATCCAACCTGCATCGGCTCCAGGCAGATGTCGCCGCTATGGCCATGGAAACCGATGAAGGCAGTATGAAAAAGATTCAATCCCAGGTCGAAAAGATGCATGAAAAAATCATGCGAATGCTTGAGAAATGTAAAGGCCTTTTAACATCGGAACGAGAGATGGGGCTTCTGGCGGAGTTAAACGACGAATTGAAGAGTTATTTTCAGGCCGTGGGCAACGTCCATAAAATGGCTGTTGCAGGGAATCAGGAGATCGCCCAGGCAGTGCTGGCAGGAACTGTAGATTCTTATCTGCTGGAAATTGAACAGGTTGTAGAGAACCTGCGTATAGAAGCAGATCGCGGCCGGCAAGCAGAAACGGATGGCCTTGATCGGAATATGCAGCAGGCGATTCTGCGCTTTTCCGTTGTTGCCGTCATCAGTGTGATCCTTTTGTTGAGCATCGGAATCATTCTCCAGCGTCGTATCTTACGTCCCCTTCGGACAATGAATGCAACCATACGGGAAATAACCGGTAATCTCGATTTTACCCTGAGGGTTCCCCATGAAGGAGACGATGAGGTGGGCCGTTCCATGGTTGCGTTCAACGGGCTTTTGGCCACCTTGCAAAAGAGCCTCGGTGAGATGATTGCAGTGGTTCATAACAGCATCCGCGCGGCGGAGATCATGCATCAGGAGGCCAAAGTTGTTGAAAGTATAGCCGAATCCGGAACCGAAGCCTCGGCGGGAATCCAAGACGCTGCTCAAGATATAGCCCGGCACATACAAAAAATTGCCGAAAATAGTCAGAATGCCGCTGAGATATCGCAACATTCAGGCCGAATCGCATCCCAAAATGCAGAGGTCATTCGTGCAGGGGTTACCGGGATCGAGGGTGTCGAAGATATCGTCCGTACGGCATCTCAACGGATTTTGGCCCTGGTTGAAGCCGGGAAGAAAATCGAAGTTGTCGTCGACGATGTCCAGAACATCACCAAACAGACCAACCTGCTGGCGTTGAATGCCAGGATAGAGGCCGCCAGGGCCGGGGAGATAGGCCGCGGGTTTTCGGTTGTTGCGGAAGAAGTGCGCAGCCTGGCAGGGGAGACGGAGAATGCAGCCACAGAGATAGGCAGACGGATTGAAGAAATGCAATCCATATCATCTGAAGCGGCTGCGGCCATGCAACAGATGTTTGAGCAAGTGAAAGCCGGTATCATGGCGACGAAACCCGCAGGGGAGGCCATCGGCAAGATAGAGAGGGAAACGGAACAGGTGCTCACCGTTGTTGCGGGCATAACCAAGGCCGTCAAGGCAGGCGACCAATCGGGAGAAGAGATTATTAATCAAACAAAGTCCATTGTTTTGTTGCTGCAAAAGGCTCGGACCGCTGCCGCACGTACGGCCGATTCCGCCGACAATATCCTGGGTATCGCTCAAAACCTGACCGGGATAATCAACCGGTTCAGGATCGAGCCGGCGACCGAGAGGGACATGCTGCGAAATTAACTGGAGCGTTCCACAAAGCATGCCGGTGCCACCAGAGAGGTTTGAAGAGCCATATTGTTTAATTTCTTATAGAAAATACAACAAAAAATAAATCGTATCGTGACCAAACGGTAATATATGTCAGATAATCTCGTGTCAGGATTCAAAAAAAACGGAGGAATCCATGACGCCGTATCGTTTCAGATCGATTTTTATCTCGGACTTTCACCTCGGAACCAGAAACCTGCATAGCGAGCAACTACTGGAATTCTTGACTTACACCGAATCGGAATATCTGTATCTGGTGGGTGACATTTTCGATCTACTGCAAGCCCAGAAGAAATGGTATTGGCCGGAAATTAACGACCGGATTGTCGATGCAATCTTTACCAAAGCCGGCAACGGCACGAAAGTTTTCTACATCCCCGGCAACCATGATCATATCCTCCGCAAATTTCATGGCAATACCATCAACAGTATCAAAATCACCAATCAAGTGATCCACGAGACCGCGGACGGTCGAAAATACCTGGTCATCCATGGAGACAAATTCGACCCTGTGGTCCAGAAAAGTCCGTGGCTGGCCAACATCGGCAGCTCTGCCTACGAGAAGCTGTTGGTGGTCAATCGGTGGTTCAATCGTATTAGAAAGGCTTTGGGAAAAGACCATAAGTCTTTGTCAGCCTGGCTTAAGCACCAGGTGAAAATCGCAGTGAATTATATGGGGCGATTTGAGGAGGTTGTGGTCCGGGAAGCCGGATCGTGCGAGGTCGACGGGCTCATCTGCGGTCATATCCATCGTGCGGCCGTACGAAAGATAGGTGACGTCCTTTATACCAATTCAGGTGATTGGGTGGAGAGCTGTACGGCACTTGCCGAAAACCAGCAAGGATATCTCGGTGTGATAGAATGGCAAAAAGAAAAACTTCTTTCAGGGCGTCTCCCTACGGCTGAATATGAAAATCTGTATCGTGACCGATGCCTGGCATCCTCAAATTAACGGTGTCGTCACAACGTTGAGTAGGACAGCGGAAACCTTGTCGGCTTGGGGACACGAGGTGCGAACCATTACGCCGGCCGGTTTTCCCACTGTGCCGTGTCCGACGTATCCGGAAATACGGCTCTCTCTGATACGGCGGGGCAGGATCAAACAGTTGCTTGCGGACTTTTCACCAAACGCTATCCATATTGCTACGGAAGGTCCACTCGGGTGGGCGGCCAGATCGGTATGTGTAAAGCAGAGGCTTCAATTTACCACCTCCTATCATACAAAGTTTCCCGAGTATGTCCGGATGCGCTTCCCCGTGCCGTTGAGGTTGAGTTATGCAATGGTGCGTTCTTTTCACCATGCGGCCAAGAGGACCATGGTCGCCCCGACACTCATCGACGAGTTGCAGGCCAAGGCCTTTACAAATCTCGTGCTTTGGTCGCGAGGTGTCGACACTGAACTCTTTCACCCACGGTCCAAGGACTATCTCACCGGTCCGCGACCGCATTTCGTCTATGTCGGCCGGGTGGCCGTCGAAAAAAATCTGTCTGCCTTTCTTCGTCTTGATTTACCCGGCTCAAAGTATGTCGTCGGTTGCGGCCCGGCACTTTCCGAAATGAGAAAAACATACCCCGAAGTGGTTTTCACAGGCGCTAAAAAGGGAGAAGAACTTGCCTGCCATATGGCGGCAGCGGATGTCTTTGTCTTTCCCAGCCTCACCGATACCTTTGGCGTGGTACTTCTCGAAGCCATGGCCTGCGGCGTACCCGTGGCCGCTTATCCGGTAACGGGGCCGAGTTTTCTGGTTACCGAAGGTGTCAACGGTGCCCTCGATGAGAATCTGCGAACTGCGGCAATGCGGGCGCTTGAAATTTCATCCGATAGCTGCCGGGAATCCGCCTCCAAATTTTCCTGGGAGGCTTGCACCCGGCAGTTTTTCAACAACCTGGCCTTTCACTAAAAGCTCCCCTGTCCAGTTTTTCTTGTGGATGGTTCAGAGTATAACCATAAAGAGTGTGAGGGTTAACAGGCTTGCCAAGGTCGAAATGACCACCACAGATGTGACGAAATCGGGGACGATATCATATTCTTTGGAGATAATGGCCACCAGGATTGCGGCTGGCATCCCGGTCTGCAGGACGCCGGCAGCATAGTCCATGTGTCGCAGATGAAATGGAATAGCCAGGAGATAGGCTAGCATCGGAGCCAGCAAGAGTCGTGTGGAGGATGCGACAATCACGTCGAAAGAGTAATGAACCCTTCCTTGCTCCAGGTGTTGCAAACCGAGGGCAAAAAGCATAACCGGAATCATGGCCTCGGCCAAAAGACCGATCATCCGTGAAAGCATCAGCGGCACGGTAATATCTCCGTGGGCCACGATCAGCGCTGGTATGCTTGCCCATATGGCGGGAGTTTTCAGCAGTCCGCCCAGAGCGCCGTTTCTGCCTCCTTTTGCCCATCCGGCGGCCCCGACGCAGATCACAAAGGCAGTGATGACGATCGCGACAAAATAGATGGTGGCCGGACCCACTGCGGCGTCTCCTAGCCTGAAGCGGATCACGGCAAGTCCGAAATTACCGACATTGCCGAAAACGGCAATCATCACAAAGGCTGCGATCATCTCTCTGGACCGTCGCATCAACCATCCGACACCGCCTGCGATAAGCGCAACAAGAAGGTGAGCGGCCACGATAAACAGAATCATTTTCACCGTATTGGACAAGGGTATCCTGGAGCTGCTGATGGCATGGAAGATAAAAGCAGGAACAAAGACATAATAGGCGATTCTGTTCAGCGTCTGCGCCTGAAGATCAAGTCGGCGTCCAAGAATAAAGCCTAAAATGACGATGGCAAAAACCGGCATGACGACGTTTATGAAAACCGAGAAAAATTCAATCATGGAATCGGCGATGCCTCCTTGGTCCGGTATTTTTTGGCCAGGTATGCCGGCTTTGTTCTGCCCGGACTGCCATTTGCCGCATCTTCAGTGAAGATAACAAAAAACCGCTGGTCGGATTCCAACAGACAACAGCGGCAGAGTCTTTTTCATCCTCCGAATTTCCTCTGCGCGGACAGAACAACTCCCGTACTTAGAAAAAAGGCGGAAAAGATCGTGCCAGTGTACCTTGCCGGGCAACGTCAAGTCAAAAGGTTAATGGCCGATGCTGAAACAGAAACCTGGGCGATATGAATAAAAAATAATGGAAACCAGCAGGTTGAAACTTTTTTTGTTGATGAAAGCTGTCGTCCGGCATGTGGTTTTTTCTTTTTATCTGCATGGTTGCGTTGCTATAATGAAATTGCCTGGATTCATGGGGACATGAACCGGCTGAATACAAAACGCAATCTATTACGATCAAAACTGAGCCGGACTTTTGGCGGTTGACTAAGGATGAGGGGTAATCAAAAAACGCAATGCCGGAGCCACTGCATGAAGGCAGTTTGGAACAAGACCGAAACAATGACAACAAACTCACCGCTTGACCCTTCCAATTGGGAGGATTTTAGAAATAAGGCGCATGCGATGCTCGACGACATGCTTGACTATCTCCAGCATATCCGCAATCGCCCGGTCTGGCAGCCCATCCCGGATACGGTCCGGGAACGGTTTCGCGAGCCTCTGCCGCTGGGTGCTTCGCTGCTTGACGATGCCCACGAAACGTTTTTACAGTCGATTCTACCCTATGCGGTCGGCAATGCCCATCCGGGGTTCATGGGGTGGGTGCATGGCGGAGGGACGCCGGTAGGTATGCTGGCAGAGATGCTGGCTGCCGGGCTTAATGCCAATCTCGGCGGGCGCAATCAGATCCCCGTTGAGGTGGAGAGGCAGGTCGTTGCCTGGATGCGCGAGCTTTTCGGCTTTCCCGAAAGGTCCAGCGGGCTCGTGGTGACCGGCACCTCCATGGCAAATTTTCTTGCCGTGCTTGTGGCCAGGACCGCGTTTTTGGGGACTGAAGTCAGACGGGAAGGCGTCAACGGAAACCGTCTTGTCGGTTATACATCCCAGGGCGCCCACGGCAGTGTCGTCCAGGCTTTCGAGCTTGCGGGATTGGGAAGTCAGGCCCTGAGGATCGTTCCGGTGGACGAACTCTTTCAGATGGATATCGAGGCGCTCACGAATGCGGTCCGACTCGACAAAGCGGCGGGGCTTACCCCCTTTTTCGTTGTGGGAACGGCAGGAACCGTCAACACCGGCGCAATAGACAACCTTGAGGCCATTGCCGCCTTTGCAAAAAACGAGGGGCTCTGGTTCCATGTCGACGGTGCTTTTGGAGCACTGGCCATGCTGTGTCCCGACATCAGGCCCAGGTTGTCGGGGATGCGCCGCGCCGACTCCATTGCCTTTGATTTTCATAAATGGGGACAGGTGCCGTACGATGCAGGTTTTATCCTCGTGAGAAACGGCGAACTACATCGCAGCACCTTTGCGGCAAATGAAGCCTATTTAAAAAGAGAGAGCAGGGGCCTGGCCGGAGGCTCCCCCTGGCCATGCGATTTCGGCCCTGAGCTTTCAAGAGGCTTCCGGGCTCTCAAGGTGTGGTTTACTTTCAAGGTTCTGGGGGCGGAAAATCTGGGAAAGGCCATAGCCACGACGTGCGATGTTGCCGGCTATCTTTGCTCGCGCATTGAGCAAATACCAAAGCTTGAATTGCTTGCTCCCGTGTCGCTCAACATCGTCTGTTTCCGGTACCGATGTCCCGACCCCGACAAGATCAACGCCGAAATCGTGATTCGTTTGCAGGAGTCCGGAATATCCGCCCCTTCAACGACAACTATAAACGGTAATTTTGCCATCCGGGCAGCCATCGTCAATCATCGTACCGATAGACGTGACATCGATCGTCTGGTCGATTCAGTCGTCTCTATTGGAGACACTTTGACAGGCAAAGGCTGAAAACAAGATCCAACTGCTGCAGAACCGGACCAGCTATAAAAATGATCAATTCCATTTTCCCTCTGTACCGCCAATGCTGAAACGGCCTGCACCGAGCAGCGCCACGGCCAGGGCACAACCAAAATAAAAACCTTCCAATTCAAGAGCCCAGCCGCCGGTTTTGGCCAGGGTGAAGAAATTGGAGGTATGAACCAGCAAAACGGCGACTACCATATTGATGGCTATAACAACAGCTGAAGGCCTTGTCCAAAGTCCGAGTAGAACCAGGACCGGTGCCACCACTTCGCCGGCATAAACCAGATAAGCGGCCGCCGGCGGCAGACCCGTTTTGACGATCAAGCCGATGATATGGCCGATTCCATGCAAGATTTTCGATGTGCCGTGAAAGAGGAGCAACACGGCAAGGGAAATCCTCAAAATGAATTTTCCCAGATCCGCCGATAAAGAGTTTTTCGGATATTTTTTTGCCATAAGATTCCCTCAAAGGTTTTTCCGTTTGTCTTCCTTACAAATCGTATCATCCTTGAAAATTCGCCCTTGCCTGTTGTTTCAGAGTCGTAAACGATCACGATCGACATCATACAAGATAAGTACAAATAGCCATTGGGTGCAAAAAAACTACGGGAAAATATTTCAGCTAAAATTCCATTCTCTTATGGAACTCTATTATTTTTCTTAATAAAACTTGCTTGATGAGCTCTAACGATCTATCACTCCAACCAGCTATATGAGGGGTTAAAATTGTTTTGGGGTGTCCGAGTAAATAAAGAATAGAGTCTGATAAGTTATGATCTTGTTTTAACATGGCAGAAGTGAAATTTTGACCTTCTATTTCGTGTACATCCAAAACCGCACCGATGACCTTGCCCGCTTTCATTGCATGGGTCAAAGCTTTTGTATGAACAATCTCCCCTCTTGACGTATTTATTAAAATGATTGGTTTTCGAATTTTGCTGAAAAAGTCACTATCGGCAAAAAATCTCGTTTCTTCCGTCAGTGGAACATGAAAGCTTATGATGTCGGCTTCCGCGCATAGGGCATTCAGGTCTGATTTTACAATGTAGCTGTTATTAAATTCCGATTTATACGGGTCATATGCTAATACTTTTACCTGGAGGCCTTGCAAAACATTTGCAAAAGCACTTCCGGTATTCCCAAACCCAACAATTCCAACTGTTTTCCCGCTGAGTTCTAATCCTCTATACAGTTCTCTCTCCCAATTTCCAGAAGAAAGTGAATCACTCGATAGTGGAATATTTCTCAAAATGCCAATGAGTGAACCGAGGCAATATTCAGCTACAGCTTGGGCAAGAGCTTCCGGAGCCCTTATAATTTCAATATGATGTTTAATTGCGGACTGAACATCAATATGTTCAACACCTGATCCGTATCTTGCAACAAACCGCAGTTTGGTTCCTGTTTCAAATACCCCATGGCCAACAGTCGGTTTACCCCTGATAATTAACCCTTCATAATCACTAATACTTTTGATTAAATATTGTTCACTGCGGATATCTGCGATATCGCAGAGGAAACCATGTTTCCTTAGGCTCTCGGCTAACGCAATGTTGACTTCATCTGAAAATAGGATTTTCATTTTTGTATTTCAAATTCCTTTGGCTACAGTGATCGTCTGAGAATCGATGTTCCGATCAATTATTTGAGGGATTGATACTGTATAAACATATATAAGCTGAAACGGACATTTTGCACGTGTGCCCGTCTCTTTGTCTCGCACGTGGAAAAAATGTATGCATTGTTTTCCTCGGTGGGTATTTTTTACGCATCATAAAACTTGAGACTCGACCTTTATCACCTCGTAAGGCGTTTATATCAAAAAAAATACGACCTTTATCAAGGTTGAGAAAATCACCGGATAGCAGCCGCTCTGTTTGCTACTGCCCGATATTATTTGTTTTCCATTATTGGATTCCTTAGGAAACTGCACAGGAAACTCATCCCCGACAAGATTTGTAAAGTAGTGTTAAGGCAATGAGCACTGGCTTGTTTTTTGCTAAATTCGAACTGGTAAAAGCGCTGCGTCCGTAAGGAAACCCGATTTCCAAATGCGGCCGATTAAGGATCGTAGTATTCGCTTTCAGTACCATGGATAAAAAAGGCGGTTGTTTTCCCCGGCAGACACACAATGTGCCTGCAACATTATGACTTTTAACATAAATTTCGTACGCATGAAAGGCTGCTGTTTCTTAGAGCAAAATTTAGATTGATTGATGAGGATAACAAAATGAAACGCTACCCATATCTTTTTGCCACAGCGATGCTTGGACTTTCCCTTTCCGGATGCATGAATCCCCAAGGTCAACCCGACTATACGGCATCCGGAGCTTTAGCCGGAGCCGCCACCGGTGCCGTTATCGGAAGCACGGCCCGCCACTCCGGTGCAGGATCGCTTGTCGGTGCGGCCGTCGGCGCAGTTGCCGGCGGGGCCATCGGGCATGGTATGGACCAGACACAGCAAGTTCGAAATGCTCAAATTGCCCAGGCTCAACAGCAGACCCAACCAACTCAGCCGCTGTCACTCGATGATATCAAATCGCTGTCCAGATCCAAAGTAAGCGATGATCTGATTATCAGTCAAATCCGCAATTCCAGGACCATATATCATCTCAGTACGGCACATATCATTGATTTGAAGCGATCGGGCGTAAGCGATAGAGTTATCGATTTTATGATCAACACGCCAAGCATGTTGCAATCGGCGACGGTGACGACTGCGCCTGCCACTCCGCCTCCTGCACCGTTGGTTGAGCCGATGGTGGTCGCTCCCGCTCCGGACTATTTCTGGGTGAGCGGCGCCTGGATCTGGTTGGACGGCGGCTGGGCCTGGCGGCATGGATACTGGCATGAGCCGTATCGGCATGGCGGCTTCCGGCATTGGCGGTGATTTTGCCAAATCATCGAAAACCATAACTGCATATAGCCGTTTGTTATAAATACCATTATAGTGTGTTTCTGCACTTTACAGTGCAACGA
>JBJKQT010000051.1:0-3898 GCA_046705065.1 Desulfocapsaceae bacterium
CGTAGCTGTCACGGGCTCCAAATTTCTCACCGGACCGGCATTTTCGGGCGCCCTGCTCATCCCCGACTCATTCCGGTGCCAAAACGTTCCCAGAGGGATTTCGGCTTATTCTTCAAAATATGAATGGCCTGTTGAAATGCGATCCGGTATTCCAGAGGCAGGCATTAATTTGGGGCTTTTGCTTCGCTGGGAGGCCGCCCTCGCCGAATTGAGAGCGTTTACCGCTCTGCCGGACAGTGCAATAGCCGGCTTCCTTAACCACTTTGACGATGCCATTCAGCATCGAATGAAGACTGACCCGAACCTCTCCCTAATGCCGGTCCCGCCCCTTGATCGCAAAGCATTGACGGACAAAAGTTCCTGGGATCATATCCCTACTATTTTTCCTTTTCGGATTGTAAAAAACGGCAACTACCTCGGCTCAGAGGAGATCATGCAGATTCATAGTTTACTGCAAAAGGATCTTTCTAAATATTCAAACCATCCTCTGGCTGCGTTGCGCTGCTGCCTGGGCCAACCCGTCGACTGCGGCAAGGAAGGCACTGTTTTAAGGCTCTGTGCCGGCGCCAGATTGATTGTTGAAGCTCAAAAGAGTCAGGATGCCGTTATCCGTCGTGCAATTTCAGTTTTGGACAAAATCAATCTGATTCTCCGCATCATGTGATTTCCACCGAGGATTTCTTATTCTAATTCTAATGCATTGATGATATATTTTTTTAATGATAAACTCCTCGATAATGGTATCCGGGTAACTGAAATTTATCTGGCTGAGAGGAATCTTTTGCAAAAAGAGGATTTCAGATCAAAATCGAGGCATGCGAAAAAATTTTATCGCAGGCATTTACTGAATACTTTGAGGTTAAAATTTTGAGCATAAAGCTGAGTTTGGGTGAAAAAAACCATTTTACGACAGGCTCTGAAAATATCTAATTCAAAAACAATTATCCTTTTTTATGGCCGCCGAAAAAGACATCATTGAAAATATTCCCGATGCCAAACCTGTTAGGATTTTCATTCCTCTTCTCAACTCGTTGGAACGCTATCGAATGCAAGGCGTCTACCAGAAATCCACGCCTCCTCGATTCAGTCTTCTTTTTAAGGCCGGCGCTTTACCCGTTGATGCAATAGATGTTCAAAAACCGTGCATAATCAGTATAGATATGGGAGGCCCCACCATCTCCGTCGAAGCGATGATCACAGAAGTAGCCAATCCGCAACAGCTCAACCTGATCGTCCAAAAATCAATAAGTCATGAACAAATGAGGGAATTTTTCAGGGTAGATGCAACCGCAAACGTTATAAGCAGTTCTTTCCGGCCTGAATTTTTTGGAGAAGACGACAACCCATGGAGCATAGCCGGAACAACTGTCGACATCAGCGGCAGCGGTATCCTGGCAAACTTCTCCTCCCCCCCACCGATGGATTCTCAGATACGCCTGGAAATCACCCTTCCCACAGAGAAACCTGAAACTATCTCCGTCATCGCCCATCCTGTAAGAAAACAAAAGATAAGCGACAAGCAATACGAAGTGGCCTATCATTTCGACGATATTTCCATCGAGGATCGCGACAAAATTATCGGTTGTTGTCTGCGGATTCAACGTCGCTTGCTGCGTCTGAAAGTCAAAGTTAAAGATCAATAGCTTCAACCATAAACCGCTTCCTCTGGATTTTTTTTAAGACGGAAATATCTTTTGTAAAAAAGGATACTCAGGATTTCGTCGGTAAAACGGTTCAATGCGTTTGATCTGATTCCTACCAGGCCGCCTTTTGCAGACGTTACGACAAATTTCATGTCTGCAAAGAATCAGCGTTCGTCACGTGTTTTCTGTCAATTCATTAATCCGGCGTCAAGATCACAACCAATCCGGACTGGTCTCCATCGGTTCCGGATGGAAACGAGTTAAGCCGTTTTGAGGTGCACACAATTTGACTCGACAAACTCCTCCCAAACATGTAACCTGAGATCTATTTATTTAAGATTGTGTGACATTTTGTCGATAAAGAGCTATGAACACGATCACACCCCTCACCTCATCTACTAGCCTCGGTTCCGCAACCACACGTTCGAGCGGGCAGTCGTCCGGACAAAGATTTTTTCACTCCGGGGAGATTCTCAAGGCCACTGTTGTGGAAACAACAGGCAAGGATTTATTCACCCTCGATATAGGCGGGACCCAGATTGCGGCTCAAAGCAAAGCTTCACTGTCGCCGGGCCAGGTATTACAATTGCAAGTGGCAACCCTTTCTCCCCAGGTGGAATTGAGAATTGTCACCAATTCGCCGCAACAGTTTTTGGGACGGTCTCTTACTCTGGTCGGACAAAATATCAATCTTACCGATCTCCTGAAAACTCTGCAACAAACAGGCAACACGTTGTCAAAAGGCCTCACTGATGCTACGGTCCTCGGAGCAAAGGGCAATGATACATTTCTCCTTGATATAGGAGGAAAACAGATAAGCGCCGAGACCCAGGCCACCCTCTCTCCAGGTCAGACCTTCCAATTACAGCTTGCGGAAACGGCGGCCAGAATACAATTGAATTTTTCTCAAGGCGCTCTGAGTGAGACATCGGGACAACCTTTGGCCGGTACAGGACAAGGCATTGATTTTTCCAGTCCTTTACAAGCTTCCCCAAATGAATCAGTCTCTCCAGGTAAAGGGTTGATCGATGCCACGGTTTTATCAGCCAAGGGAAACAACATATTCGTTTTGGATTTCGGCGGTAAACAGATTGAAGTCCAGAGCAATATCTCACTTTCACCCGGTCAGACTCTTCAGCTGCAAATGGAAGAGGTCTCTTCCCGGTTAGCACTGAAAATTGTCCCAAATTCAGAAGGACAGCAAGGCGCCGGAACGCTTGTCACAGTAAGCGGGGATCCAATCGAGCTTGCCGGACTCCTCTCGGCATTTCAAAAAACGCCAATTCTGCCTTTTGAGGATTTGAGCTCCACGACGCGCGCGACATTGGAACAATATTTCTCTCTCCAGCAGAACACTTTGTCGGGAAAAGACGGCGGCGAGGTGCTGAAGCATCTCGTAGACAATATGGGAATGACCATGGAGGCCCTGCTCGCAAATGGCGATAAAGACAAAGCCGCCCAAACACTAAAAGCCGCTCTCCTTGAGACGGTTCACGCTTTCAAAGATGCTACAGAAATCGCAAAAAACACGCATCAGTTACTGGGCACCATTGAAGCCTATCAACTGGCACAACTCCATTTGGAGAACCCATCGCATTTCATTTTCCCTCTCCCTTTCCCTTTCCTGGAAAAGGGATATCTCATGGTGGAAGACTACGGACAAAAAAAGGAATCCGATGGAGAAAGTTCTCAATTTCCCCAGAGATTTTCCCTCCATCTTGCACTTGAGGACTTAGGAAATCTCCAAATAGATTTTCTCCAATATCAAGACGGCTTATTCATTAGATTCAACACCGACTCGAAAGACAAATCCAATTTTGTCGAATCATTCAGTTCCGATCTGAAACAGGCTATCACCAACACGGCTCTTCTGGGACTCTCATTTTCCGAGAACGCATCGGATCCGGCCGCAGATCTTATAAAAAAAATCCTTCCGCAGGGTTCATCCATGTTGGACACAACGGCGTAAGTATGGAAAGAGAAAAAATTATCGAAAAAGCCGTTGCCCTCCTTTATGATGAGAGCAAAAGTACGGCCCCTAAAGTAGTCGCAAGCGGCAAGGGATTGATTGCCCAAAAAATTATTGAAACGGCAAGACAGGCCGGAGTTCATATTCAGGAAGATCCGAATTTGATAGAAGTGTTAGCCAAAATCCCCATCGGTGATGAAATTCCCGTGGAATTATATCAAACCGTTGCCGAAGTTCTCGCCTTTGTCTATCAGGTCAACAAACGCTACCGGGATAAGATGGAGCA
>JBJKQT010000052.1:0-7241 GCA_046705065.1 Desulfocapsaceae bacterium
GCCAGATATTGTATTGTAAGTGCATGATATACTTCTCTGCGAATGCATATCAGAAAGCTCATTCTGCAGGTATTTAAACATCAATTCTCTTGCCGTTTTTCTTATCGATATGAACAAGCGAATTCTCCTATACCTGGAGTCGGTAGTGTAATAATCTGAATATAGAGCCAAGGATGGCAAACACCGAAGATAGAATAAGTAGTAGCTCAGAGACAATAATTTCAACACGTCAAATGATAATTTGTGAAATTTGGCGGTTTTCCTAGTCGATCCTCCCGTTAGGCCACCAAGCAACTCTTTTTGATTGATATGAGGGCTGTTGAAAATCAGTACATTCCCATAATTGTCTTTTAGTCGAAAGTCACGACCGCCGTAGTCACGATCAGCAATATCCCCAACAAATTCGATATCCTTGGCTGAATATTCGTGATGTATTGCATCTACCTCACTTACAAAAATTACACATACGCCGGTTCCAGCATATTTTTTTCTTCCTTCTCCAAACTGGGGTTTTTTGCATATCCATGAGCACCTTTTCTTAAGCCGTGAGAGGGTACAGCTGAGCTTCCTGATTATTTTAAAGCTCGCGGATAATGACAGATGTTAATATTGCCCTTTTTAAGATCTGAAATTTCTGTAATTACTTTACTTCATGTTAAGTTTTCTACGATCTTTCCAAATCGAGGTGATCAATCAGAACTCAACCAGCAGATTGAGATATTTTAGCGATTTTCAAATCTGCGATGTCTTGATGAGAGCCTGATGCGGTTTTTTACTTTCTTGTAGTAATCAGCGAAAAAATGGGTCCATTATCTCAAAATACTGCCCAAACAACATACTTGCCGAGAAACGATCACTTCGAACCGATGCCCCCCTGATAGCTCAACATAATATGGGCCACCAAAATTGTGTTTATTCCGGTTCCGGGCGATTATCATTACATTCCGCTACACCTTTTACCAAATCTTGAACGTCTTATAGCTCATTGACCGATTCAACTTTAATCGTTATGATTAATAATAAATCGCTATTCGGAAAATTCGCACCCGATTGAACGTCTTGTGCTTGCTTGCCACGACCAGCGCTCGTGCGGCATGTCCTGGTAGCATCGTAGATCGGGGCACCAGTCAAGCCCGGATATTTGTGTGGTGGGTTCAGGTAACACCAGGTTCCGATGAAGGAGATTCAAGATGGCACACACTAAAACCAAAGTACTGACTGCACACGTTCCTCTCCCGCTGGCCGAGAAAGTCGACCAGATGGCTGCTAGGTTGGAACGATCGCGCGGTTGGATCGTGAAACAGGCGCTGTCCGCCTGGATAGACCAAGAGGAAGAACGCAGCCGCTTGACCCGTGAAGCGTTGGCCGACGTGGACACGGGTCGTGTCATCGACCATCAAGCCGTGCAAGCATGGGCCGATAGCCTTGGCACCGATGAGCCACTGCCAGTGCCTCGCTAATGGAACTGAAATGGACCAGTAGGGCGCTCTCTGACTTGGCTCGCCTGTACGAGTTTCTTGCCCCGGTGAACAAGCCTGTGGCCACGCGCACCGTTCAGGCTCTCACCGCTGCGCCCAGTAGCTTGTTAGCCAACCCGCGCATCGGCGAACGACTCGATGAGTTCGAGCCGCGCGAGGTGCGCCGGATTCTTGTGGGGCACTATGAGATGCGATACGAGATTCAAGATTCGACAACATATATGCTGCGGCTGTGGCACACCCGAGAGGGTCGTTGATGTGTTGTTTAAAGGCTTAGTGTATGATCCCGTTTCATGAGCCAACCCCATTATGACCTTCATAACAAAGGAGACATTTGATACGAACATATCATCGAGAGTCATCGTCCGATAATAAATAAAAGATGGAAAGTAATTTGCCACCGACACTCCATTTTATCTGTGCTCCCGATCATCTAGCCGGAATGGAAGCGAGAGAAGACGATAATTCAAAATGGAACAAAAATGGAGCAAATTGGTCAATAAATATAAAATAATAACATGATATAAATTAGTTAAATGATTTTCAAAAAAGAACTCAAAATTCCGCTGACGCAAGTCAATGTCGGTTCGATTCCGAGCTCCGCACCAAAGACAATTCTAATGCCCTGAGAAATCAGGACTTTTTTATTTGATTGCTTCGATGTTATGTTTTTTCAACCGTCTGATGATGGCCTGTCGTGGTTCTTGGGGAACATTTCCGGAGCAGTCATATTCATTTTGGAATCAAACGCCCACCTGAAGAAGTGAAAACGATCCATTAGAAAATGGCATTGATTTTTGTCACCCGGTATTTTATTTTAGCTTTAGGCTTTATAGTAAAATAAAGGCAAGTCTTATTTTATTTTCGCCGGAAAGGATGAAAAGAGAACTCCAGGGCAAATACGTGACAATTTCCTCGGTGGGTGAGAGAGCTCAGGCCTTCGTACCTTCTTCATTGCCGCCGCGTCCGCCAATTGACTGGACACCGGAGCTGCGCAGCAAGTTCGATCAGGCACTGCTGGCACTCGGACGGCTGGATAGCGTCTCGACGCTGCTGCCTGACACCTCGCTATTCATCTACATGTACGTCCGAAAAGAAGCTGTACTTTCCTCCATGATCGAGGGGACCCGGTCATCCTTATCAGACCTGCTCCTCTTCGAGCTGGATCAGGAGCCGGGCGTTCCGCTTGATGACGTACGAGAGATCAGCAACTATGTGGCTGCCCTTGACCATGGCCTGCGCCTGATGAAAGACGGTCTGCCGTTGTCATTGCGGCTTTTTCGGGAAATTCACGGCGTGCTGTTAACCAAAGGCAGGGGAAGCAATCAGACCCCTGGTGAGTTCCGGCGCAGCCAGATCTGGATTGGCGGTACCCGGCCGAGTAATGCTGCTTTTGTTCCGCCACCGGCAGAAGAAGTGTTGGCGTGCATGGGCGATCTCGAACTCTTCCTCCACGACAAGCCGGAGTCGACTCCAGTGCTTCTCAAAGCAGCGTTGGCCCATGTACAGTTCGAAACGATCCACCCATTCCTTGATGGTAATGGCCGTCTGGGTCGGTTGCTGATCACATTGCTGTTGTGTGATCAGAAGGTGTTGCGGGAACCGATGCTCTATCTCAGTCTCTACTTCAAAACACACCGGCAGTATTATTACGAGTTGCTCAATAACGTCCGCCTTACCGGTGACTGGGAAGCTTGGCTCGATTTCTTCGCCGAGGCAGTCATCGTGACCGCCACCCAGGCGGTGGAAACGTCGCAGCAGCTTCTAGACCTTTCCAAGCAAGACCGTGACCAAATAAACGGCCTTGGACGGGCTACGGCATCGACTCTGCAGGTACACAGAGCACTAATGGAACATCCTATCGCCACATCGAGATCACTGGTAAAGAAAACCGGCAAAACTCCAGCAACTGTCAACAAGGCACTCCGCCACCTGGAAAAACTTGGCATTGTGAAGGAGTTGACCTCCCAGAAGCGTAACCGTCTGTTCAGCTATGAAGGCTATGTTGAGATCATGAGTCGAGGTACTGAACTGCCGGGCAAGTAGGGAAAATCGATTCCGGCTCTTCCGGTTTAAGGATGTCGGATATGGTAATCACTGATTCTTTCCGGCAAAAGGATTTCGATTCTCACAAGGGACTTTGGTCTGGCATAAACCACAGCTGTTAACTTTGAAACCTAATTGCTCTTTTTCCACATGAACAGCAGTCACGTTGCGTATATATTCCTTGCACTTGACTTTATCATGCCCTGTTTTGGAAATGGCTCCAGCAGGACATCGACGCATACACACCAGGCACTTGCCTGTCGAATGAAACAGGCACCACTGGTTGTGATTATTGTATGACCTCGGAGTAGGCGTGAACCTCTTGCGCACAATTACCGAACCAACCCGAACAGCCTTCCCGGCAGGAGTAATCAACCCGTCGGATATCCCAAATGTGCCAAGACCACAAACATGAGCGGCATGGCGTTCCGACCATGATGAAGCGAATCCGTATTGATTGGAGAGAGCCCTAGACCATTGTGGAAGCAAAACTGGAGCACAAGCTTGACATCCATCTGCTTTGAACAGATCTACCACATAACGTCGTAAATTCTCATTTACCTTTTCACCGTAGTGCCTTGACTTACTCCATTCAACACTCGGCATATTTATGGCCTTCCGATGTGCCAAGCGAGTATGTACAGTCTGCGGTAGAATCCAGGCAATAACACTTAACTCATCTGCCCTCACCTTCTCATCTGGAAATGCCGATGAAAATGCCTCCTCAGGAGTCCAATAAAACTCGGTGCCAATATCAGCTTTCAAGAAATAAAATAGTTCATCTTCCCCAGATGCAAATCCGACTAATGGTCTGGCAAAAGCCGGGAATTCTGAGCCAGGTTCTAAGGCATTATTGGCAATGTTATCCATCCATGATTCAATTTGTTTTATGATATTAAGCATAAAGAGAATCTCCGAGTCCTCTCGGTGTATATAGTTGGAGCTTTTCCTCACGTATAAGGTCAAACCCTTCAATTTGAAAAACTGTGTCAGCAGTTTACACTCCCACTAAATCGCAAGCTGTAACTTAAATATTTTTTCCTGATCTTTAACTTCAATCGAAAAAGATCAGGATCTCTTCTCCCAGATTCTTATTTTGCTGTTAGGTTTTGGGGCCAGCAGAATTTGCGAGAAACAGTCGCAAGGTAAAGTTTCATAATAATCAAAATTTAGAGAGGTTGGAAATGGCAATCCTTACTCCCTTAATTATGCCACTAGTGTATTTCAATCGGCATAATAGGATTTTAACTTTGGACCAATTTATACCTTTAGATTTAGTGGGGCGTTACCTATCGGAATATTATTGTTATTAAATAGTTACCGACTATGGCAAAGCTTTGTTTCGCACTTTATACGAGATGATCGGGCAAGTTTTTGCAATTCTCCCTATCTTTTTTGTATTTCAGGAGAAATTTAGGTAGCGATACGCTCCGGGAAAGACTGCTCTCTGACTGGTAAGGCATGTAGTCGCCTTGACAGGTATTGGAAGGAGGATTACTTCAAAATTAGAATGATCTCGATAATACCAAACCTGCCGTGAGACAGGGACGGAAAGCGAAGGACCTCCGTAATTTGAAGATAGCCGGGCTGCCGAAGGATGTATCATCCCAAAAGGCAGTCCGGCTTTACTTTTCGGGGTACGCCGCAGGGCCTCTGTCCGGTTCTCAAGGACAGCATGAACGAAGAGTTTCTAGCGTTCATTATAGCTTACCTGAGTTGAGGATAGAAATTTTTCTGTCGACGGCTGACAATGGCGATCATAAGAGACTTTTGCCAGTTCCTGTACGTTAAAAAGCGCGCATGGACGGGCGAAACAGAGTATTCGCTCTCGAGCACAGCCTATAATGAAGGGAAAAATATGAAGGAGGTTCTTCTGCCCGCAACCACACTGACTGTAAGTGTAATGGAAGCGGCATCGCCAATACCCTACCAATAGTTGCGGCCTTTCTTCTCGGCGCCTAAGGCGTACAGACCGAAATAACGTTCCTCATTTGCAAAGAATCAGGGGCGAGTCCGCAACATCGTGAACCTTTCGTGAAGATCACCGGTCGAAATGGAAGTTCATTTTGGAGGTGAAAATGGATTGATATACAACGGGCAAGGAGAATAACCTAAGGAGGACACAATGTTAGCTACTGACGATCTTCGCTATACGAAGTTACCCCTCAATAACGGAACCGACGCCATTCCTGCGCTCGGTTTTGGGACACTCATACCTGACCCCATCGCCACCAGAATCGCTACCAAGTCGGCGCTTGAAGCAGGATTTCGCCTGCTCGACACCGCGGAACGCTACCGAACCGAAAAAGAGGTCGGGGAAGCAATGCAGGAAGTATTCAGGGAGGGGAAGATCAAGCGGGAGGACGTGTTTGTCATCACGAAGCTCTGGAATAATAATCATCGTCCCGAACGCGTCAAACTCGCTTTCGAGGCCAGTCTCAAGAAACTCCAACTCGACTTCCTCGATCTCTATCTCATCCACACTCCCTTTGCCTTCCAACCCGGAGATGAACAAGACCCAAGGGATGCAAACGGTGCGGTGATTTATGACAAAGAGGTGACGTTGCTGGATACGTGGGGAGCGCTAGAGAGCCTCGTAGACGAAGGCAAGTGCAAGGCCATCGGATTATCTGATGTCAGTTTGGAGCAGGCGAAGGCAATCTTTGATGCCGCCAGGATCAAACCGGCGGTAGTTCACGTCGAATCCCATCCATACCTTCCGGAATGGGACCTTGTGAACTATTGTAAAAAGAATGGCATCGTTCTGCAAGCTTTCGCAGCCTTAGGGCATAGTAGTGAGCCAAACTTGCTGGAAGATTCCGTCATCACTGCCATCGCTGAGCGAGTCAGCAAAACCCCGGCGCAGGTCTTGCTCGCCTGGGCCATTCAGCGCGGAACGGCTCCTCTGACCACCTCGAAGAGCCCCGGCCGCATCAAGGAGAACTTTCAGGTCTCGACCATTCCCGAAGGAGCCATGCGGGAGATCACCGAAGGAATTAAGTCTCGCATCAGGTTTAATGCCGTTGTGGAGACCGGTGTTCCCGGGTTCATTCCGAGAGGCAAGTGAAACTGAGACAGCAATCGTCTCAACGGATATCCGCCGGAGAGCAAGGGCGCCCAAATCAAAGGCACCAGGGAGTTAGCACCGCTGCTGCATTGTGTTCTGATTGCGGCACCAGCCAAGCGTCGGTTTGCCGTATCCCTTTCGGCCAAAAGGGCTGCGAGAGCGGAACGGTTCCCCAACATCTCATTCACTGTCCTATTTGGCGCCCAAGTCTCGACTTCATTTTCCTCGAGCCCCTGGGGGGGTGATGCCAATCGGAGGAAGGCGTCTGTAACTAGCTATAACTATGAGCACCGACTCGAGATTCAGTAACATTTATCTCCGAAACTTATGAATAGGTTTTCTCTTTGCGGCTTCAATCTCTCGGAGCAACTCCTCCCTGAAATATTGATTATTGGAATTCAGGCATTATTGTTACCACATATTTGATTCATTTTTCAACGGTCCCGAGATACGCTATCTGACCGTGACAAGTCTGACGATCTATGTAGATTTTACCGCCTAGCCAGTATTTGTCCATTGATGACCGTGTTTAGCACTATTTGTAGCTCACAGAATTTCATTCTCACCAATAAACGGAATCCTCCGGAAGCAAATAAATCCTGCGAGCTACTACCAACGAGTAGCTTGATTTAGTATTGGCCACCGTCTAG
>JBJKQT010000053.1:0-12706 GCA_046705065.1 Desulfocapsaceae bacterium
GAAGTATTGATTGTCTTGCGCACACAGTGATTTCTCCTTCACTACAGTCGGTTTTTCAGCAAATGCGACAGCCCTTTTTCCAAGCTGCCACAAGTTAATTTCTAAAAAGAACCTTTAATATTTCGGCAGACGATGATTGTATGGCTTTAGGAAATGATGAACCGTCCCGGATTCTATAAACCTATCAAACCAAGAGGTCAATGTCCAATTTTTCAGAGGAACGGCGCATTCTTTTTTACTGGAAAAACGATTGCGAATAACGATTCCTGCAAAAAGATTGATTCAGTGAGAATTCTTCAAGAAATCGGCTGAAAACCATGCGTCTGGGCCGGGGCAGGGGAGGCTAAGCCCGTTTTCGCTTCGGCTTGGCGCATGGCCCGTGGTTTTCCATGAGTTCATTGCTGTCGACATAGGCATAGGCACTATGTTTATGGATGGATTCGAAGCTCTCGACCCCGGCGGAAAACCATGTGATGTCGGGATGTTTTAAAGCTGTCACCGCTACTTTTCTAACGACATCCTCGACAAACATCGGATTTTTGTAGGCGAGTTCGGTAACGAATTTCTCATCGGGGCGTTTAAGCAGGGAATAAAGTTCACAGGAGGCTGATTGTTCGATCATTTCGATTAAGTCCTCAACCCAGATGAATTTTTTGAATTTTACGTTCAGGCTGACTTCGGCCCTTTGATTATGAGCTCCTGCCTCGCTGATCTCTTTGGAGCAGGGACACAGCGTAGTAACCGGCACCTGGACCGAAAGGATGAAGTCTTCGTCGGTCCCGGTGCCGTCGGTAAATGTGCATCGGTATTCCATTAAACCGCGAGTGCCGGTAACGGGTGCTTTCTTTTCAATGAAATAAGGAAAGTCCATAGTCAGTTTGGCACTTTCCGCATTCAAAGTTTCCTGGACTTCCTTTAAAAGTTTTGAAAAATTGTTGATGCTGATCGCATCCATGTACTTGTTCAGAGCAGCAGTAAAGACGGTTACACAACTTCCTCTCTGTTCTCCGGGCATATTGACTTGAAGGCACACTGTGCCCACGGTGTTCTGAAAACCACCGCTTTTTTCCCTGACGCGGATGGGAATCTGTATGTTTTTTATCCCAACGACCTGGATATTTTTAGACATGGTTGATATGTGTTGCATTAAGGGTCTGCTCCCGCCGTCGAAGGTATTGCTCATTGATGGAAACGGAAAAGGGCCTGCTTTTCGTGAAGGCGCCCCGCAAAACAAAGTGTCGCTGATTCGCGACTTTCGTTTGTACAGGAATGTCTTGTAGACCTTTTGAACGTTTCTTTGTCCTCACATATCCGAGATTGGCAATCGGCATTATAGTAGCAGAGGAATCCGTCGGTCGTCTTCCCGAATATCCGACTGCACCGGCAGGGTTTTAATACCCTTTTTTAAGGTGTTGTACAAGGCTCTTTTAAAACAATAAACCGGCATGAAAAATCAAGGTGATTTTTCATGCTTTTCTTCCTGATTCGGTGTAATCTAAAAAATTCATTCCGGCTGAAAACGTCATGTGCGGCGGAATGTCTTTTTCATTTGGTGACCATTATGGCTGTAGACGAGGAAAAAATCCGTCTTGATAAATGGTTATGGGCGGCACGTTTTTTTAAGACACGCTCCATGGCCTCTCATGCCGTAGCCGGCGGAAAAGTGCACGTCAACTCTCAGCGCGTTAAACCGGCCAAAACGGTTCAGGTTGGAGACGTGCTGCAAATTACCCGGGATACGGTGACGTTTCTCGTTACGGTTCAGGCTGTTTCAGACAAGAGAGGCCCGGCCACCCAGGCTCGTTTGCTCTATGAGGAATCGGAAGAAAGCATCCGGGCGCGTGAACAGCAGCGTGATCTCAGGAAAATGCTTCAGGCGGGACCGGCTCCCAACGGCAGGCCGAGTAAGCGGGATCGAAGAAAGATAAGAGTATTTACAAGAAAAGACTGAAACGCCGGGGGCGAAGGCAGCTTGAGGCCTCGCTGCGGCATTTCAAAGAAGAAGGAGGAAGTGGTGAAAAAAATTGAAAGAGCGTTGATAAGTCTGACCGACAAATCCGGTATAGAAGGGTTTGCAAAAGAACTCGCCGCTCTGGGAGTTGAGATCCTCTCCACCGGCGGAACAGCCAAAAAGATTCGGCAGGCAGGAATCGAAGTCGTCGATGTTTCGGAGTTCACCGGTTTTCCCGAAATGCTGGACGGAAGGGTCAAAACGCTGCATCCGAAAGTCCACGGCGGTATTCTCAACCAACGGGACAATCTCGATCATCAACGTCAATGTGCCGAGCATGGCTTGAAAAACATCGATCTTGTGGCCGTGAACCTTTATGCCTTTGAAAAAACCGTAGCGGATCCGACCTGCAGTCTCGCCGACGCCATAGAAAATATCGATATCGGCGGACCCACCCTGCTCCGGGCCTCGGCGAAAAATTTCCATGATGTCACTGTGATAGTCGATCCGGTGGATTATGAGAGAGTGTTGAACGAGATTAAAGATCAGGGAAATACGCTTCTTACAACCAGATTTTATCTGGCGGCCAAGGTCTTCGCCCTGACCTCCGATTACGATACCAAAATCTCCAAGTGGCTCAACCAGGTGGATGTCAAAACGAACAGCTATTTCACAGGAGAGTAAGATGTTGAAAATGGCAGTACTCCTGTCGGGAAGCGGCAGGACGCTCGACAATTTTCATGAACGGATTATCGATGGCACCCTGGCTGGAAAAATCCAGGTAGTGGTCTCCAATGTCAAAACCGCACTCGGATTGAAAAAGGCTGAGAAGTATGGCTATCCCGCCTTTTATGCGGTGGGAAGCAAGGCAACCAATGCTATTTTACGGGATTATGATATCGATATCGTATGTCTTGCCGGTTACTTAAAGCTGTATGAACCGCCTCCCGAGTTGACCAAATCGGTGATCAATATTCATCCGTCGTTGATCCCGTCGTTTTGCGGCGACGGATTTTACGGCTCGCGGGTGCATAGGGCTGTCAAGGCGCGTGGTTGTACGGTGAGTGGCTGCACGGTGCATTTTGCCGATGAATTCTATGACCAGGGGCCGATCATTCTGCAAAAGAGCGTCGATATCGATTATGACGATAGCGTGGACGAGATCGCCGCCAAAGTCTTTGCCAAAGAATGCGAGGCCTTCCCGGAGGCCATCAACCGGGTTGATCGAATGGGGATTGACTTTTTTTGGGAGCGGGTGAAGAAGTGAGCGCAGGAAAACGCATTATCATGACGTCTCAGGATATGGAGTTGGCCCAAAAGAGAATAGCCCTGCAGATTCTTGAGAAAAATCAATCGGCAGAGCAGCTGGCCATCGTCGGTATTCATACCTGTGGAGTTTATCTTGCCGACAGGATAGGGAAAATTATTTCAGAACAGGGCGACGTCCAGGTGCTGTCAGGCAGCCTCGATATTAATTTATACCGTGATGACTGGAGCCTGATTGCACAAAATCCTTTGGTGAAAAGGACGAATATTTCTTTTGCCGTCGAGGACCGGGATATTATCCTTGTGGACGATGTCATTTTCACCGGGCGGACCATTCGAGCAGCCATGGATGCCCTTATGGATTACGGCCGCCCGCATTCGATTCAGCTTGCCGTGCTGGTGGACCGGGGCGGCAGGGAATTGCCTATTCAACCCGATTATGTCGGGATGAGCACCGCCATCCTTGCCGATGAGCGGATCCAGGTCATGCTCAAGGAACATGGTGGAATGGATCAGGTGGTCATCGAACGGTAATCGATGGAACTTTTGGCGCCTGTAGGCACTGTTGAAAATTTTAAGGCGGCCCTGGATGCCGGAGCCGATGCCGTTTACGTCGGCGCTCCCGGTCTCAATGCAAGAAATCTTGCCCGAGATTTGCAATTGGAAGAGATCGGGGCGATGGCAAAGTACTGCCACGATCATGGCAAAAGACTGTACGTCGCCGCAAACAGCCTGGTTCTCGAACAGGAACTGCCCAAGGTAGTCGAGACGTTGGCGCTTTTGCAGACCTTGGAGCCCGATGCATTGATCGTTCAGGATCTGGGGCTCATCAACCTGGTGCAACACTATTTTCCCTCCCTGCCTTTGCATGCCTCAACTTTGATGCTTGCCCATAATGCCGATGCGGTGCGGACGTTGGCCGCACTCGGCTGCAAGCGTGTCGTGCTTGCAAGGGAACTGACCGTAAAAGAGATCTCGGCCATTGCCGCTCAGAGTGAGGTGCAGCTAGAGGTCTTCGTTCACGGCGCCATGTGCTTTTCCTATTCCGGACTGTGTCTGTTCTCGTCTTATCTGGGCGGTAAAAGCGGTTTGCGCGGACGCTGCGTTCAACCATGCCGACGGCGATACCAGTGGCAGGGAAAGGGAGGAAAGGGGGAAGGAAAAGGCAAAGGCGGCAGCTATTTATTCTCGATGAACGATCTGAACGGTCTTGAGGTGATCCCGGAACTCCGCCGAATGGGCATTGCTTCATTGAAGATAGAAGGGAGATTACGATCGGCACACTATGTCTCCCAGGTGGTCCGGGCCTATAGGTTGGTATTGGATGCGGATGAACGGGGCTTCGGTGAGGCGATCAAACGGGCGGATAGCTTAATCGACAGTGCCATGGGACGAACAGTCAGCCCGGGGTACTTTTTTACCCCCCGGCCCAAAGAGGCGATAACACCCTATTATTCCGGGAATATAGGTCTGCATCTCGGCCGGTTCAAGTCCGTTGGTCGTCAAGACGGCGGTGTCTGTGGGATGTTAAAACTAAAAGAGCCGGTGGCAATAGGTGACAGGCTGCGTCTTCATTTCGAGTCTTCTGGAGAACGCCTGGCGTTTAGGCTCAAAGAGATCAGGATCGAGAACCGAATCGTCCGGCAGGCCGACGCAGGAGTTTCAGCCTGTCTCATTCTGCCGGACGAGGTCGAAAATACGCGGTCGGGCAGGATCGAGGCATATAAGATAGATGTCGGCGCCGAATCAGCGGACTCCGTCGATTTGAACCTTCCCCTGGATGCGGTAAAACGAGGAATCATTAAGGACAAAAGGCTCCTTGCCCGCGGCATTGAAACGATTCAGGCACGCTTCAGGCTTCCGGAGAATAAAGAATACGGGCGGCATGCCGGTGTCGATTTATCCGGGGGGCGGGGAAAAAAGGCAGACAGACCCAGGAAAAATGCGGGTTCGGCAGTCCCGTTGGAGTGGTGGCTGAAAACCGATTCTCCTGCAGTAGTGTTTGGCAGACTGCCCTTTGAACCCGACCGTTTACTGTTGACTCTGGATAAGGTTCTGATCGCTCAGGCCGGCCGGATAAGGCAGCACTTCGGCCGATGGGTGAAAAACGTGATATGGGCTTTGCCGCCGGTAATTCTCGGAAATGAACTTGGACGCATGCGCACTGTGGTCGCGTCGCTTGTCCGGTCGGGATTCAAGAGCTTCCAGATCGGGCATCTCAGTCAAATTTCCTTATTTGAAAAGGAGAGAGTGCATCTTTACGGGGATTACACGATCAATGTCATGAACGATCAAGCCATCAGGTTGATCGGCCGGGCCGGCGTTGAGGCGACACAGATTTCCATCGAATTGGACCGAAGGAGTCTGCGCGACCTTGTCCAAGGCTGTCAACGACGATCGGTGTTGCCTGAAGGTAAAGAGAAGGCAGGGGGAGCCGGCGTGCGTCTGGGATTGACCGTCTATGGTGCTCCGGCACTCTTTACCTCCCGAATAGCCGCCGGTCATTTCAATTACGACCGTACGCTGTTAAGTCCCAAAGGAGAATCCTTTTTTATCAGGAAAAAGGAAGGTGCTACCCAGACCATGCCCTGCCGGGCGTTTTCGCTGCTTCCATATCTGAAGGAGATGAAGGACATGGGAGTCGGCTATGCCGTGGTCGATATTACGGGACTTGCCACGGATAGAAAGAGTCTTCAGGAGTTGGCGGATAGAATGACCGGAAAGGGGAGGCCTCCCAAATTGCCGACCTTCAATTATCTGGGGAAGCTGGAGTAGTCCTTTTGGCTTAAGACCATTTTAATACATCGTCTTTTCGTCCAATCGCTTCGTTATTCTCCAGGTTTTATCCTTTGAATATCGACCGCATATCTGCGATAGAGTTTTTCTCGTGCCTTGATTTCGAACGAAAATTCCAATAGTTCAAGGTTCCCTTAATTGAGTTTGCGCACCCGCCCTTCATCCAGCCTGCGCATGCCTTCCATCAACAGTTTCATGAAATAACCGATCTCGGGAATTTCAAAATCCTCCGGCGGGATTCCCGGGGTGAACCTGAAACGACCCTTGTGTTCCTTTAAGATTTCGTAGAATGCCGTCTCACCGCTGAAATCGAAGTATTTGGCCTTAATCAACGAACCCTGTCTGAAGGAAAATCTTGCGGTGCCTTTGGTCAGCTCGGAAATGGTCAGAATTCCGGTTTTATTGTTCATGTTCAGGGTTTGGAATAGGGCTTCGGCCGGGATTTCGGACAGGTTGCCAATCATTCCCGAGGTCAGATCCTGCATCCGGATCATATTGGATTTGTTTAAACGGCTGGCCATTAAACGGGAGAAATAAAGTTGAACGGACGGATAGCGGTCCAATATTTTTTGGAAATTTTCCCGTCCGATGGAAATGATGGAGGTCGGTTCAGCAATCTGAATGGTCGCGCTGACATTTTCGTTGCAGATCAGACTCATCTCACCGAAAACATCACCTTTTCCAAGCTTCGATATGGTTATGCCCACCTCGTTGATGACATTGACGCTTCCGGAAACAATAATGTAAAAATTGCCTCCGGGCTCTCCTTTGCGGATAACGATATCGTCTTTGTTGTATTTATTCAGTTTGAAAAATTGGATAACCTTATCCAGGTTTTTTTGGTCGATGTTTTTGAAGAAGGCAAAACCGCTTACAATATGCAGCATGGAGCCCAGTTCGTTGGAGTAGGGCTCTTCCGATTCCATGGTTCCAAGACTTTCTTCCTTGTTGTGTTCGAGACGAATGGAGCCGGTGCAGCCGCTGCAACCAATCAGACAGATGGGAACTTTGTCGCCCCGTTCATACTGTATGATGATTTTGGTCAAGTCACCGTTGAGTATTTTGCACGCCTTTTTCCCGATGGGCGAGTGAACTATCGACGTGGTGATAAAGGCATTTTCGTGCTCATTGAAGATCGAAATGGCGATGCCGGTCACACTGAAGATATCCCCATATTCGTAGAGAGGGCATTGCCTGTTTTCTATAATTCTGAAAAGTACCTTAGGAAAACCCATTTTTCACAAAAAGAGCGAAGGACCAAAAGGTCACAGTATGTCTCAAAAAAACGGTGCTGGAGACACCCCATTTACACCCATCAACAATATCTTAATCCAATAAGGTAAGTCAAACAATAATTGGTGATGGATCGTGTGAATTTTCATTATAGTTGTTGACATTGTCGGATTTGCGCAGTATATGTCTTTTCTCTTGATCGGCTTCTGTTTGAGGACAGGTCCGTCCAGCCAATTTCGTGAAGCAGAAATACAAAACCATATGAAAAGAAATACCGGAAGCACCGGTTTTCTATATAAGAGAGATTAAACAGGAGGAAAGAATTCGTGGCAAATCATAAATCCGCTGAAAAAAGAAATCGCCAATCTCAGGTTCGCCGTTTACGTAATCGAGCCAACAGGACCAAAATGAAAAATGCCATTCGGAAGGTCAACGAAGCGGTTCTGGCCCAATCGGTGGATCAAGCTCAAGAAGCCCTCAAGCTTGCGATTCCTGTGATTGCTCATACTGCTACTAAAGGGAGCCTTCATAAGAGGACTGCTTCACGTAAAATATCACGACTCACAAAGAGCGTAAACAAGCTGCAGGCAGCCGTTTAACGCCGAACTAAGCGGTGCGGTTGTCCCTGAGACGATCGTAACGCGCCGTATAAGGTAGAAAAGAGCCATGAAGCCGCCAGGTTTCATGGCTCTTTTTTTATTCGAGCCCAAGGGTTCCTGCAAAACGGGTTTGTCAAAAGGTATTTTTTTTTGTAGACTTAGGCACTTGAATTCTCTCTGGTCTCATTGTGGTTGGAGTACCGCCTTGAAATTGTATCCTGCCGAAAATGCGCAGGAAATATTTTAATACAGCAAAAAAAAGGATTTCCGTGCATACTGCATCCCCTGATTATACAACATTTTGTTCCAAAACTTCATCCGCAGGCCTCGTTCCCGTATACCGGAAGATCATTGCAGACCTCGATACTCCACTGACTCTCTTTGCCAAAGTTGCTCAAAAACACAGCCATATTTTCCTCTTTGAAAGTATGGAAGGCGGAGAAAAATGGGGGCGTTATTCTTTCATCGGTTTCGATCCTCTGGTGACCTTTTCCTCTAAAGGTGTTGACGTTGTCATAGAAGAAGTTTCAGGAGAGGAAAAGAAAACCACCCAAAGCAAGACGAATCCCCTCCAAGCCTTAAGGGCCCTGATGGAAAGCCTGCAAGCCGTGGATGATCCGAATCTGCCCCGGTTTTGCGGAGGCGCCGTGGGTTTTCTTGGCTATGATATGGTTCGCTTCATGGAGAATCTTCCCGACCGGCATGATCCTCTTGATTTTCCGGACTCGTCATTCATGATTCCACGGACTGTGCTGATTCACGACAGTTTTCGCCAGACTGTAACCATCGTTTGTTGGGTACGGATGCTTGATGGAAAAAAGAGCCGGGAACTCTACGATGAGGCCCTTAACCGACTCGAAACGTTGGTGAACCTTTTGAGAGGACCGGTCCCGGTGGAATTTGCCTTGTCGTCGGGAAGATCAAATACCGAGGAGCACGTCTTTTCCTCGAATATGGCAAAGGATGACTTTTGCCTGATGGTTGATCGGGCGCGGGAATATATAAAAGCGGGCGACATTATCCAGGTGGTACTGTCCCAACGTTTTCATACCCAAACAGATCTTTCGCCGTTGGCATTGTATCGCGCACTCAGACATATCAATCCCAGCCCGTATCTCTTTTTTTTGCAACAGGGTGATATGATCCAGATCGGATCCTCCCCGGAGATTCTTGTTCGGAAAGATGGAGATTCCATTGAATTGCGTCCCATCGCCGGCACAAGAAAACGGGGGAAGACACCTGAAGAGGACCTGGAGTTGGAGAAGGAACTTCTGGCCGATCCGAAAGAGCGGGCTGAGCACCTGATGCTTGTGGATCTCGGCCGAAACGATGTCGGCCGGATTGCCAAAGGCGGGACTGTCGAGGTCCGCGATCTGTTGGTGATCGAGAGATACAGCCATGTCATGCATATTGTGTCTGGGGTTCATGGGGTTATAGATCCGGGAAAAGATCAATTTGATGTGATATCCGCTTGTTTCCCTGCCGGCACCGTCAGTGGTGCCCCGAAGATCAGGGCAATGGAGATTATAGATGAGCTGGAACCGCAGCGAAGAGGGCCATATGCCGGATCGGTGGGATATTTCGGCTTTTCAGGGAATATGGATTTCTGTATCACGATCCGGACGTTCGTAATGCAAGGGAAGGATCTGTGGGTTCAGGCTGGAGCAGGCATCGTGGCTGACTCCGACCCTGATAAAGAATTTGAAGAAACTGTTAATAAATCCATGGGATTACGCCGTGCTGTCGAACTTGCGGAAAAAGGATTTTAAACTATGATCGTCATTATAGATAATTACGACTCGTTTACATACAATATCGTCCAGACCATTGCCGGCAATTGCCGGAAAGAAGGCGTTGAAATTGACATCCGTGTTTTTCGAAACGACAAGATAACCATCGGAGAAATAGAGGATCTGAAACCCGACCGCCTTTTGGTTTCACCAGGACCCGGCACTCCGGCGGATGCAGGCATCTCCATAGAGGCGATCAGACATTTTGGCAGCAAAATACCGGTCTTGGGCGTCTGCCTTGGACATCAGGCCATCGGGGAGGCCTTTGGCGGGAGAACCATTCGAGCCGGGAGGATCATGCATGGAAAAACCAGCCCGATGCATCATGACGGAAAAGGCGTATTTGCAACGCTTCCCAACCCTTTTGACGGAATGCGCTATCATTCTCTGGTCATAGAGGAAAAGGGGATTCCCGAATGTCTCATTGTCTCGGCGCGGTCGGATCAGGGAGAGTTGATGGGGGTGAGGCATAAAACGTTAATGGTCGAAGGTGTTCAATTTCATCCCGAATCCATTATGACTCCGGCGGGAATTACGCTTTTGAAGAATTTTATGAGCCCCGATTATCCGGCCTTGTTAAAAGAAGCGCAAAAAAACTGAACCAGGATCCGAGGTTGTCATGAATATTAGAGAAGCGATAGCCCAGGTTGTTTTGGGTAATGACCTTGCGGAAAATCAGATGTACGATGTGATGAACGAAATCATGAGCGGTGAAGCGACTGCCGCACAGATAGGTTCTTTTATCACAGGCCTCCGGATGAAAGGCGAGACCGTCGAAGAAATAACCGGCGCGGTCAGGGTGATGCGGGAGAAGGCTACTCCCATAAAAACGGGTGTGGACCTGCAAAAAGGAGAGGTTCTGATGGATACCTGCGGGACCGGAGGAGATGGCTCCGGAACCTTTAACGTATCCACTGCATCGGCCTTTATTGTTGCCGGGGCCGGAATTGTCGTAGCCAAACACGGGAACAGGTCGGTCTCAAGCAAATGCGGCAGCGCCGATGTTCTTGAAGCCGCCGGCGTTGCCCTGGACCTTTTGCCGGAACAGGTCGGTCGGTGCATTCGTGAAACGGGAATCGGCTTTCTTTTCGCGCCCGCTCTCCATGGGGCAATGAAATATGCGATCGGGCCGCGTCGTGAAATCGGCATCCGGACTATTTTTAATATCCTGGGGCCAATGACCAATCCAGCCGGAGCCAATGTTCAAGTGATCGGTGTGTTCGATCGGACCCTGACCGAACCTTTGGCAAATGTTCTGGCAAAGCTCGGTACGCGTAGGGCTGTAGTCGTCCATGGAGAGGGGGGGCTCGATGAACTCACCGTGACCGGACCGACTTATATCTCCGAGCTCAGAGACGGAAAGATCGAGAATTATATGATACATCCCGAGGAGGTCGGTTTGTCCACCGCAACGCTTGACGAACTTCGCGGAGGAGAGACAGCCGAAGAATCGGCTTTGATGCTCAAATCGGTACTTGACGGAGAGCAGGGACCGAAGAGAAATATGGTCCTGTTGAACAGTGGGGCTGCGTTGATGGTTGCTGGTTTGGCACGGGATATTCGGGAAGGGGTCGGGAAGGCGGCCGAGATCATTGATTCGGGAAAGGCAGCCTCGAAGCTCGAACAGCTCAGGGCCCTTTCACAAAAACTGAAGGCGGAGGTGTGAACGGGGTCTGCTCCTCCGTCATTGTCTGTTATGAAAATTCTCGATACCATAGTTGCAAAGAAAAAAGAAGAAATTGAAATCATAAAATCCAAAGGCTTGCATTTACCCGATGCATTTCGGGAAAAACATATTGCGCCACCACGCGGCTTTATAAACGCGCTTTTGGCCTATCAAGGGGTTTCGATCATTGCCGAAGTGAAGAAAGCTTCTCCCTCTAAAGGTGTGATCTGTGCCGATTTCAATCCAACGGAAATTGCCAGGAGCTACCGGGACAATGGCGCACAGGCAATTTCCGTGCTCACGGATGTCGAGTTCTTCCAAGGGAGCTTGCTTTATCTGTTGCAAGTGCGCGATACCGTTGACCTGCCTGTTTTGAGAAAAGACTTTATAATCGATGAACTGCAGATTCATGAGGCGGGCATGTGCGGAGCGGACGCCATCCTCCTCATTGCCGCCATTCTCGATATCCACCAGTTGCGTGATTTTCAGGCTTGTGCTGTTGAAAAGGGCTTGGATGTTCTGGTTGAGGTTCATAATGAAAAAGAGCTTGATCTTGCCCTTGCATCGGACAGCCGGTTGATTGGGGTGAACAACCGGAACCTTAAAGATTTTTCCGTTGATATCGAAACCACCTTCAGATTGAAAAAACTCATACCTGACGAGATCCCTGTGGTCAGTGAATCGGGGCTCAGAGATAGAGACGATTTACAACGGCTCAAAGACGAAGGAATCGCGGCGGCTTTGATCGGCGAGACACTGATGCGTGCCGGAACGGACGGCGGTATTCTGCGTGGATTGCGCGATAGGTAGGGAGAGTGTCTTCGGTTTTAAACCCACCCGAAAGGGACATAACAATAACATGCCTGAAATTAAAACTATTTATGTGATTACCAACAAAACTCAGCCATCAATCCGGGGCTGGGGCCACCTGCCTCACGGGACGCCATAAACCCATCCTTGGGGGCTTGACTGTGGCCGTCCTGGCCACAGACACCCGTGAAACAGGTGGACCCAGCCCCTTCTGACTAATATTGCTGAGATTCATTAGTAATTACAAATCTTTATGAGATCGAGTGGGATAAAACGATGAATGGCAGGACGAGGATAAAAATGTGCGGGACGACCAACTGGGAAGATGCGTTGGCCGCCGTATCGTTGGGTGTGGATGCGCTCGGCTTTATCTTTGCTGAAAAAAGTCCTCGTTTTATCACCGTCGAAAAAGCCAGGGCAATCATCGCGAGGCTTCCGCCATTCGTGGATGCTGTCGGTGTCTTTGTCGACCATGATATCAACGTGTTGGCAGAGATTGCACAGGAAGCCGGACTAACGTATATTCAACTCCACGGGAATGAGGAGCCGGAATATTGCCTGGAAGTTGCTCGTATGATGGCGCCGTGCGGGATCA
>JBJKQT010000054.1:0-3303 GCA_046705065.1 Desulfocapsaceae bacterium
GTGCTTTTTCCTTCCAGGGTCTCTGATAAAACCGGCCAGACGGCAAATCCTCTTTGTTTTTTTAAACCTACTCCGACGGCACCTTTGTTTAGATAGAGGACATAGGCCCAATCGGTTTCAAAGGGACTGGTCGTCGAGGACCAATACCCATCTTGGATATCTGCGAAAGGGTGGCCGGAAGGAAGTGCCGGAGAACAGGTCGAGGCGTCAACCAGACTCTCAAGCTCGTTGATGTTCGGTAGCCGCCACGGAAGGCTGGTCGTTTTTGCGTAGGAGATGACGGTCGCCAGTGCCTCGCTCCATCCAACCGTCCGCCCACCCAGGTTAGCTCCGGGATGCCAGATGAGACCGGTCAGGAGATCTTTTATCCCGTTCCGGCTGACCCTAAACCTCGGCCTGGGCCAGGTAACCCCCATGAGTAATGAACCATCCTGCGTGCATCCAGGGCAAGAGACGATTTCTCCGTGAACATCGTAACAAAGCTTTGCTCCAGTACTGGCCAGAATATCAGAAGATCCACAAACAGGCCAGATCCAGTGATATTCTTCCTTTCTGCCGTAAAACATTCTGCCGCCTTCCAGCTGGACATACCAGGCATATTTCGGCGCGATTGCTGCGGTGGTAGAGGTCCAGTACCAATCGAGAAACATATTTTGAAACGGATGACCATCGGTAAGGGCAGGTTTTCTCTCACTATGGTCGATAAGGCTACGCAACTCACGTCGATTGGGCATTCGCCAGTCATTTCTATTAAACTTGATCTCTCGGTTCATCTGGTCGATAAAATCCAAGCCCTCCTGCCAGGTCATTGGAAACTCAGAAGGGCAACTAAGCGTCCAGATCAGCCGTGTTGCCAGATCTCTAACCAAATGCTCACCAGCATTCTCAAAACGTTTTATGGGCCAGTCTCTTCCTGAACAAAATTCTGCATCCTGTCCTGTTCCCCTGCAGTCGATTGAAGCCCCCTCATCGTTGTAGCACCGGCGAAGACCGGTTGACAGGATATGGCTGGAATTCATGACAAAATCTCCTAAATTCTATAGGAGTAACATACTACTATTGTGGATAATAAACAAAATATGACATATCTGGGCTCGGATTCACCAGGAGGCAACCGCGACCTGAATGCAAATCCATCGGATTGCAACAGAATAATTCCTCTGTTTTCTTTATATCAGTAGTGGTTTTCCTTGCAACGCCTTGTGACCGATGACAGCTGCCGCCGCACTGCATCCCTGATGCCGGGTACCGCCGGCAGTAAAAAGGGTATCGTGAATAAATTCAGGAAAGCTCCACTTTTCTCCTTCCATATTCATGTCGTTAGCGGTGTCGATACTGATCGGGAAATGTCGCAACTAGTCCCTTCAGAAACCATAAATCTCAGTTACCCTAAACAACAGCCAGCGTGAGAACATGATGAGCTATTAAAGCTTGGTGGGGGTAGAGGGAGATTCATGTTTTTTGCAGCGCTATGGATTTTATTACATCCTGATAATTATCCTATTGAATTTCAAATCAATCTATTTTGATTGGCTTGATTGCCGCATTTAAAATGTTCATCGTTACCACGTCATGTCCCGTACTATAGACCTAGGCTACTACACATCACTCTTGGTGTCAGCGTGAGCACATAGTATTATATGTTGCATGGCAAAGACTCTCCAGCAAACGGAAAATCGTATCATATTAATCAGGCATGGTGAAACCGAATGGAACCGTCTTCACCGTTTCCAGGGAAGAAGTGACATTGCGCTCAATGCAAAGGGAAAGATGCAGGCTCAGGCTCTTGCCAAGGCACTTCAAGATGAAGACATCACAGCCATTTACACAAGTCCCTTAAAACGTGCCGTTGAGACCGCTCAGCATATAAAAAAATTTCATTCCTCTTTACCATTGATCAAGGAGCCGGGGTTCCTGGAAATGGATCTCGGTGATTTTGAAGGTATGGCAGGACAACAATGGGCGATTGCCCACCCGCACTTTCGGACCCAATGGGAGAAGTCCCCGGCTTCTTTGTCCATGCCTGGAGGAGAGAGCCTTGTGGAGGTTCAAAGTCGGGCCGTACAAGCGTTGAAACGAATCTCAGATAATTTTTGTCCCGGTAGTACGATTGTGATCTGTTCGCATAATTTTGTTATTATATCTCTACTGTGTTTTGTGGCAGACATTTCATTGAATCGATTTCGGGTAATGCGGCAGGATACAGCCTCAATTAATGTTATATTCACGGATGGTATGATTTGGAGGATCGGAACAGTTAACGACCGAAAACACCTTGAAACATCTGACAACTTAACAGGGCTGTAAAAAGTTCACATAGCTTTTCTTCGGAAAATCTCTTCTTTGTAGTCGCTCAATTTTTCAACAATTCCTGAAAACTAGGTATTCCTACACTCTCAGGAATAAGGTAATGTTGAAAGTGTTGGCAGACAGTTGGTGTTGGTAGTGCTAATGTACACCCTAATCTGGCCCCGACACTGTTCAAAAAAGCGGGATCACTTCTTGATCTGTGTTGCTCCCGGTATAGGTGTGAGCAACCATTTCTATTAATGACAGAAGACATCAAATATTATAAATTGATTTCCAGAATAAAATATACTGCATCTCCAATGGAATACACGAAATGTCACTTTACAGTTATCATCCAACAGTTTGCTTTGAAAACAAACTAAAGAAAATAGAAAAACACGACACTGTAGGCTACAAGAGAATTCAAAAGGTTATCAAACGAATATTGAACAATCCCGAAGATGCAGATGGTCGCATGCGTGGCCAACATCATAGCAGATTCAAGAAGTATGTGGGGCGCCGTGATTACCGGCTTATCTATGAATGGTGTTCAATATGTGAAAAAGCCAGTATGAAACTCGAAGATCGATGTGAAAAGTGTGGTAAAATCAGCGATGACAGTGTCGTTTTCTTTGATGTTTTCCATAAAAACGAAGTGTGTTATCTTCCGATCGCCCCAAATTTTCTTGTGCAGATTATAAAAACAGAGAGGTTTGGTATCCATCATTAACCGCCGACCTCATTATCTCGGGGTAACCCCCAACATTCGCGCGCCCAGCCGCAAATCAGAATGCAAGTGGTCGGATTTATTCACCTTTTCCAAAGTCTCGCTCAAACCAGAGTCGAAACACTCAACCCGTATGTTGAGCAGCCTCTCGATAGGTTTTCCTGGTTCAAAAGCAACGGAATCGGTTCCGTACCTCAGGTCCGAACGCATTTACTTGCCAAAAGCAATCAAATGCGTTATGGTTACGAATCATGGATAGATCCAAAGCCATCGAGACGATTCGCTCC
>JBJKQT010000055.1:0-12308 GCA_046705065.1 Desulfocapsaceae bacterium
GTATAATTCGGAGAGCCGAAGGCATGAATAAAGGTTTTATACATATTTTGCCATGGACCTCCGCGGGAAGAAAGAACAACGGACTCCGGTCCATATGCCGTTTTTATCTCGGCCAGCTTTCCGGCGACGAAATCCAAGGCCTCCGCCCAACTCGCTTTCCTCCAACGTCCCGCCCCACGGTCACCCACACGGATCAACGGCTGTTGCGGGCGCTCGGCATCGTCGACAAGTGCCATGCCCGCCGATCCCTTTGCGCAAAGAGCTCCATCCAGAAGGTGCGTATTTCCTTCAATCCAAGTCACCCGGTTGTCCTCGGACTCCACGCGAATGGGGCAGCGGACCGTGCACATGCCGCAGATGGAGTAAACTGATTTTTTCATGCTGCTCTCCTCTTTTCCAGTTTTCAGCTTATTTCACACCCGAATCCTAAAATCTACGGGCCAAGATTTCCGCCACTTTTGTTTCCAATTCCATTTTGTCGATGGGTTTGACGCAGTACTCACCGGCACCCAGCTCCAATGCTTCGCGAACGGTCTCCACGGTCGGATACCCGGTAAGCATGATGACTGCGATATCCGGCTTTATTTTTTTGAGACGTTCCAATACTTGGATGCCGCTCATTTTTTTAAGTTTAATATCAAGAATGGCCAAATCCACCGGATGGCTTTCCGCATACGAGACGGCCTCTTCCTCCTCGGTGAATCCGTGTACCGAATGACCCTGTTTTACGAGAATCTTCTTCACTAGAATCACGGCATCCAACACATCATCCAATACTAGAATCTGAGCCATTTTCACACGCGCTCCTCGTCGATATCTTTTTGTCCGACAGCTTCCGGAAAGCCGATCCGAAAGGCCGTTCCCGCTGATGGTGTTTTGGTTTCGGGATCCATTACCGGGCTCTCAACCACAATGGTCCCGCCATGTTCTTGGACAATCCCGTAGGAAACGGACAGTCCCAAACCTGTACCTTCACCAACCTCTTTGGTGGTAAAGAAAGGATCGAATATTTTATTTTTAATCTCTTCGGCGACTCCTGACCCGGTATCCCGGACCGCAATGGTGACTCCCCGGGACGTTCTTGCGGTGGAGATGGCGATTTCCCCACCATCCGGCATCGCATACTGGGCATTGTTGAACAGATTGATGAATACCTGGTGCAGCTTTTCGGCATCGCCGATTATCGAAGGCAAGTCCTGTGCAAAATTTCGTACAACCTGTATTCTGTGAATATTCAAGGTATGTTCAGTGACCGAAAGGACCTCACGAATAATTTCGTTGAGGTCGATGTGGGTCTTCACGCTTTCAGACTGACGGGAGAATTTCAGCAGATCCGCAACGATACGACGGCATGTCTTTGTTTGCCGCTCGATGATCCGAAGGTTCTCGAAGCCTTCGGATTCAGGATTGAAGTCGTCCATCATCAATTGGGTATAGCCAAGAATGATGCCCAGCGGCGTGTTGATCTCATGGGCGATACCCGCTGCCATGCGCCCGACGGACGCCATCTTTTCGTGATTGATCAGCTGGTCGGTCATATTTCGGATACGCGTCATATCTTTTCCGATTCCTTCACATCCGGCAATTTCGCCGCTCTGGTCATAAATGGCGTTGGCGGATAGAAGGATATGACGCACAACGCCATTCCTTCCCTGGCATTCCATCTCGAGATCGCTGACAAAACCATTTTGACGCAACTCAGCCAGGTATCGGTCGAGGTCTTTGGGATTGTTAAAGAAGGTATGGAAATTGACAGCTTTTTCAGACCCGTCAAAGCCCAGCATCTGTATTCCGCTGGTGTTGATATCGGTAATGTTGCCGGAAATATCACAAAAGTATACGATATCTTTTGAATTCTCGAAAAAATTCCTGAATTTTTTCTCCGATTCCGATAGATTTCTGGTCCGTTCGTCCACCATATGCTCCAGATTGGCATTGAGCTCTTGAAGCTCTCTTGCCCCGGCAGCCAGCTTGGCATTGGCCTGGCTCAACTTTTCTGCCTCCAACCTGATGGCCTTGTATGCCGCGAGTCCTTTATGGTAATAGATCGTAACAGCCGCAACAGAGATCAACAGCATGGTGTTGAAACCGCCGGACCATGGCGAGAGTTGTTCCCATATATCGTTTCTCCCGTTATATACGAGAATAATTCTCACAATGTGGCCTACTCCACGTGAGAGGGAAAAGGCAGCCATCGCGATACAAAAATAA
The DNA here is from genome assembly GCA_046705065.1 of Desulfocapsaceae bacterium. GTDB lineage: Bacteria > Desulfobacterota > Desulfobulbia > Desulfobulbales > Desulfocapsaceae > CAWGGS01. Next base: position 2,212 of record JBJKQT010000055.1, read on the forward strand.
AAAAGAAATCCCCAGATAAAATTATTTGGCTGCAATTTTACCAAAGCCCTGGAATAGCCGAAGGCCATAAACGAAAGAAGGATCGCAAAAGCCGAGCCGACAAACTCCACGGTCACCGCAGGCAATAAGGACAATCCGTTCATCGTTCGACCTCCTTTCTGGCTTCCAGATAGAAGGTTCTAAGACTTATCACCAAAGCCAACAAAGCAGGAACATTAAGAAAATGATCCATTCTGGTGATAAAGTAGAGTGTCTTGACAAAGGTAACCGGTGCGGCAATTTGCTCTTTCCAGGTATTTTTATCAATGAAATCGGCTGAAGTCAGATGTTCGGATATCTCATGTCCTGTAAAGGCCATCAGATTCCAAAAAAACAGGATGATACAAAAAATCTGCAAATATTTCCAACCCTTACTTTCAATAGCAGGTGTTCTTCGCGTATGCCAATACAAATAGGCCAATGCTCCCATAAATAGGATATGGGCCATCTGATGAACATAAATCCCCTCAGGCGGTGCATGAGTTTGCAACGCCCAGGCGCTCCTGCTCTCACCAAAGAAAATCAACACGGTGAGAATAACGATTTGAATTTTGTTTGTATGCTTCATACGTTCCTCTTTCGATTAACTGTGGTAGCACCTTTCATGCCTGATTTCCCGCACGATGGTTGCAATTCAATTTTACAACGTTTAATCAATATGATACGTCACCGGCATTAAAAACTCCAAGCCATTTTTTTTGCAAACCTCAGGGGGGCGGTTTTTTTAGGGCAACCGACATGTTGCACCACTCCATGAATCAGAATCCAAGGAAAGGCGCCTTGACCAGCCAGGCGAAACCGGTCGGCAGGCCCAAATATGTCAGGCAATAGTTAACAGGATGCAACAAAAGAGGGGCTTTGAAAAATTCTATTTAATTACTACTACATAAACAAGCGGCTATGCTTTTGCAGGCGCGAAGTGCAACGTTTTCGTTGCATAAGAAGATAAAGTTTGCCAAAGGCACTTGCTTTTCAGAGTGGACATATTATTGAGAACATGAATCTTGAATATTGGTTCTTTCACCGACACGTATTCCGTTAATGTCGGCTCTTAAAACAGAATTGAAAAAAACGGAAGAATCATCGCCAATAATGACTTCCCAATCAAACGAACTCCTGCCGCTAGAAAAACGTTGTCCCCGATCTCAGGCTCTTTATTGTCGCAGGTTATCAACACAGTATGGTTTTATTCCTCCGCATTTTTTGATGTTTACCAATACCGAGGACCTTTCCGTCAGGCGTCAAGAACGCCTATATACCTGAGATTTCGGTATTTTTGAGCATAATCAAGACCATAACCGCAGACAAATTCATCGGGAATGTCCCGGCCACAAAAATCGATGGGCACTTCAACCTTTCTCCGGGAAGGTTTGCTTAAAAAAGCACATGTTTTCAGAGACTTCGGATTCCTTTCTTTTAGCATATGAATCACTTTTTTAAAGGTGATCCCGGTATCAACAATATCTTCGACCAGAAGGATATGTTTCCGCTCTATGGGCTCGTCGATATCCAGCTTGACTTTAACATCTCCCGAGCTGACAGTTGAGTCGGCATAACTGGAAACAGCAAGAAAATCCACGGCCAGGGGATGATCGATGACTCTCACCAGGTCAGCCATAAAGATGAAAGATCCCTTGAGGAGACCCACCACCAGGAGATCACCGCCTTTATCTTTGTAATATGCCGTAATCTTCCGACCAAGTTCTTCCACAATCGCCTGGATCTCCTGTTCCGAAATCAACGTGCTTTTTATTCCCTTATCAGGCATCTACCCTCCATTGATATAAAAAAAATCCTTTACCTTGCGCGGCACCGGACATCAATCATTCCCACGACGAAAAGGAAATAAATGACACCCCAATCAGACGATTTTTTGATATTTAAAGCATGTGTGTGTGAAACATGCAGGCTTTGAATATAAATATATAGGCATTGACGAAATCTAGCAAACTATGCTTGATGCCTAGAAAACGAAGATCCGGGCAATGACTGTGGCCATCGGCGCATCTGCGCGCCATCTGGTTGATCCCGATGCCCAAGCCGGAATAATTCAAAATATGGCCAACGACATTCGCCACAACGATGATAAATCATGATATTTTTTGTTTTTCACAAAACGATGAACATCGCGATGAGCGCCCACACTTTTCTCAAGGGAAAAGAGCTGGAGGATATGAAGGATTAGAACGTGAAGGGTGCCGACGGTTGCCGCCCGCGGATGGAGGAAGCTGTTCCGCGAAGGCGACAAAACGCAGCGGTCCGCCGGGAATCGGATTGTGAAAAGGAAAACAGGTAATGAGAGTCAGCCATGATGTGACAGTGTCCTCTAAAAACAGACGATCGAAGCGCACGACCTTCGTGGAGACAATCCGGTAGTCGTATTCCGAGCCGTTGCGCGACTGCAGCGTTACAATATCTCCTTTCCTGATATGTGCCAAAAAACTGAAGCTGGTGTCTCTGTGGCCCGCAAGTATGCAGTTTCCTGCTGAATTGGGCTCCGCGCCTTCAGCAAGGTGACCTGGCCCGAAAGCCAAAACTTCCCCGCTTTGCCCCTCCAATACGACGGCATCCACTCCCAGCCGTTTGACAACAAGGCGTGCCACAGGCCAGGTATCCGCCCAGGGCCAGGCCTTGACCGGAGTTCCGGAAAGAAGCGTCTGACGCCAGGCTCTTTCCAGAAGGTATTGGGCCAATACGGCTTTGGCTTTTATCCAACAACCGTCTCCGATCAACACCATTGCCGTCAAAAACAAGACAAGAGCAGCAATCCTTTTCTTGTTCATAGCTATCGTTTCCTGCCATCCTTTGCCAATATCAACGCGCATGCCAATAATAAAAAGCCTAAAATCATCCACAATTCAGAAGGAGTAGCTGTTTTGGCCCTTCCTCCGAAAACCTTTTCGTACCGCCACCCTTTCGGCAGATTCGTTTTCAGATGGCCTGTTGCCAGATTCTTATCTGCAGGCCGGGAAACTTTCTGCTCCACAGCTACCAGGCTTGTATATTGACTGACCAAATGATGCGCCAGAGCTGTTGCCAAAACCGTCTTGCGAACCTCATCCTTGTCGACGCCAAGATGCAGTGATTCCATCTCGGAACGAATTTTTTTTCTGGCCCAAAGTGTTGCAATTCCAGACCTGTTTGCAAAATGGGAGGTATCTACTGAGACTTGCCAGGATTTTCCGGCCCGCAACCCCGTGAGAGTCAAACCCGAAATCATACGGTTTGCTTTGATCGCAACGATCAAAGGTTCCCCGTCATAGAGATCCGGAAGGGGGTTCGGATAGACCTCAAGGACGGCATCGTCGCCTGCCGCTGAAGTCAGGGTCAAATCTGAAATAACAGGATGTTCAAGTTTAGCAAAAAGACCCGTCATCTTCTTGTGGACCTCTTCGACCTTGCCGATATAGGTGAAGGTTCCTCTACCCATTGATGCTGCCCGTGTCATGAAGTAAGAATTCGGCGCGGAACCGATACCTACGGTGAACAGACGGGAATCTCCCAGCCTCTTTCTTATAAGGCTAAAAAGCTCACTCTCATTTCCCACGGATCCATCGGTTAAAAAAATCACCTGACGCACTCGACTGTGATCACTTTTTCCGTCGAGTGCAAGCCTCAAAGCCGGAGCCATCTCGGTTCCTCCTTCTGCTTTGAGACCGTCGACAAAGCTGAGGGCTTGACGGACCGTTGCAGTATCTGCAGGCCTTGGCGAATCGAAAAGCGCCCGGGGCGTACTGTTGAATTCGATGACATTGAATCGATCCTGGGGCTGGAGTCGGGAAATGGCCATGTCCAAAGCCTTTTTCGCCTGGAGTATGGAAGTCCCGGCCATGGAACCTGATGTATCGAGAACAAAGATCATTTCCCTGGGTACCGCCTCTATCTTTTCACCATTCGTCGGAGGTAAGAGCATGAGCAGCAGATAGCGATCGCTTCCCATATCCTCTGAAAATAAGGCCGCCTTAGCCCTTTCACTGTTCTCCGCCTCCCATTCGAGTACGAAATCCCTATCTGCTTTGACATCTCCGTTGAACCTGACGGTATAATGCCCTGTATCCTTTTCCTTGATATCTACGCCATGATACAGACTGTCTATCCTCTTCAGAGGAAATCCTGCCGCCAGATCAACCGACAGTGCAACCGGATTAACAGCCGGCTCCCCTGGGGGTACAACGGGAGGAGTGATCTGAGAGGCATCGGGCACCTGGCCGGTATTGGCCGCCCAACCGCCTCCGTCAAAGTTGAGCTTGGCGGATTTTTCGATTTGCGGGCTGCCCGGAATGTAACGAGGCCCCACGACCATTGGAAAGCGCAGAGAAAAAACATGATCGGCCAATTGGACCACCTGTTCATATTCGATTTCGATGACGACTTCTTCCCCAGGGCCGATGTTGGCAACGGCTGTGGTGAAGATATTGGGCCGCTGCTGAGACAGCAGGGAGGTTTTTTTGCCCTCGTTTTTCGCCTTTTCATAAATGGCTTTTGCCTCCTGCTTTTCTTTGATTTCTCCTATTATCTCCCTGTCTCCGATCTTCATTTTGAGATGGTCCACCGCACTCTCATCCGGCAGGGGAAAAACATAAACGGCCTCGATCCACCCATCACTCTTATTGATAAAGTGCTGTTCCACTACGGCCCTGGCAACCATGCCGCTGACGGCGATCCGCACATCCTGCGAGAGCATCGGCATGGGAATATAGCCACTTCCCTCCCGTGCGGGGACAAGTAGCTCTCCCTGGCGAACCTCGTCTAATTTTATGGTTTTCTCAGAAGTTGCGTCGACGCTTGCTTTGGCCGATTCAAGGCCGGCGAAAAGCAACATAATAAAAACCACGGAAAGATAAACCAGCAGTAAAACCACCCCCGGGTCTCTCAGGCTGCGGATTCCACCCTCTTTATTTTTCAAAATCGTCTTCTCATGCATAGCCTTCTCCATTCAGTATCAGTTGATCTGGAATTTCCTTTTTTCCTGTTAGCTATTTGAACCAAAAAGGATGACAGGGTCCTGAACGGATAATGATATCTCTGCTGAGAATTATGATAGACGATGACGTAAAAATCATCTAAATGTCAGGCAATATAACGAGGTGGAATGAAGAGAAGAAAACGATCCAAAGGCTCTCTGCCACTCGAAGGCGGTTGGTAGCTATCGCATCAACCACTCTTTTCCACGGGATTTTTCTTCAGTTAGAAACTGACCGGGAGGCAGACACTATCCCCCGGCCAGTCTCAACTAAACTAAATCAAGTATCGCGAAATATTTGGCATTTCGGGTCAATGTAGAGAGGGGCCTTTTTCGACATACTGCACATGATCGACAGGTAGCGTCGGGTGCTTCTTGGGTGGAAAGAATTCCCCCCGATGTTCAATTGAAAATGTTCCCTCTTTTGTGACGTGAAAATCGGCTTTTGCCGATTGCAATCCTGCAAAAAGCAATAAGACCACGATAAGAAGGATATATACCAATATCAGGATGTTGCCCGGATCTTTAAGACCGCGGAACTCTTGCTTCAATCCTTCATAAATTGTTTCATTCTGCATTTATATCTCCGTTGTGGACGGCTGAATTTTTTTTCGTGCATCTCCAAATACCATAAAATCCCATAAACATGACAGAGTCCTGAGGCAAAAATGACATCTTAAACAGCAATTATGACAAATTATGACAAAGGTGACGCCGCCGTGTTGAAAACACGGCGAAGAGGCAGGAAGACATGAATAATTTAATTTTTATTTCAGTATTTTATAAGGAAAAAGCATGGGGACTCTATCCTGATAGGAGAGATACTGTTTTCCGAATTCTCGGACCAGTTTTTTTTCCTCAAGATGGGCGCCAACTACAAAGTAGAGACAAAAGATGACATTGACCACCAATGTTGAGACGTCAAGATTCCGAGTCCATACGATGAGAATACCTGCCAGGTACCAGGGATGACGAACTACGGAGAGAATCCCGGATGTATCAAGCTTCCCGGTCTCCGATATCCCGCCGCCGTTTGCATCCCCCTCCTGAATTTGCCGCAATCCCATGAATCTGCCGATATCGTAACGTCGTGCCCCAAAGTAAAACAGGGCCAGAGACACAACCAATATGAGAAGCTGGAAAATCCGCAAAAATCCATGCCATTGAAAAAACGGTTCCGTGCGCACGGACAAGGCGTACAGCGCAACGGGAATCAGCGTCAAGGTAGAAATACCATTGAAAAATAAGCGGTAGAATCGAAATCCAGAGCCCAACCCCTTTTTCAAGGCATCCGTTAAACTGGAAGAGATGAGAAAGCTGTGTAATGCGCACCAGCCGATGAGAAGCAGCGCGAGCAGGATATATTTATTAAACATCATTGCCTTTTCCTTGCAATCAAAGGGCATTATAATGCTTTTCCCTTTCGGCTACTGCCCCAGTGAAGTCGGATTTAGCCTTGGCGTACGTCGCACGATCATGGCGATACCGTTTAAAATCTTCTCCTGCGCCATCCGGGCAATTTTTTTGAGCAAACGTATCCAGGACGCAAAAAACTAAGCCACGTGTTCGTATCGAGAATGGAGAGCCCAGAGCAGAAACTGCGCATATACCCTCCAGGTTTCATCACCGTAACCGCCGGCCATCAAATACGCCGCCGGAACTTTGCGTTCTTTGAGAAAAGTATAAATCAGTTGGTCGCGTTCGAACATCTGTTGCAACGTAAGGTTGAGCGGAGCGGTGGAGGGGAGTTCATCCTTTTCGTAAGGGTCCGCTCCGTCGACGACGATGGCCAGATCGGCAGATCCCAATTGCTCGAGTTCGCCCAGTCCTTCACGCAGTCGTTCCACATACTTACCTTCTTCCCCATTTTCGATTGGAATATCGATATCGCTTGGAACAAACGAAGGGTTGGCTCTGCCGTCTGGGAGGATGGCGGAGCCGTCCAGCGGCCAGCCGCTTGCCATGTGAGCACTCAATGTACGAATGGAATCGTCGCCGGCGGTCAAAGCGGCGGTTCCGTCTCCTTTATGGGCATCCACGTCGATGATCCAGATTTTGTCCGCTTTTTTCTCGAACTGCATTTTACGTGCTGCAATGACAACATCGTTGACCACGCAAAACCCCTCGCCGAAGTCGTACTGTGCGTGGTGAGCACCACCCGTGAAAGAAAAGCAAAACCCGTATTCCAGAGCGAGCCTGGCGCACTGGACGCAACCTGCCGCCCTCAGCAAAATACGTTCGAAAAGCTCGGTCAACGGACGCGTTGCCGTGGAGGGATCGTATCGATGATAGTTTCCCTGTGCATCGATCAGCTCATATGTGGCGATGATTTCCTTTTCCAGATCAGAGGAGTACAATCGATTGACATACCCGTCCGAGTGAACGCGCAGGAGGTCGTCTTTGGTCACCGTTTCAGTTATTCTGTCATGATGCCAATGTTGCTGCAAGGATTCCAGCTTGGGATCTTCGAGCAGGGCTTGAAACGTTTTGGTGGTCCGGCTGTCCCGAACGGGAATCTGGATGCCGAACTCAGTAAAACTTGCCGGAATACGAGGGTCGTAGAGAATCATCGTGCTCTCCTGTCATGATACTTTGACATGCTCATCACGGAAACAAAAAAACCGCTGCAAAATGCAGCCGGCCTATTTAAGCCCCGGCCGCAACGGAAAACCGTCGGAACTGCAGACGGCCGGATACGATAAGAATAATGCAACAAGTTCCTGAATGCGACGATATTTTTAAACTGACAAGCGTCATACCTTTTATCGGCACTCCCGGGAAGATGGGCAAACATTTGAAAGCAAGATTCACAGTGTATAAATACTCCGTAATGTTTAAAGTGAATCAAACAGGTAATGGAATCAAACAGGTCTCTGACAAATAAATTACTGACTATACAGCAATCGGCGACAATTGATGAAGAGCCGCCGCTGCCCATGACACCTGTACGGATAACCGTTTTTCTATGAACAACAACTTATGATTATCAGTGCCAGCCGCCGCACCGACATCCCGGCCTTTTATGCCGACTGGTTCATGAACCGGATCCGGGCCGGTTTTGCGCTCGTCCGCAATCCATTCAACGCCAACAGGTTTCAACGCGTCTCCCTTGCCGTCAAGGATGTGGATGCCTTGGTTTTCTGGACGCGAAACCCCGGGAAATTGATCCCGCACCTGCAGGAACTCGATTGCCTGGGATACCGGTATTATTTCCAGTATACGATCACCGGTTATCCAAAGGTTATTGAAAAGTCGGGACCCGATCTTAACCAGGCGATCTCGATGTTTATAAAACTCAGCGATCTTCTGGGACCGCAGCGCGTTCTCTGGCGCTATGACCCGATACTGGTGAGCAATATCACAACCATCGAACAGCATCTCAAACAGTTTGCAGCGATCGCCTCCGCCCTGCGCGGCAGGACTCAGCTGGTCACTATCAGCTTTGCCGAATTTTACAAAAAAACACTAAAAAACCTTCGACACGTCAATGCGTTATCTGTCACCGATATAACCGGGGACCCTGAACGGATGCGTGAGTTGGTCTCAAACCTTGCCCGAATCGCCGAACACAATGATATGGAAATGCGGACATGCGCCGTTGAAGCGGACCTGAGAGGTTCGGTCATCCTTCCCGGCAAATGTATAGACGAACTACGGCTCAAAGAAATATTCGGGACTGCCTATCCCAACAAGAAGGACAACGGCCAGCGGTCTGGTTGTAACTGCGTGAAAAGCATAGATATCGGCCAATACACGACCTGTCTCCACGGTTGCCTCTATTGCTATGCGACCACAAGCCACAGACAGGCGGCGGCCAACAGAGCCCGGCATGATCCCGCCTCATCGGTGCTGATCGGGCCGGAACCTGCAACCGACAACAATATTTCTTGTAAGCCTAAACAGATGAGTCTTTTTTAAATAATAAACTGAAGGGAGAGATCATGTTACATATTGGATGCCATCTATCTATTTCCAAAGGCTTCACGGCCATGGGGCGGACCGCTCTTTCCATCGGCGCCGATACCATCCAATTCTTTACCCGCAATCCGCGCGGCAGCAAAGCCAAAGATATTGATAAAAAGGATATTGCAAATTTTCTCCAACTCGCTGCCGAAAACGGGGTTACATCGTTGCTGGCCCATGCACCATACACTCTGAACCCATGTTCATCTGAGACAAAAACACGGAATTTCGCCCTGGAAACAATGCAGGACGATCTGAGACGTCTGGAACTCCTGCCAGGCTGTCTCTATAACTTCCATCCCGGCAGCCATGTCGGACAAGGGGTGGACGCGGGAATCGCGCTTATCATCGAGCAGCTTAACACCATCCTGTCTGCCGACCAGACAACCACCGTGCTGCTGGAAACCATGGCCGGCAAGGGCAGCGAGGTCGGCGGCAGTTTTGAAGAACTGCGCCGGATTCTGGACGGCGTCAGACTTCAGGAAAAAATGGATGTGTGCCTTGATACCTGCCATATCCACGATGCAGGATATGATATCGTAAACCGTCTTGACGAAGTTCTGGAGACATTCGATGCCGTCATCGGTCTTGCCCATCTGCGGGCCATCCATTTAAACGACAGTCTCAATCCCCTGGGCAGCCGCAAGGATCGACACGCGAAAATCGGCCAAGGCCATATCGGACTGGAAGCCATCACTCGTATCATCAATCATCCGCAACTCAAGGATCTGCCGTTTTTTCTGGAAACGCCCAACGAACTGCCGGGATATGCTGAAGAAATCGCGCTGCTGCGCAAGGCATATCAGGACGGCATATCAAAGAGCTAGCCCGTTTCCATCCGAAAACTAGGGGTTTGGTTCGAGATTGAGGCATGCACAAATTTTTACGGTTCATCAGGCTTAAGCGTACTTATATACAACACAGGAGGCACGGTTTGTCAATGGAGGACGCATCGCGGAGGCCCGCCGGGGAATCACATAAGGCCCGAAGGGTTGCGGACAGGATGTCCGCAACTGACAGCAGGCCATGGACGGCCTGTCTGTCAGCCGTGGTGGACAGGCGATGAGGCCGGAGAGCAGCGTCCGGAAACGATGAACTTTGCCGGATTGTTACTTTCAACTTTACCAAAGTA
>JBJKQT010000056.1:0-7467 GCA_046705065.1 Desulfocapsaceae bacterium
GGATTTATCCACTGGCTGTCACCGGAATTGCCTCGATTATCTTCCCCAGTCAAGCCAAGGGAAGTTTTATCGTCGATCATAACAGCCAGGTGATCGGCTCCAGCCTGATCGGTCAGGAGTTTTCGGAAACAAAATATTTCTGGCCACGGCCTTCAGCCACGGCGGTGTTCAGTTATAATCCCCTTGCATCCGGCGGATCGAATTTCGGCCCCACCAATCCGGAGTATTTACAAATCGTCCGAGAACGGGTAGAAACCCTCCGCAAATCGGGGATCACAGGCGGTATCCCGGCAGAGCTCGTTGAAACCTCGGCCAGCGGCCTTGATCCGGACATCTCTCCGGAGTCGGCATTCCTCCAGGTTCCTCGTGTCGCTAAAGCAAGAGGAATGAGTGAGCTGCAGGTGAAAAAGCTTGTTGTAGATCATATAGAAGATCGCCAATGGGAAATTTTCGGCAGGCCGCGGGTTAATGTACTGCAGCTCAATCTTGCCTTGAATGGTATGCGGTGATGACTGATTTCGATGAACGACGCCCCTCTCCCGAGGCAATGCTCAAACTCGCCAAAGCAGAAGAAGAGAAAGTTTCGCGAGGGAAACTGAAGATCTTCCTCGGCTATGCGGCAGGGGTAGGGAAGACCTATTCCATGCTTACAGCCGCCCAGCAGCTTATAAAGGAAGAAGTTGACGTTGTCGCTGCCTATGTCGAGTCGCATTGCCGGAGCGAGACGGACGCGCTTCTCATCGGGTTGGAGATCATTCCAAAGCTCATGATTGAATATCAGGGGGTTCTTCTTCCTGAACTCGATACCGATAAGGTGCTGTTGCGCAAACCCCGGGTAGCTTTGGTCGATGAGCTCGCACATACCAATGCTCCGGGCTCCCGTCATGAAAAACGCTGGCCGGACGTTCAGGAGCTGCTCAATGCCGGCATAGATGTGTATACTACCGTCAATATACAGCATTTTGAGAGTCTCAATGATGTTGTCGCCCAGATCACCGGTATCATTGTCCGGGAAACCGTGCCGGATCTTCTGCTCGACCTGGCAGTCGATATTCGCCTCATCGATATAACTCCGGAAGAGCTGCTGCAGCGCTTAAACGAAGGGAAAGTATATATTCCCCATCAAGCAGCCATGGCCATGGAAAAATTCTTCCAGCCCGGAAATTTGATAGCTTTGCGTGAACTCTCGCTGAGGCATGCGGCCATCCGCGTTGATGAGCAGATGCGGGAGTACATGGAGGCGAAGGCCATCGCCGGTCCCTGGCCGACCATGGAGCGGCTTCTAGTCTGCATTAGCGGCAGCCCGTTCAGTGAGAAACTGATGCGCATAACCCGCCGCCTTGCCAGCGAGATGAAAGCCCCCTGGAGCGCTGTCTATGTCGAAACTCCCGGGGTTGACGCCTACTCCCGGGAGAACCGGGAACGAATCTGGCAGGATCTTCGCCTGGCGGAGAACATGGGAGCACAGGTGGCGACCATCACCGGATCCTCGGTGTCGGAGGCTCTAATCGACTACGCACTGAAACATAACATCACCAAAATTGTGGTGGGCAAGCCTGCGAAATCGCGCTTACGGGAATTGCTTCGGCCGCCGATTGTTGATCAGATCATCCGCAACAGCAGGCATATAGATGTGTATGTGGTCAGTATCGGCTCGATTGATCGAATACAGCTTTTACCTACCAAGGCTGAAAAGAGGATATCCTGGAAAGGTTATGCCGCCTCGCTTCTTCTCGTTTTTGGTGCATCCCTTATTTCCAGGTTGCTTGCTTCATATTTTTCGCCGACCAACATGGTCATGATCTATCTTTTGACGGTTGTCTTGGCGGCAGTCCGTTTAGGGCGTGATGCCGCCATATTGACGGCGTTCCTAAGTGTGCTTGTTTTTGATTTCTTTTTTGTCCCACCGCATTACACTTTTGCTGTTGCCGACAGTCAGTACCTGTTGACCTTCATCGGGCTGTTTACCGTGGGTGTTGTTATCAGCACGCTGGTTGCCAAAGGGAGGGAACGCTCCGAGGTTATGCAGGCCCGTGAGATTCAGACCACCAGCCTGTACCATCTCAGCCGGGATCTTACCGGGGCAAAAGATAACTCTGCCGTCATTGATGCCGTGCAGAAAAATGTGGGAGAAAGCCTTAATTCGGAAGTAGTAGTTTTTTCCCCTGAACATGGACAGCTCAAAGTGACCGTCAGCGACCCGGCCTTTGAAGCGGATCTGAAAGAACAAGCCGTGGCCGACTGGGTGTTTCGAAACCATCAGGCTGCCGGCCGCGGGACTGGGACACTCAATTCATCAAAATATCTATATCTTCCTCTTAAAACATCCATTGCGACCCTTGGCGTTCTCGGCGTCAAGTTGCCGGATGAAGAAGGGTATACTACCCCTCAGGTTCGTCTCCTTCTGGATGCCTTCGCCGGTCAGACGGCAATGGCCATGGAACGGGTGCAGCTTGTCCAAAAGGCTGAACAGACCCAAATTCTCGCCACCAGGGAGAATCTTGAGCGTGCGCTATTGAATTCGGTCTCGCATGACCTGCGTTCCCCTCTGGCCACAATCACCGGGATCTTAAGCAGCTTAATTGAACAAGATACGGGGCTTTCCGTTCAATCTAAGCAAGACCTGTTGAAAACGGCGTCGGAAGAAGCATCGCGCCTGAACCGTTTTGTCGCCAATTTATTGAATATGACGAGATTGGAAGCGGGGGTGGTGAAACTGAAGACGGAAGCCTGTGATGTCAATGATCTGATAAGTTGTGCTCTGGCTCAATGTGAAAAGCAGCTGGGTGCGAGAACAGTGCATTTCCACATACCGCCTGGACTGCCTCTTGTCATGATGGATATGGGACTCATGACGCAGGTTCTTGTCAATCTCTTGGAAAATGCAGCGAAGTTTTCACCTGCGGGGACAGAAATAGCAATCAGGGTTCAATGCAATGAGTCGAAGTTGACGATAACCGTTGAGGATCAAGGACATGGGATTCCGGAATCCGATTTGATGAAAGTATTCGACAAATTCTATCAAGTGCCGATTCCTGAAGGTCGTGGCGGAACGGGTCTGGGACTGTCTATATGCAAAGGCATAGTCGAGGCCCATGGGGGAACAATTAAAGCACGAAATCGTTCCGGGAAAGGATTTGCTGTAATTTTGAGTCTGCCGATGAAACAACCGGCAGTAAAGTTGGGGGAAAATGGATTATAAACATCAAAGAAGGGTACCCGGTATCCGTATCCTCCTGGTCGATGACGAAGTTGCCATACTCCGGTTTTTGGAAACAGTATTGGACGCTGAAGAAGAATTTTGTGTTCATAAAGCGGAAAACGGCCGTCTGGCGTTAACGGCTGCAGCAACAGTCCGTCCGGATCTCATTCTGCTTGATCTCGGCCTTCCCGATATGGATGGCATCGAGGTTATTACAAGAATCCGCGAATGGTCAAAGGTGCCAATTATCGTTTTGTCGGTCAGGGAGAGAGAAGATGATAAGGTAGCCGCCCTGAATGCAGGTGCCGATGATTATCTGACCAAGCCATTCGGCGTCGGGGAGTTATTGGCCAGAGTAAGGGCGGCTGTTCGGCGAGCATTCCAAGACGTACAGCTCCCTATCTGTAAAATCGATGAATTGGAATTGGATCTTGTTCGGCGCAGAGTTTCAGTTGCCGGGTCGGACGTCCAATTGACACCAACCGAATACGATATCTTAAGGTTACTGGTTACCAACGCCGGCAGGGTCCTTACCCATCGTCAGATAAGCAGGCAAATTTGGGGGACCGGATATGCGGAACAAGCACATATTCTTCGCGTCAATATCAGTAACTTACGACGGAAGATCGAACCCGATTCGTCCCGTCCCCGCTATATCATAACGGAGGTGGGTGTTGGATACCGACTCAGAGACAACCTACCGGCTGATGCTGAAGATGACGAAAAGATAACCGGCAAATAAATAGAGAAACCCTGATTCCTGCCAACTTTAGCACATATAATATTTCATAATGGATTACAATGAGTTGACAATGATGAGGAGGTAGTGGGAGGTGCTCCAATGAGAATATTAATCCTAATGCTTACTGTGCTCGTGATCTCATCAACAACATATGCAGTATCATATTTCCCTAAACGATTGATGAAGTCTGAAAAAAACCCGACTCTGGAAAAAATCAAGTTGGAGGACGTAAATGGCTCTTCTAAACCTTTATCGATTCCAAAAACATGGAAACTTGTGAGTGTTTCAGAAAATTCCAAAACAAATTACTGCAATCTCTGGTTCCAGGATGCTAACGGCTCTGTCTACTTGCTTCAGGAGTATACATCCAGGAATCAAATTAACATCCGTCCTTATGTTTACACGATTCCGGCAAAATGAAATCCACCGTTTCACTCTCATCAGCACGGTAAGACCTTCAGCTCGCAGTAAGTGTTAAATTGACATTCCATACGCAACGACTTGTTTCCACTGTGAGTGTCCAGGATACACTCACGTTAAAATTAATGGTACTATTGCCGTTTCTTCCCTGATTAAAAAGGATTTGATTATGACTGAGGAAATAAAACAAGACCCATCGGTCCAGATTGAAAATTCATCAAAGGAGATGGTTGCCTTCGAATTGACAAAGCACATAGCTGCTCATGGAAATGAACCTGACTCGACGCAAAGAGACCGAAAATACTGGCTGACTCTCTATTGTCAATGTCTGAAGGCCACTGCTGGCTATCCGATAAGATCAATTCTGGAAAAAGAATAGTGTTAGTGGTCAACTATGGAGGCGTATTTTTTTGATCAAAAAAAAATACTACAGCTTAAGTTTTCAGATTAAGGTTGCCATCTGGGACCTACTGTTTTTACGCTTAGTCTCATATTACAGGTGCTTAGATTTGCTGCTGTACATATATACTGGAGACATGAAAAAGGAAGGACTAAATCAAGTGAACCAATGTAATGTCCGTTTTTTATGTGTAAATCGAACATTACATTTCTTGTGATATATCAAAATACCCAATAAGTTACTCTAGTTCGATTTCGTTATACTGACATTAAAAAGGAGAGCATATTGGGGTAACAAGCCTGAATCGACGAATCTTGTGAGGCCAATTCTCATTGTCAATTAGTCGGATTCAAATTGCGGTTCTTGACATAAGCTTTCAATGCCAAGAGGCTTACGTCGCTCAGTACTCATGCAATCTTAGGGATATCCTCTTTGGAAGCGTGTTCTTTAAATTATTTCCGGTTATTTCTGAGAATTGCTTCATAACTGACCTTGGCATGTGATGAAAATGTATGAAAGCTTATTAGTTTTTCACAAGAATGGTCACCGCAGGATGTGCAGTTGTCTAAGCCTTTGCCAAGTCCACATATCCTGATGACACAATTTTCACAGTAGCTGATCAGTTTGCCTCCCACGCTATGGCAGCCATCGCAATTGATATCCTCCGGATTCATATTGGGGTTCTAGGCGCTAACCGCCGAAATTTCCCAGCTGCTATGCCGTTACATGAAACATGTTGAAAAGGAAACTGTTATTGAAAACAATTGCTAATTGGCGATCAATGTCGTTAACTTAAAGAACAGGGTTATAGTTCAGACAATATTTACTCTGTGCCCTGTTATGGTTGCGGGGAAATTGTCTTCCGGGTCTTATCGGCTCGATCGCCATGGCCATAGTCTCCAGCACATCGAAGACCAATGTCAGAATGGCTGATTGTGATCTTTTAAAAAACAAGACGATTGTGTCCCTCAATGTTGATAGGGCCTGCGTATAGTTGATTTTGTAGAGGCATTCTCTGTGTTCGGTCTCTTTCGTAACCCTCTTTTGAGCAACAAAAACCAACATGGAGGTCACATTTTTGGAAAAGACACGAGCATGAAAGTCCTGGTAGACGGAAAGCTCACTCTGACCTGAGAAATTTTCCAACTCAATCCGGCACTTCATGATCTTGTAATCCTCTTCCACCGGCCACCGCTCATGGTAGAGTTCTTTAAAGATGTGATAGGGATACTTTGCACAATCGGTCAATGAGGTGACAAGGACCTCAACTTCTCCGGAATCAAGCTCGATGCGGACAAAACGTAAAGTGATCGGGTCGGTTCCCAGATTACGGTCCAGGCAGGCTTGTTGAGATGTAATCGGGGCTTCAATGGAGGCAATCTTTTCGGTTTTGCCGGATGTTATGAAATTCCGGACGACTTTCCATTTTGTTGCAGAGATCCTTGAACAAAAATGAGCATTAGAGGAAAGGATAAGTTTAAAGAGCCAGAAAGCCGGGTATCCACGATCCAGCAATACTAAATCCTGCTCACCGAGATGTTCAAAAAGAGTGGCTGCCATTTCTCTTTCGCCAATGGACTTCGGACTGATGAGCGCATGGGTGGTTATGCGGTTGAGAGGATCAAACATTTGGGAGATCCTGGCCATGGGAACAGGGTCACCTTGACGCGGGTTCCATGTGCTGAAGTGATCTGCTATTTCGGGAAAATTTGGGAGCTTGATGGTCGACCCGTCTACGGCTTTCAAGAAAAAGCCATTCCATGTTAACGGCTGGAAGTTACGATAAAAAAAATGAGAGAACTGCCTGTTCAGTTCGATGAAAGCTTCATATTTGAGCTTCTTACGTGCTTTGCAGAGAGCGACTTTGGAAACGATGTGTTTAGCGACGGTAGATCCAGTGATAATTTTGAAAAACTTGTTGAGTTCTGTTTGGTAAGAGCTCTTGGCAAAGTTGCAAAAGTAGAGAATAAGGGAAGTGAAAGGCAATAGCCTTGTACGGGTAAAGTCGGATTCCTTCTGACGGCTTTGCTCAAGAAACTCCGAGGAGAGAATGATTTCCTTTATATAATTAAGCAGATTGGCACACTTGTCGCAAATCAGGTTCCGTGCCAGTTTGATCATGATTTTTGGAAATTTCAGACATGTTTTCCTCCTTTCATAGAATAGGTTGCGGGGATGATAAGAAATGTCTGAATATAACATTATCATACTGTTATAACAATGATTTTATAGTATTTCTTAAGTTAACGACATTGAAATCCATTCTATGGATTCAGATTCAGAATAACTTTTGTAATAGAGACACTCGTAGATAAATGTTTGCATGTGGCGTCCTTATCTAATTGAATAGATAGATAATCCCTGCCGATTAAAATTCCTTAGTGCATGATATTGTAGGAATCGGTTCCGCACCTCAACTCTGGACCCAGGTTTAGGATGCAAATAAAGTTGGCAATTTGAAAATAGTTACCGACTTTATCATTGTAAGGATGTAAGCTGGAACCGCCGAAAATTCCGTCAATGATTATTAGTCTTCTAATTTCATATCGTCAAATACATAACCAGGTGCTAAGAAACGCCTGGCTTGGACGGCGGTTTTGCCGAGATATGTTCCTTCAATGAACCAACCTTTTCCCGGTATAAAAACAGCTTCTTGATTGTGAAGGAATTTTGCGGCTTTTCTTGATTGTCGTCTAGCGTGAT
>JBJKQT010000057.1:0-17502 GCA_046705065.1 Desulfocapsaceae bacterium
CTGCGCAAATTTTTATCCTCGGAATATCGCTTATATGCCTGCGGTAAAAATTTGCGCACGCCTCGATCTCGAACCAAATCCCTAGTTTTCGGATGGAAACTAGCCTGGATTGTCACCTTCCCTGCCGGAATTATTTCCTTGTTTCCGGGTATTTCCCATGCCAACTGATCTCTTTTTTCCATTCCTTTGTAATTACGTAGCAAATCCATAAAAACGGCGTTTAGGGCGGATACGTTCAACCGCTACTCAAAACGCAATTTTTTATTCAAAATACTGGGAAAAATATATTTTGTGTTTATGCTTACAAACAAGAAGAGAGGCGGAGGGAATAGAGACACGGGGTAACTGGAACAACAATGAAAAAAAAGACAATGCCGGCATCAGAGGCGGATTTTTCAGATACCGCCAATGAGATAATACTTGAATCCATATCGGATGGAGTATTCACGGTAGATCACAACTGGCGGATTATGAGCTTCAACCGGGCTGCCGAGGAAATAACAGGTACCCCGCGCAGTGAAGCCATTGGCCGATATTGCTGGGAGGTGTTCCGGTCCAACATGTGCGAAGGTGACTGCGCGCTGAAGAGGACCATGAAGGAGGGGAAATCGTATGTTTCCAGTTCGACCTTCATCATCAACAACCGTGGCCGGAATGTCCCGATTGCGGTGTCGACCTCACCGTTGAAAAACAGCCGCGGGGATATTCTGGGCGGAGTCGAGACATTTCGCGATCACAGCCTGGTGGAACAGTTGCGCCGCGAACTAAGCGGATCCTTCGGGCTTGGTGATATGGTAAGCCGCAGCAAGGCGATGCAACGGCTTTTTATGATCCTGCCCCAGGTTGCCGAAAGCGACAGCACCGTTCTTATCGAAGGGGAGACAGGCACCGGGAAGGAACTCATGGCACGTGCACTGCATAACCTCTCGTGGCGTAAAGATGAACCCTTTATCGCCATCAACTGTGGTGCACTTCCCGACACCCTCCTGGAATCCGAGCTCTTCGGGTATAAAGCCGGGGCATTTACCAATGCAGACAAAGATAAACCGGGTTTGTTTCAAGCCGCAGGCAAAGGAACCATTCTGCTCGACGAAATAGGAGATACCAGCGCTGCTTTTCAGGTCAGGCTCCTCCGTGTTCTTGAAGAAAGGGAATTCCAGCCTTTGGGTAGTGTGAAAAAGGTAAAAACAGAGACGCGGGTCCTGGCGGCGACCAACCGGGATCTGGCCGGGATGGTTGAGGCAGGGGAATTTCGCCGTGACCTTTTCTACCGGATCAATGTCATTCGCATGTCGTTGCCGCCGCTCCGACAGCGAATGGAAGACGTGCCGTTTCTAATCGAACATTTTATCGACAGAATGAACAGAATCACAGGACGGGCTATAACCGGAGTTGACGACGAAGCCATGGGACTGCTGCTCGCTCACGATTACCCGGGCAACATACGGGAGTTGGAAAATATCATCGAACACGGCTTTGTCCTTTGCCGCGAAGGCGAGATAAAAGCCTCCCACCTTCCTAATTTTGTTTTGCAGTCAGAAATGCCTCTACCCATATCACGGCAACCGAACTTTGAGGAAAATGTTCGAGCCTTCGAAGAGGAAACAATTATCGCCGCTCTGAAACGCAACAACTACAATCGCATGGCTGCGGCCAGGGATTTGGGGATTCATAAGAGCACCCTTTTTCGTAAATTGCAGAAATACCATATTTCCTTGCCTGAATTCGACGGGCGTTCGCATCGCAGCTAATTCGAGGTAGGTTGTATATCGGCAGGGTCGCTGGTATGCGACCCTATACCGTCGCATACCGTCGCGGACCGGCGACGCTCCGATCTTTTCTCTTCCTTCTCCGTGTCCATCCTGTTTGTTGGTAATGTTTTGATATCAGAGTATATCTTTATTATTTTTTCTGTTGGTCCGAAGTTTGCTAGAACCAGTACAAAGGAGCGAGGAGCATCGGTTATGAAGATTGCGATCACCATCTGGGAGACGAGGATCTCTCCTGTATTCGATTCGGCCAGAAATCTCCTTGTGGCCGAGGCGGAAGAAACCGGAATTATAGATAGAAAGAGTCTGCCTTTCGATGCCCGTCTGTTTAACCGGTTTCTTTTGCTGCTGCTCGAGCTCGAAGTGAAAGTTCTTATCTGCGGCGCTCTCTGCGAAGGGCCTGCCAAGGTTTTGGAGGCACATGGTATCGAGGTGTTTTCGTTTCTTACGGGTGAAGCCGAAGAGGTCTTGGCGTGTTACCTGCAGGGAGGGGATATGTCAAGATTTAGTCTTCCCGGTTGTCGGTGGGGTATGTGCAGAAGGAAAAAAGAAAACAGGAAGAAAAGAAACCTTTTAATGAAGGAGGATGGAATATGCCTGGATTTGATCAGCGGGGCCCGAAGGGGCAAGGGCCGACAGGCCAAAAAGGACGATGCAGCCGGTCTGGTGGAGCGGACCTCGGCGGTGGAAAAGGACGAAGTGGCGGCGGGAATGGGAAAGGCTGTGCCAATAAAGGCCAAGGGGGGCGCAAAGGAACGGCCGGCGGTCAGGGACGCCGCAGACAAGGATAATGTATGCTGAAAATACTTATGGTGTGTAACGATTTGGTATCCCTAACGGTTCTGGCAGATGCACTTTCGAAGCGGGACATGGTAACGGTGGAGTGGGTAAAATCGAAAGAAGGGGCCATGGCATCCATACTCAAGGAACGGCCTCAGGTTGTTGTCGTTTGTGAAGAGCTGACCGATGGGTCGTCCCTGCCTCTTGTCAAAGAGATAGTGAGTAAAGATCCGTTTATCAACTGCGCAATGGTCAGCGCTCTTCCCAAACAGGATTTTCACGAGATGACGGAAGGCCTGGGTGTGTTCATGCAGCTGCCTGTGTATCCGGGTGCCGAAGAGGCCGATAGAATGTTGAATCTTCTTGAATCCATCGGTGTGCAGAGCAGCTAGGAAGAGAGGGAACAGGGTATGATTATAAGTGTGGCAAGCGGCAAGGGAGGGACCGGCAAGACCACGGTGGCAACAGGCATGGCGCTATCTTTGGGGGCGGATGTTCGTCTTCTTGACTGCGATGTGGAAGAGCCGAACGCCCATCTTTTTCTTTCGCCGAAAATTAGCAGGAAGGAGGAGGTGACCGCCTGGGTCCCGGCCATTAGGGAAGACGTGTGTTCCGCCTGCAGGAAGTGTGCAGAGATCTGCAGGTTCAGAGCAATTACGGTGGTCGGCAGGAAGGTGCTTGTCTTTCCGGAATTGTGCCATAGCTGCGGAGGGTGTCTGGCGGTTTGTCCGGAAGACGCGATTGCTGATGGTAAGCGGACGCTGGGTGTTATCGAATGGGGCAAGAGGGGGGAAATCGGTTTTACTCATGGCCGCCTGCGTATCGGAGAGGCCATGGCGCCTCCTCTCATCAGACGTGTCCGGATAGCATCCAATGGGGCGAAAACCATCATCATCGATGCGCCACCTGGAACCTCATGCCCTGTGATTGCTGCGATTAAAGGGAGCGATTTCGTTATCCTGGTCACCGAACCGACCCCCTTTGGCCTGCATGATCTCGTTCTTGCCGTTGAGGCGGTCCGGGTTCTTGGGATGCCATGCGGAATTGTAATCAATAGAGCAGACGTCGGAGATGGAAGGGTGAAAGAATATGCGGCTCGTGAAAATCTGCCGGTCATAATGGAGATTCCCTTCGATCGGAAAATTGCCGAGGCCTATTCCAACGGTACACCTTTTGTGGAGATCATGCCCGAATGGATGGATCGGTTTCGAGGGGTTTATCGGCGGATAGAAGAACTTGCAGGGAAGCACAGGGAGATACAATGAAGCGTGAATTGGTCATTATAAGCGGTAAAGGCGGTACCGGAAAAACCAGTATTACTGCAGCATTCGCTTCGCTTGCCCCCAATAGTGCGCTCTGTGATGCGGATGTTGATGCAGCGGATCTGCATCTGTTGATGCAGCCCAAGATACTGCAGACCACTGCATTTTTCGGTGGATCAATAGCCGATATACGAAAAGACGACTGTAGTGAATGCGGCAGGTGCCGGGAATTATGCCGGTTTGATGCGATTTCTGAAAACTATGTCGTCGACCCCATCGCCTGCGAAGGCTGCGGAGTCTGTGTCGACCTGTGCCCGGAGAAGGCTGTTGACTTTTCGGTGCAGAAATGCGGGGAGTGGTATATCTCCGCTACCCGCTTTGGTCCGATGGTGCATGCCAGTTTGGGCATAGCCGAGGAAAATTCCGGCAAGTTGGTGAGCCTTGTGCGTCATGAGACGGAGAAACTGGCAGAAGAGAAGGGCTGCGATTTGATCCTCACTGATGGTCCTCCCGGTATCGGGTGTCCTGTTATCGCTTCCATCGGCGGAGCGACGGCGCTTATGATCGTCGTCGAACCGACGGTGTCCGGCCTGCACGACCTGCAAAGGGTGGCGGATTTGGCGGCGCATTTCAAGGTTCCAGGCATGGTTTGCATCAACAAATTCGATCTCAACCGGGACATGTCATCAAAGATCGAAACCGTGTGTGCCGGCCGGCGGATAACGACCGTGGGCCGAATTCCGTTCGATCCGGTTGTTACCAAGGCGATGATCGCAGGCCAAAATATCCTTGAGTATGATTCCGGCTCAACGGTTGCCTTGGCAATCCGGCGGATTTGGGAGAACGTCCTGCATTCGCCGGCTATGAATACATTCGGGATCAAGGATTTTTCAGCAACAATTCAATAGAAAAAGGAGCAACGAGAATGACAACAGTACGTGTAGCGATTCCCTCAATGGGAGAAGGTGGTTTAGACGGTCAGCGGGCCGGACATTTCGGACACTGCGATGTTTTCACCTTGGTGGATATTGAAAACGGGGCAATTAAGGAGGTATCGGTAGTGGCCAATCAGGCACATGTCCAAGGAGGTTGCATGGTGCCGGTTCAGCTGCTGGCGGCAAACAAGGTGCAGTGTCTGGTTGTCGGCGGGATCGGTATGCGGCCGTTGATGGGATTCAGGGAGGTGGGTATCGACGTCTACTATGACGGAGAACGTCCCGATATTCGTCCGGTGGTAGAGGACATGATTGCCGGCAGACTGCCGGTCATCGGCGATGATCAGGTATGTGGTGGTGCGGCCCGAGTTTAAAATGAAGAAAAAGGGAGCGATGATATGAAAATTGCAGTGACTGCCAAGGGAATACATCTTACCGATGAAGTGGACCCGAGGTTTGGACGGGCACGATATATCCTGATGGTCGATTCTGAGACACTTGATGTCGAAGTTATGGACAACAACGCCAATGTCAATGCTTTCAAAGGAGCGGGGATTCAGGCGGCCACCATGATTGCAGACAAAGGAGCGGAGGTGTTACTCACCGGTTATTGTGGCCCCAACGCTTTCAGGACGTTGGAGGCGGCAGGCATCAAAGTGGTCGGCGATGTTGAGGGGATAGTCGGTGATGCGGTAGAAATGTTTAAAACGGGAAGGATGCGATACAGTGAGAGTGCCAATGCAGAGGGGCACTGGTAGAAAATGTGAACAGGACAAAAAAGGAGGACTGAGCTATGCCGAGAGGGGACGGGACTGGACCTCAAGGGAGAGGCGCGATGACGGGGCGAGGGATGGGATTTTGCTCAGGAGCAGGCGCCCCGGGATATATCGATGCTGCTTGGGGAGGTGGCTATGGCAGAGGGAGAAGGGGCAATAATGCAACATGCCGATCAGGGTTGTGGAGCGGCCGAGGGTGGCGTTTTCAGTCGGCGACAACCGCTCAGCCGGGTTGGGCGCGTTTTGGCAACCCATTTGACGCATCCCGTCGGGTTGATCCTGAATGGGAGCGTCGAGTTTTAAACGAGCAGGCAGAGACATTGACTGTAGAATTGGAGCATATTAAGGCTCGCTTAGCTGAGATTGATACAGAGGAATCTGAAAAAAAATGAGATGGCATTTGGGGAAAAACCAAAAGGCTGCAGAAAAAAAGAGCAATAAAAAGAAAATGACGACATGAACAGAACGAGTATCACCTTCTCCCCGATCGGGGTGATTCGCAGTGGACACGACGTAGCTCGACAGACACCGATCCAGCCGGTTTATGCCAAAGGTTGTGAGGGACGGATTGAAATCTTTCCGGAATTTGCCGAGGGGCTGCGAGACCTGGAGGGTTTTTCTCACATATATCTGATCTATTATTTCAACCGGGCAGATCCTGTAAAGTTGGTCGTTAAACCGTTCCTCCAGGATGTCGAACGGGGAGTTTTTGCCACAAGAGCACCTTGCAGGCCCAATGCCATCGGCCTAAGCGTGGTCGAGCTTCTGCACCGAGAGGGTAATACGCTGTATCTTGATGCAGTGGATATCCTGGACGGGACGCCGTTGCTCGACATCAAGCCGTATACGGCCAGGTTCGACCGGCTTGAAGTTACTCGGAATGGTTGGCAGGATGAAGTCGATGACCAGACGGCAAAACTGCGCGGTCGCCGGGAATATTCAGGTAGTGCCAAGTCGGACCATGACAAAAATCTCGATTGTAGTTGATAATCAGGCTGGAGAAGGGCTTGTAGCCGAGCATGGCTTGTCTCTGTGGATTGAAACTGCCGGCCGGCATATCCTTTTTGATACGGGGCAGGGGAGTGCCATTGGGAAAAATGCCCAGATCATGGGGATCGACCTGGGTGTAACTGATTTCATTGTACTCAGTCACGGCCATTACGATCATACCGGCGGTGTGCCGCAGGGGCTCCGCCGGGCGAATAAGGCCACACTCTATTGCCATCCCGGTTCAATATATCCTCGTTACAGCGTATGCGGCGGCACAGCGAAATCCTTGCAAATGCCGCACGTCACAATGGCGGCAATTGATAAATTGCCGTGGGAACAAATACGTTGGGTTCAATCCCCTCTGATGTTGGCTGATACTGTGGGATTGACCGGGTCAATTCCTCGACATACCCCTTTTGAAGATACGGGCGGAACGTTTTTTCTCGATCCTAAAGGTATGCGGCCTGATCCCATGGCTGATGAGCTGGCCCTCTGGATCAAAACGGACCAAGGCGTAATAGTTTGCGTCGGTTGCGCTCACGCCGGCATTGTTAACACCTTGAACCATGTACAGGGGCTTATCGGGGGTATGCGGATACGTGCCGTTATCGGAGGCTTTCATCTACTCCATGCCGACAAGTCCCGGCTTGAACAGACCATTGCCGCATTACGCAGCCTTTCACTCGACCTTCTACTCCCCTGCCATTGCACAGGAGCACGCGTTGTCGCAGAATTTGGCCGGGTTTTCGGTGAAAAATGTCGTCCGGGGGCTGCCGGCATGACATATATTTTTTGAGAGTATGGCTTTGCAGTAAGGACTGCACTAACATGCATACAACCAGACGGGCTGCCTTTTTTCGATTTTTCTTGGCTAAAGCCTGTCTTTAAATTTTTCATGGAGATGAGATTGTGGTCGGGAAAAAAATTGTTGTTATCGGGGGATCCGCTGCCGGAGCCAAAGCAGCGGCCAAAGCCAGAAGGTTGAACGAATTCGCCGAGATTACCATCGTACAGAAAGCCCCTGATCTTTCAATGGCTACCTGTGGCTTTCCCTATTATGTAGGAGGTGTGTTCAATAATCGCAAACTTCTGTTGAGCACACCTGCAGGCGTGGTCCGTGACGCTACCTTTTTTCACAAAGCCAAGGCTATCAATGCGTTAACCGAAACCGAAGTTACGGTTATTGACCGAAAGCGGAAACAGGTGATTTGTCGTAACCTGAAAAGCGGGACCGATCAGGTGCTCGATTACGATAAGCTTATCATCGCGACCGGTTCCAAACCCAATATGCCTGCTTTCCCCGGCAGCGACCTTGACGGAATCACGACCTTGCTCACCATGTCGGATACAGATTACCTGCGGAAAATCTGTGATGAAAAAAAGGTGGAAAATGCCCTTGTGGTGGGCGGCGGTCTCATCGGTGTGGAAACAGTTGAGGCGCTTCGGACGTCCGGTATTCAGGTGACGGTTGTCGAAATGCTCGACCAGGTGCTCACTTTCCTGGATTGGGATTTGGCCAAGCTGGTGGAGAACCATATGAGGTCCAAAGGCGTAAAGGTTTTAACCGGCACAGGGGTCAAAGGGTTCATCGGCAAGAACGGCAAACTGACCGGCGCCGGATTGACCAACGGCGATGTCATTGAATGCGGTGCCGCTGTGATGGCCATCGGAGTTCGTCCCAATGCAGATCTGGCCCGGGAAGCAGGGCTGAAAACCGGCAGATTCGGCGGTATTGTGGTCAACGCTCATATGCAAACCTCCGATCCGGATATTTATGCTGCCGGCGATTGTGTTGAAATTCCAGATCGTATCACGGGCGCGTCGACCTATGCTCCCATGGGAGACCTTGCCAACCTTGAGGGACGAGTCGCAGGAGAGAATGCCGTTGTCGGCAATTCCGTCACCTTTCCTGGCACTATTACTACCGGAATTTGCAAGGTTTTTGAGTATGCCGCCGGATCAACTGGTCTTTCCGTCAAGTCGGCTGAACGTTTCGGCTTGACCGGCTGTACCGCCGTAGTCAATGCCAGTCCCGATAAACCCGGCTTTATGGGTGCGAAACTTTTGGTGTCGAAGATGCTGGTCGACAAAGATCAAAGGATAATCGGTTACCAATGTGTCGGACCCGGAGACGTCAGTAAACAAATCGCTATTGCTGCAATGGCTATTCAGGGAAAGTTGACGGTTGAGGATTTGGTCAATGCCGATCTTCCCTATGCTCCACCTTTTTCTCTTGCCATCGACCATTTTATCGCCTCCGCCCATATCATGCAGAATAAACTCAAAGGACGAATGACCGGGATTAGTTCTCAGGAGGTATGGAATAAACTTAAGAGTGGGGCAAGACCATTTCTGCTAGACGGCCGCAATCCGGATGAATACGAGGAAATACACCTGGGGATAGGTGAAACGTTGATTCCTGTCGGGATGTTGCGTTCGCGTCTTGCCGAGTTGCCGACGGACAAGGACTCGGAGATTATCTGCTTTTGTAAAATTTCTCTGCGCGGCTACGAAACGGAATGTATCCTCCGGGCGTATGGCTATACTAACGTGAAGGTGATGGAAGGTGGTATAATGGCCTGGCCGTATCCGTTTTAATAACGACTGAGACTAGTTCCCGTCCGAAAACTGTTATTTGTCCCGATATCTTCGTTCTGCGCAAATTTTTATCCTCGGAATATGGCTTATATGCCTGCGGTAAAAATTTGCGCACGCCTCGATCTCGAACCAAATCCCTGGTTTTCGGATGGAAACGAGACTAGAGGAATTTGAAGCTGATGGAAAAAAATGAGTTTAAGTCTCGACCTCAAACCTTACTTGTGTTTCAACAAAACGGAAGCGGCGAGAATAAGATTCGCGGAATCCGGATGATTGGCAAAGATCGGTTCTCTGTCACCATAATTTCCATAGACGTCCCCCTGCCTCCTGTGATCGATACTGCAGATGAACTCCTGCCGTTGAACATCAAGGCGGATTTGGTGTTGGACTATCTCAAACATCCTGATCTCTCCTGTGATCTTGCAACATTATGCAAAAGTAGAAAAATCACTGAAATTGCCACAAGGAAAAAAATAAGAAACAATTGGACCCATACACCTCCAATCTGTTGTGCGCTCTCCCGTCATGAAGACCTTGGTGAATATGGATGTCTCTTTGGCGCTCCGGAATTTGAGGTTGTCGTTTCCCATGGGAAACTTTCCGAAATAAAGGTGCTGCGAGGTGCGCCATGCGGTGCGACATGGGTAGCGGCTGAGGCGATAAAAGGTCTTGACATAGAGACGGCAATGCAAAGGCTCGGGTTGGAAACACAATACAATTGCACGGCGAATCCGGCGGACTGGGATCCTATTTACGGGAAAAGTCCGGTACATTTAGCGGCGCACATTCATAGAGCGGCACTCGGAAAAGCGATTGAAAACAAAGGGAGTGGTAAACGTGGAGAGAGTATTTGATTTCTGGAAAGATCATTCGGATACATTTATAAAAATGGCACATCTCTGGGATAGACGGAAGTCCATGGAGCTGCCTGATGGCTATGGCAAAAAAAAAGGCGACTGCGGGGATACAATTACGTTGTATCTTGCCGTCAAAGATGGAACAATCACTGAGGTGAATTTTGAATTGGAAGGTTGCCTTAATACCAGTGCCTGCTGCAACGCTTTAGCTGTGCTCGCCGAAGGGAAAATGCTTGAACAGTGCTGGGAGATAACCCCAAATGATATAATTTGTTTTCTCGAAACTTTGCCAAGCGACCATCACCATTGCGCTGAATTGGCTGTCGGTGCTTTTTATAGAGCTTTAGCCGATTACAGTGAACGAAAAAACAGGAAATTGAACCTATGAACAAACGGATGGATTTCGGGAAATTTCATAAGGAGAGGGTCTTTTGATCGAAGAGTGGATACAAGAAATAAAGGAAAAATGCGATCCGGAAATGTTGGGAATGATCTTATCCCATAACGGAGTTGTCCGGGGTACTTCAAAAGACGGAGGCCGGGTCGGGGCGATGAGGCTTTCGTATGACGGAAAAATGCTGGAAGAGGCCGTCGGTACATTCAGACAACGGTCCGGGATCGCTGATATTAAAGTCTGGGTCAATGAAGGAGAACTCAAGATAGGCGACGATATTATGAAAGTTTGTGTTGCTGGGCGTTTCAGGACGGATGTCCTTCCGGTATTCGAAGAATTGCTCACTTTGCTCAAAACCCAAATAGTGCATGAAAAGGAGAAATGAAAGGTCCTATAAAAAAAGAGACATAAAATGACTTTCTTGTCTACATGTTGTATTGACGTTGTTCGTACAACCTTTCCCTCCTGCCTATCTTTCCTCGATCTCATTTGTCACGTTTGTCATTTATGTAATATATCGTTATTGCATAAATAAAATGCTTCTGTTGCCGCCTGCGGCCGTTAAATGCAGGAGGAACGGTGGGTAAGCTTTCCAATTATTTGTTTTGCTCCGTCGTTACAGATGAGAACTGCTTCCTTCATAACTGTGGTATGATACAATTGTCCACTTGAATGAGTAGCGTTTAGTGCGTCGGAGTAAAGCGAGCCGAAAATATCTCTTCACGCCTCAGGTAGGGGAGGCGGTCGGAAAGAAATGGATTTGTGCTACAGCTGACCAGTGCATTTTCTATTTTTTTTCTGAATTTTTTTTTCATTTACCCTTGCTATTTCCTGAAACTTAATTTAAATAGTACTTATGTGCATACGTTATAAATACTACACTGTAGCATTATGATGGCGAAAACGTAATACAGTGTGGTAGGCGTGGGCACAGGTGAGCGTTTGTCGGCGTTATGTGCATACGCTTAAAATACCACAATGTGGTAGCGGGGAAAGTTTCGGTGGCACATTGTGGTATTTATACTTGACGGGGCGTTGGTGCGCCCTTGTTATGTGCATACGCATGAAATACCACATTGTGGCAGTGACCGTATGGTAATGTAATGCGTTGTGGTGATAAGAGGGGGCAAGTTTTCTTGTGTCCTTGTTATGTGCATACGCTTAAAATACCACATTGTGGTAATAACGATGGTTGTGTGTGATACATCGTGGCAGTAGGGAAAAGTGGGGAGTTTTACGCCCTCATTGTGTGCATAAGCATAAAATACCACAATGTCGCAGTGCTGGGCGAGGTCAATAATACAGCACGCAGAACTTGGAAGTAAAAGATTTGATAACATGCTTTTCAGACAGTCTGGAGAGCAATTTCCTATCGCCCACGTTTTTGGTGGTCTATCAAGGGGAAGGTTGTGAAGACAAACAGTATCAGCCCGGATTTGTACAAAGAGGTCAAGAGGCTCGGGGCCAAGGACATGGAAGTTTGCATGCAATGCGGGAAGTGTGCATCTGCCTGTACTTTGTCCATGGGGGAAAATACGTTTCCTCGGAAAATTTACCGCTATCTCCAGCTCGGCCTGAGAGATAAGCTTTTGGAATCGCCGGAACCGTGGCTCTGTTATTACTGCGGTGATTGTAATACCGATTGTCCTCGCGGCGCAGAGCCGGCAGAGACAATGATGGCGGCAAGGCGGTGGTTAATAACCCAGTACGACTGGACGGGGCTTGCCGCCAAATTCTACGCATCGCCGAAATGGGAGGTGGGAGCTTTCGCTGCGATCGCGCTGTTCGTCATCTCGCTCTTCGTGATTTTTCACGGACCTGTCGTTACCGACCATGTTGCGCTGACCACTTTTGCACCGGTCCATTGGGTGCATCTTGGCGACCAGATCATGATCGTCATCGTCTTTACTCTGTTGTTTGCCAATGCAATCAAGATGTATTTCGGCATCATGCAGGGGACGAAGGTTCCTCTCTATCTCTATCTGACCCAGGCGCCTGTCTTCGTTATCAACTACTTTACCCAGAAACGGTGGAGAAAGTGCGGCACCGGCCCCAGCAGCGCCTGGTGGCGACACTTCTTCCTGTTTTCCGGTTGGGTGACGATGGAAGTCCTGGTCATGATAACCCTGTCTTCATTCCAGACCGATATCGTCCATTCCTTCTGGCATCCGACCAGGATTTTCGGGTATTACGCAACGATTGCCCTGATGTTCGGCTCCACCACCATGCTTTACAGCCGGTGGTTTAAAAAAGATCAGGCCCTGCACCGCTATTCGGATTTCACCGACATGTTTTTTCTGGTCCTGATCGTGGCCATCGCCGTCACCGGAATTCTGGTTCATTTCTTCCGACTGGCCGGCCTGCCGATCATGACCTATACCATCTACGTTATCCATGTGGGTATCTGTGTCGGGATGCTTGTTCTGATGCTTCCTTTTGGTAAACTCTCCCATCTGATGTACCGACCGCTGGCCATCTTCCTGACAACCTTGAAACAGAAAGCCATGGAGGAATCCAGGGTCGATCAGAAAACAATCGGCAAGGAAGTCGGAGAGGCATTTAAGAGTTGCATGCAGTGCGGCACCTGTACGGGATCGTGTCCCTGGACCGAGGTCATGACCTTCAGCCCGAGATTGATCCTCCGCAATATTGCTCTGGACAGGGCTTCGGTTGTCTCGGTGGACACAGCCTCGTGGACCTGTGCGACCTGCAACAGTTGCGTTGAGAACTGCCCCCGCGGCATCGGTATCGTCGATCTGATTAAATCCATCCGCCGGCAGATAGTCGATGCCGGGCTTTTGCCGGGAAGTCTCAACAACCCGATCAAGAGCCTGAAGAAGGATGGCAATCCATGGGGCGGCAAAAGAGAAGATCGTCTGGCGTGGGCCAAGGAGTTCAAAATTCCCACCTATCAAAAAGAGCTTGAATACTGTCTATTCAACTGCTGCACCACGGCCTACGATACGAGTCCTGCCAAGGGCAGCCAAAAAGGCGGCGCTGCACTTTTGCGTCTCCTTGAACATGCAGGCGTTTCCTACGGTACATTGGGAACCAAGGAAAATTGCTGCGGCGACATGGTCGATAAAGTCGGGGCCGCCGATGTCGCGGCTGATCTCAAAAAGAAAAACACCGAGATGTTCCTCGCCGCCGGCGCCTCCAAGATCCTGACCGTCTCACCGCACTGCCTGAATACCTTCAGCAAAGACTATGAAGGATTGAAAAAGGTTGAAGTCGAGCATTATACGGAACTTTTGGACGGACTTATCAAGTCAGGCGGCATCAAACCGAAAAAAAAGGTCAATCTCAAAGTCACCTACCATGATCCTTGTTATCTGGGTAGGCATAGCAAGGTTTATGATGCACCCCGCCGAGTACTCGGCGCCATCCCCGGCCTCGAACTCATCGAGATGCAGAACAGCAGGGAGCGGAGCTTCTGTTGCGGTGGCGGTGGCGGTGGCTCATGGAAGTCGGCTGCCGGAGAAGAGAGTCTCGGAGAAATCCGTGTCCAGGAGGCTTTGGGAACCGGAGCCGGCGTTATCGCTACGGCTTGCCCATATTGCATCAGGATGCTTAATGAAGCCATTCAATTATTAAATGTAGGTAACAAGATACACGTCCAGGATATATCGGAGCTGCTTCTGCAGTCGGTTGATTTGTCGGATACATCGGGCAAAACTGGAAGTAAAAATATGAGCATTTCTCAGGAGGACCGTCATGTCTGAGCGAATCGGATTTTTTATCTGCCACTGCGGAATCAACATCGCTTATCGGGTCAGAGTGAAGGAGGTTGCCGAGTATGCGGCGAGCTTCCCCGGTGTGGTAGTGTCCAAAGATTATCTGTTCATGTGTTCGGATCCAGGGCAGGAACTGATCGAAAAGGAGATCAAAAACCACGACCTGACGAGGGTGGTCGTGGCCTCCTGCTCTCCCCGGATGCATGAAAAAACTTTCCGTGCCGCATGTCAGCGGGCGGGACTCAATCCCTACCGGGCATTCCATATGGTCTGCGTCCGCGAGCACGGCTCTTGGGTCACCGAGAGCGAGGATGAAGCAACTGCCAAGGCTATTGTTATCGTTAGAGCCGGCCTGATGAGGGTCACCAATCAGGACGAGTTGATCCCAAGCCGGTTCGGTGTCAATCCCAATACCTTGGTGGTTGGCGGCGGTATTGCCGGTATGCAGGCGGCGCTTGATATCGCAAGCTCCGGCAATAAAGCTTACCTGGTGGAACGGCAGCCGACGGTTGGTGGTCATATGCTTCAGTATGATAAGACCTTCCCGACGCTGGACTGCGCTGCCTGTATCGGTACTCCCAAAATGGTTGCCGTGGGACAGGAAAAGAATGTGATCCTGATGACCAACACCGAGGTCGAGAGTGTTTCCGGTTTTGTCGGCAACTTCAAGGTCAACGTCAATCAACGTTCCCGCTACGTCAAGAGCAACTGCACCGGCTGCGGTGATTGCGCCAAGGTCTGCCCGGTGGAATCGCCCAATGAGTGGGACGTCGGCACAAAGATGCGCAAAGCCATCTATATTTCTTTTCCTCAGGCGGTACCGGTTCGTTTTGCTATTGACAAGAAGGATCGCGGCCCCTGTGTTCAGACCTGTCCGGCAGGCATCAATATTCAAGGCTTTGTCGCCCTGATTAAGCTCGGCAAGTATAAAGAGGCTCTGGATGTGATCATGGAAAAGATGCCGCTTCCCGGCAGCCTCGGTCGTGTCTGCCCCGCTCCCTGCGAGACCAAATGCCGCCGTGGTGATGTCGATGAGCCGCTGGCCATCTGCCAGCTTAAACGATTCGCGGCCGATCAGGCAGACTGGGAGACACTGCCGGTACCTGAGATCGAGAAGAAAGGCGAGAGCGAAAAGGTGGCCATTATCGGAGCAGGTCCTGCGGGTCTTTCAGCCGCCTATTTTCTGGCTAAAAAAGGCTACCATCCGACGATCTTCGAAAAAGCCCCCAAAGCCGGCGGCATGTTGCGCTATGGCATTCCGGATTATCGCCTGCCTCAGGAGATTCTGGATCAGGAAATCAAGTATATCGAGAAGCTCGGTGTGGATATCCAGCTGAATGCCGATATCGGCAAAGATCGGCCTGTGGCAAAACTGTTCGATGAAGGCTTTAAAGCAGTTTACCTTTCCACGGGCGCCCATAGAAGCCGGAAGATGAATATCGAAAACGAAGACGCCGAAGGCGTCATTCACGGTATCGATTATCTGGGAAGATTAAACCTGAAACAACAGGTCAAGACAGGCAAAAAGGTCGTGGTTGTCGGCGGTGGTGACGTGGCCATCGATGCGGCCCGCGAGGCTTTGAGACAGGGTGCTTCCGAGGTGAAGATGGTCTACCGCAGGAGTCGTGCCGAAATGCCTGCTGTAAAACATGAGATTGTGGCTGCCGAGGAGGAAGGGGTCGCCATTGATCTGCTGGTCAATCCCATTGCGGTTATCACCTCAGGCGGCAAGGTAACC
Organism: Desulfocapsaceae bacterium; assembly: GCA_046705065.1. Taxonomy (GTDB): domain Bacteria; phylum Desulfobacterota; class Desulfobulbia; order Desulfobulbales; family Desulfocapsaceae; genus CAWGGS01. Next base: position 15,834 of record JBJKQT010000057.1, read on the forward strand.
GGCTTACGCTGCATCAGGATGGAACTCGGAGAGCCCGATGAATCCGGCCGCAGACGGCCGGTTCCGAAAGAAGGATCGGAATTCGAGATCGAATGCGACATGATGATTCCGGCCATCGGCCAGCAGGTGAATCCTTCCTTCCTGGAAGGAACAGAAGGCGTTGAACTCACCCGTTGGGGTACGGTTTACGCCGATCCTGCCACCTATGAGACAAGCGTCCCGGGAGTCTTTGCCGGCGGTGACATGTTCACAGGCCCGTCCATTGCGGTTGAAGCCGTCGGAGCAGGTCGTGAGGCGGCCATTTCCATTGAGAAGTACCTCCTTGGTGAGGAACTTGATGAAAATCGACCGGAAAAACCTACCGGATCGGATTGGAAGGCTATTCCGAAAAACGTGCAAAGCGTTCCTCGCGCCAAAGTACCTGCGCTTTCTGTCAGCGAGCGGGTGACCAATTATAAAGAGATCGAAAAAGGGCTCTCGGAAGAGCAGGCACAAAAAGAGGCTGCCCGCTGCGTCGACTGCGGAGGTTGCTGCGAATGCAAGCTCTGCGTCAGCCAGTGCAAAGCCCAGGCCATCGATCACGATATGAAGGATCAAAAAGAAACCATTGACGTCGGCTCCATCATCATTGCCACCGGCTTCGATCCGATGAATCCTTCCAAGATGACCCAATACGGCTACGGCAAGTACCGAAACGTTTTCACCAATATCGAATTCGAGCGCCTCTCCAATGCCACCGGGCCGACTTCCGGCAAGCTGAGAAAACGGAGCATGGAGGATCCGATGAAGTTCACCGATGCGCCCAAGAGTGTGGCCATCCTGCACTGCATCGGCAGCCGCGACAAGAATTACCACGAATATTGCTCTCGAACCTGCTGCATGTATGCTCTGAAATATGCCCATCTGCTCAAGGATAAATGTGGGCACGATACGGAGATTTATAACTTCTATATCGACATGCGCTGCTTCGGCAAGGGCTATGAAGAGTTCTACAAGAAGGTACAGGCCGAAGGCGTACGGATGATTCGCGGCAAAGCAGGTTCCATTACAGAGGATGCCAACGGGATTCTCACCGTCAAAGGCGAGGACACCTTGTCCAACCGCCTGATCGAGATAAAAGTCGAAATGGTTATTCTCTGTACCGCCATGGAGCCGCGGCCCAACGCCGAAGAGGTAATGCGCAAGTTCGGCATCGGCATCGGTGCCGACGGCTTTTTCCAGGAAGAGCACCCGAAGCTGGCGCCGGTATCCACACCGACCAGCGGCGTCTTCCTGGCTGGAGCTTGCCAGGGGCCCAAGGATATTCCGGACACGGTGGCACAGGCCAAAGGCGCAGCGGCCGAGTGCCTGGCTCTCAGCTCTGCCGGCCAGGTCGAGGTGCCGCCGATGATATCGCGGATCGATCCCGATGTTTGCGTCGGTTGCCAGCTCTGTATCGGGCTGTGCGCCTACTCGGCAATTGAATTTAATCCGTACAAGGGAATCAGTGAAGTCAACTCCGCCGTCTGTAAAGGATGCGGCAGTTGCGCCGGAGGTTGTCCAAGTGGTGCTGCCAAGGTCAGACACTTTACCGATAAACAGATCTTTGCGGAAATCGAGGGTATTTTACTTAATTAAGGAGTTATGTGATGAGCGAGTTTGAACCCAAAATAGTGGCGTTTTTTTGTAA
>JBJKQT010000058.1:0-51082 GCA_046705065.1 Desulfocapsaceae bacterium
AGCAGTGTTCCGGTGTCAGGTTTATAAAGTCGAGGGCTGGATGGAAACAAGCTTGTTACGGTGTCGAATTGCCATGGGATTGTTGCCCTGTTTGCGAACAGGAAGGCTATGCCCGCTTTCATCAAAAGAATGACGGGTATCAGGTGTTCCAGATGATCGACAGGAAAAACAGACAGTATATGTATCGTGTATAACCGGTTTCAGGCTGGATGGGCTTTCAGGAGTCATTGTCTAGCTCAGCCGAGCTGGAGAGAACCTTTGGCTCATTAAAGAGGGATTACGTCGAGGGCCTCTTTTATATGATTACAAAAAATATCACCGATACAGGGGAGACGGCCGATGCCTTCAGCAACGGCGTCCACTCTGAGTCCGGCTGATTCCAATCGCGAGAGCCAGGATTCGGGAGCATTTCCCATGAGATCATTTTGGTAATGCATGCCGGCGACGAGCAGGAAAGGAACCAATAAAACGTGTTTGAAACCGGCATTGGATATTTGGGCGATCAGTCCTTCGGACGGAGGATAGTGCTCCACCGCCCCGACGAAAATTCGATCGCCGAATATCTGTCTCAGTGTTTGTTGAAAAGCCGGATAGGCCGTCCAACTGGGATGATCCGTCCCGTGGCCCATAAGCAGGATAGCCTTATCCGGATGATCTAGAATCAGCGGTTCCAGGCAGGTTGCCGTTTGAAAATGGTCGTCCGGCGTTGTCAGGAGTGGCATTCCCACCGAAGAACGGATCCGAACGCTTTCAATTTCTTCAAGAAGTCGGTAAAATTCATGACCGCAGGTGAGATGAACCGACTGCACAACAGCCCAGGTATAACCGTCAGCCTGCAGCTGTTGAAGAATCTCGTGCGGATGCTTGATGACCTTGTCCTTCTTGCTTCGAATCAATCCCTTGATCGTTCGTGAAGAATAGGCCCAATGGACTTCGTGTTCCGGAAATATTTCCTTGATCCGGGAATCGATGATCTTATAGGTGGCTTCTGCCTTGGAGGTGGTGCCAAATGCAGCCATCACTATGGGAATTTGCATTTTTTTCCTGTCGTTTTATTATATGAAAAGAACTGAGAAGCCCATAATACAGTGTATAATATGATGGATCCAGAACAATTTTCAGGATGTACAGTGGCCTTTTTCGATCGGCATGGAGGCGAAGGCAAAGCTCCGTATGCCAGCAGAAATATCAGCTTCGGTGTCGGCGACAACGAGGCAGTTGTGCGAAAAAACAGAAGATTGGTGCAACAGTCCCTTGGATTGGACCGGCTCGTTTCGGCACGGCAGATCCATGGCGACGGCATCTATTGCCATACCGGTGACGCAGAGGAAAACAAAGAGATCGACGGAGTCGATGCATTGACGACGATCGAAACGGGTGTCGGTCTGATGATTCAGCAGGCGGATTGCCAGGCGGTCTTGCTTCATGATCCCATGCGCCGAGCTGTGGCCGCGATCCATTGCGGATGGCGAGGCAGCGTGGCCGGAGTCATAGGCAAGACCATTGCCCGAATGAAGGAAAACTTCTCCACAAACCCTGGCGATCTGGAAGCCATGGTCAGTCCTTCCCTCGGGCCTTGCTGTGCGGAATTCATCAATTATAAAGACGAACTTCCCGAAGAATTTTTAAGATTCCGGGTCGGAGACAAACATTTCGACTTCTGGAAAATAACCAGGTGGCAACTTCGGAACTGCGGTCTTCGTGATGAGGCAATTACCGTAGCTGGTATCTGCACGGCATGTTCCCCGGATTATTTTTCCTATCGACGGGCCTGCCGCACATCAAACGGCCGAACAGGTAGAAACTGCTCGGTTATTGCTTTGCGCAAAGATTTCCCACTCTGACGGAGATTGATTGGATCATGCGACTCTTGCTTGTCGAAGACGATAAGAAAATAGCCTCTTTTATTGAAAAGGGATTGCGGGAATCCGGCTTCACTGTGGACGTCTGCTACGACGGCGTTGAGGGCTTGAGCGTCGCATTGACCGAGGAGTTCGACGTAGCGGTTATGGACATAATGTTGCCGCTTTTAGATGGGCTAAGCGTCATAGAAAAGATGCGGGAAAAAGGGGTGCAGATACCTGTACTGATTTTGAGCGCCCGGCAGTCCGTTGATGATCGGATCCAGGGACTGCAGAGAGGTGGGGATGATTATATGATCAAACCTTTCTCTTTCAGCGAACTTTTGGCAAGGGTGCAGGCTCTCATCAGAAGGGATCAGAAAAACACCCGCCCTACGGTTCTCGTTGTCGACACATTGGAGATGGATCTTCTCAAACACGAGGTACAGAGGGATGGGGAAAAGATCGAATTGCCTGCCAAGGAATATGCCCTACTTGAGTACATGATGCGCAACCCGGAAGTCGTTCTTTCCAAAACGTCTATCCTCGAGAGAGTCTATGATTATGCATTCGACCCTCAGACCAATGTCGTCGACGTTCTGGTCTGCCGGCTACGCAATAAGATAGATAAAGACTACGACAAAAAACTGATCCACACGGTCAGGGGGATGGGGTATGTCCTTCGTGCCCGCTAAAAAAAAGCTGTCCTTTGCACAGGTCAGGTTTGCACTTCCGTTTTTTTTAGTTTTGTGGCTGGGCATATTGCTCTTCGTTATTGTCGTCACAGTATCCATAAAACGTCAATTGAAAAACGATGAGATTCAGGACGTGGAGAAACGCTTGTCGACGTATCTGGCGGCGAATCCCATTTCGTCATTGAATTTTGATCTTACAGGCCAACATGGACAAACAGGTGGCTTGCACGGATTGGCATTTGTCCGGTTGATCCAGAGCGGTGAACAGATTCTCCTTGCGGAAAGTAACGCAGAACAGGTTGATTTCCATCGATTGGCGGCACTTGATTGGAAAGTATCGGGAGTGTGGATTTCTTTGACCGATCCAAAAAAGCACGGCAGTTGGACAATTGTCTCCAAAACGCTTGGCGGTGGTATCGGCATTCAAGCCGGAAAAGAATCTCCGGAATCTGCCGCACTCTACGGGAGGATTAAGAATCTCGGGGCATGGGCCAGTGTTGCAGGCGGTTTTCTTGCTTTTTGTCTGACGCTTTTATGTATTAGGTTGAGCGTATCCCCAATGAAAAAAATCCATACTGATGTTGCGGCAATTTTAGCGGATGGCCGGACCGGAATTCTCCTTCCTGAAGATCGTGGTCCCGGTTTGGTGAATCTTTATGGCCAGTTCAATCAACTCCTTGAACAAAACCGGCAGCTGGTTTCAGAGATGCAGGACTCGCTGGATAACGTCGCCCATGATTTGAGGACCCCCATGACCAGGTTGCGTGCAGTTGCGGAATATGGTCTTCAGGCGGATACGGATACGCAGCGGCTTCGAGAAGCCCTGTCCGATTGTCTTGAGGAGTCCGAGCGCGTGCTCTCCATGTTGAAAATTATGATGAGCGTGGCCGAAGCGGAATCGGGGACGATGCATCTGCAGAAAGAGCCGCTGGATTTGTCTGCGTCTCTTGCCGATGTCGTCTCGCTCTACGAGTATGTTGCCGAGGAAAAAACAATAGAGATCAAGAGCCGTTTACAGGGAAATCTCATGATTATCGCAGATCGGACCCGCATGGCGCAAGTATGGGCCAACTTGCTGGACAACAGTATCAAATACGGGAAAGAAGGTGGGAAAGTCGAGATCGTCTCACAAGATGATGGAGAAGATGCCGTAATAGTATTTGCCGATGACGGCATCGGGATTTCAAAAAACGAGATTCACAGGATATGGGATCGCTTATATCGCGGCGATCGCAGTCGAAGTCAGCCGGGGCTTGGCCTTGGGCTGAATTATGTCAAGGCCGTCGTCGAGGCGCATGGGGGGAGTGTCGATGTGGAGAGCGAGCTGCAGCGTGGGACGCGGTTTACCGTGCGATTGAAGACCGTTCAACCTGAAACGGCAGACGAATCGATTAAGCTCAGATCGCATATCAACGGAGCGTGATCGGAAAGTCTGACCTTTGGGATCTGGAAATTCGTTACCTTAACCTTGCTGCCATGCAGGATAAAATCTATCTGCCGTCGAGGCGAATGGCTGGGATGGGACGGAATGTTGTCGATATTGGCATTTTTCATATTGGTTGCAGCCAAAAACAATTCAAGCTCTCTGCTTCCCCAGAATGTATTGAAATCACCGCCGATTACCACCGGTTTTGTTGAGCTTTTCACCAGGCGATGAAGGTATTCCAACTGATTCTGCCGGTGGCGGTATTTTAGGGACAGGTGCACGATAAAGAAGACGAATTTGTCAAGCTCAACCTGGATGATCAGACGCTTGACACCTTCCTTGAAATAATGAAAGGAGTGACTGACGATTTTCTCTTTGGTAAGAAGCGCGTTGGACTGCAATTTTAAAACCGGAACTCTGCAAACGATGGAGTTAGTGGAATATTTCGACTCTACGATATGGGAATACCCCAATTTTTGAGCGATACGTTCCGCTTGGCAGAAGTTCCCTGAACGATACGAACCGGAGTCGACCTCCACAAGGCCTATAACATCAGGACTGACGGATTTAATAAAATCAATTATCTGGTCCAGATGGGTCAGAGTATGCTTAAAAAAACCGGCATACGGTACAGGGAGGTGATATCCACCTTTGTGACCGGTTGCATATCTGATATTATAGAGAAGAAAACGCATAGTATTTAAAAGAGAGAAGGCTAAAAGATGAGTGGAGGAAACCTCCGCACTACGTTTTATAATAACATATCCATTCGCATTATAACCAGTACCATCGGGAGGGATGTTTTTTTAACGAACCCCGGTGTTGTATGAGCAAGAAGAAGGACCCATAATGAAAATCAAAATAGGAACAAGAAAAAGCAAGCTAGCCATGTGGCAGACTGAAACGGTTGCGGCAAAGCTGCAGAAATATGGAATAACGACCACCATCTCAAGCATGGAAACAAAAGGCGACAAGATGCTTGACACTACAATTGCCAAAATCGGCAGCAAAGGTGTCTTCACGGAAGAACTGGAGATGCAGCTGGCCGGTGGAGAAACAGATATCGCGGTCCATAGTGCCAAGGATTTGCAGTCGAGTCTGCCGACGGGTTTTTCTCTTATCGCTTTTACCGAACGTGAACGGGTAAACGACGTTTTACTCAGCAACGATCCTGATATCGCCATTGATGATTCCTCCCGGAATTTGAGGATAGGGACGTCGTCTGTCCGTCGCAGGGCGCTGCTTAAACATTTCTATCCGCATGTAGAAGCCGTTGAAATGCGAGGAAATTTACAGACTCGCATAGAGAAGATGAAAAACGGCGCCTGCGACGCCCTGATGCTGGCCTACGCCGGGGTGAAACGGATGGGGTACGAGGATATGATTATCAAAATCTTTCCCGAGTCGGACTTTATTCCCCCCGTCGGCCAAGGATGTATCGCCGTGGAGGCTTCCGATAACCTTTCACTGGAAAAAAAGGAAATGGTTCGTGATTGCCTCAACAATAGGGCAAGCGAGGTCTGTCTTATTGCCGAAAGAGCATTTTTAAAAAGATTGGAAGGAGGTTGTTCCATTCCCGCTTTTGCGTTGGCAACACTATTCAGTGGGCAAATAACTTTAACAGGCGGGCTTGTGGCACTTGACGGGAGTAAAATCCTGAGCAAGAACCTGATCGGGCCGGAATCTTCAGCTGAAAAATTAGGTGAAGAGCTGGGAAATTTTATCCTCGATCATGGCGGCAGGCAGATGCTTGCCGAAATCAGAGGTGTTTTGGGAGAGTAGCGTTTCCATTTTCTTTTAGCGAATTTCTGAATTGATGAGCGGGATAGGTCCCGAGTACCATAACCCGTTTGGCAAAGAAACCGAGCTCCTCAAAAGCGAGCTGCAGTGAGCTTTCGTGGATGTGTCCTTCGACATCGGCGAAAAAGCGAGCGACGTTGAAATGCTTGTCCACATAACTCTCGAGTTTCACCATCTGTACGCCGTTGGTGGCAAATCCTCCCAGCGCCTTATAGAGGGCTGCAGGGATATTACGCACTTCAAAGATAAAACTGGTGATATAAAGATTCCCAGCCTCGTATTCAGGTATGATATTGTCGCGTGAAAATATCAGGAATCGGGTGGTATTATGAGCCGCATCCTGTACATCTTTTTTTAATATTTCAAGTCCATAAATACCGGCAGCCAGCTCGGAACTGATTGCCGCCTGCGCTTTGTCGTTCCATTTTTTAATATCGGAAGCGGCTTTTGCCGTATCGGCGACGACATGCTTATTGAGTTTGAGATCTTCTATGATTTTCTTACATTGCGGCAGGGCGTGGACATGACTGTGAACATCGGTCAGCTCTTCCAGTTTTGCCCCCGGAAGACCGAGTAGACAGTGGCGTATTTTCTGGAAATGCTCACCACAGATATAGAGATCACCGTTGGGAATGAGGTGATGTACATCGGCGACCCGGCCAGCCAACGTGTTGTCGACGGGAATCATGGCAAGGTCGGCCGCATTTTCCTGCACGGCGCGAAAAGCGGCCTCAAAGGACACGCTGGGTATTGTTTCAAGTTCCGGGTAAGCCATACGGCAGGCGAGGTCAGAATAGGCGCCCGCCATCCCTTGAAATGTAATCGTCTTGTATTTTCCGTTCAGCATTGACAGAATCCCATCAAAATGTGTGGTGCCGGTAAAGGGGCCCAAAACTTGCGGCAAGAACCGAGCTGTCGGTCTTTATCACCCGGGAGTTTTTTGATATCAAAACAAAAAGGGCTCTATTTGGACTTCGCTTCTTTAATGAGGTCGCGCAGATATTGGAGCCAGATGTCAAACCCTTGGCCGGTTGTGGATGAGAAATCCATGACGGTAAGGTTCGGGTTCAGACGCAACGCCTCTGCCTTGGCCTCCGGGACCGGGAAGTCGAAGTAGGGCAGAAGATCGGTTTTTGTTATCAGAAAAATATTGGAGCTGGTAAAGGCTTTAGGGTATTTGGCCGGTTTGTCGGGACCTTCGGGAACCGATACAAGAACCACTCTCTTATGTTCGCCCAGATCGAAAGTAGCCGGGCAGACAAGATTGCCTACGTTTTCGATAAAAAGAAGATCGATTTGGTCGCCGCCCGGTTCTTTTTCAAGAAGGTGCAACCCCTTATGAGTCATGGACGCATCGAGATGGCAGGCCCCTCCAGTGGTCAACTGAATTACCGGAACTCCTTTGGCTCGGATACGGTCGGCATCGCGTTCCGTTTCTATATCGCCTTCTATGACCCCGATTTTGATCTCGCCTCCCAATCTTTCGATGGTGTGCTCTAGAAGTGTGGTTTTACCGGAGCCTGGGCTGCTGATCAGATTTATCGCAACCATACCCATGGAGTCGAAATGCTCCCGGTTGAGTTTGGCCAGGGCGTCGTTGGCTGCCAGCAGACTAGTATGGACATCGACCGTCTTTGAGGCTGGATGGCCGTTGTGATCGTTATGGCTATGCTCATGTTCTGTCGGGACATGACACCCGCATGAATCACACATATTGTTTCCCTCTGTTCCTTAGATTTATTAAGTAATCATTTCGGGAAAATGAGGATAATACGATGTGCCGTATATCCTCACTCCCACTACTCCATTTCCACTTGCCGCAGGATCAGCTCGTCTCCTCCTTCGGGAATCAGAAAGAGTTCTTTGCAGTGCGGGCAACAATCGGGTTTCTCATTTGTCACTTCCGTGTGGCCGCATCGGGTGCAGCGATAGGTCACAGGCGGCGTGAGTATCTTCAGCTCGGCGCCTTGCACGAGCTCGTCGTTTTCCGAGAGGACTTCGAAGCCGAAACGGAAAGAGTCGACGACCACACCGGAGAGCAGTCCGATTTCCATCGTGATTTTTGTTACTTTTGTAGCATCGTTATTTTTCGCCAGATCGGATAATTGTCCGATCATTGCTTGGACAAGCGAGACTTCATGCATGATATCGGACTTCCTCTTAATTTTCAGCAACCTTGCGGGCGGTGACTTCAACTCCGAATTCTTTCAGCCGGTTGACGATTTTTTCCGCAACTTCCAAAACTCGTTGGGAAACGATGGACGAGAGCTCAAGACCGGTTTCAAGGGATTGGGGCACAACACAGTAAAATTCCATGTGTTCCGGTGCGCTGTCGCGCAACTTGCATATCTCGACCATTTCAAGCAAGCCAAGCTGGTGGGGGGACATCTTGGTCTGAAAGGTGCCGGCTTTGACATCATCCATGGTAAAGAAGTGAAACGATCCCGGCTCGGCCTGGATATCGACGACATCGATCACCAGCACCGGATCGCACTCTTCCAGAAAGGGCGACATGTAGATTGCAGCAGTCCCGGCATCCTGAAGAATAACATTTTCCGGGAAAATATAGTTTTCTTCTAAATGGTGAAGTGTGTGGATACCGAAACCTTCATCGCTGAGGATCATGTTGCCTATTCCGATTATCCCGATTTTTTTATCTGTATTTTCCATAAAATAAATGCCTTATAAGAAAGAGGTTTCTAGCAGATTCTGGGCAGCGGTTCACCGTGCAGGGGCGTCACCACGCGTGAACCTCCGATCGGCGTATTGATGACGACACGGCCGGCTTTTCCTTCGGTGAGTCTGCCTATAATTGCAGCCTCCTTCCCTTCAGGACAGGAGCGCATGATTTGAAGGGCATTCTCGGCTTGATCCGGGCTGACTATGGCGAGACATTTGCCTTCGTTTGCCAGATAGAGCGGCTCGAGTCCAAGGATCTCGCATGCGGCTCGGACCTCGGGACGGATGGGCAGAGCCTCGTCTTCAATGGATATGGCAAGACCGCTGTTGCCGGCAATCTCGTTGAGAGAGGTTGCAACGCCGCCCCGCGTCGGATCACGCATGGTATGGACGGCGCCGGGGATCCCGGTGAGAAGCCGTTGCACCAAACGGTGCAGCGGCATCGTGTCGCTTGCGAGTTTTCCTTGCATCGAGATGCCGGCACGTCGCGTCATAATTGTAATCCCGTGATCTCCCATGGTTCCGGAAAGAAGAATCACATCACCAGCCTTGGCATTTTTCGACGAGATGTCGATACCATCGGTGACAATGCCGATTCCGGAGGTATTGATGAATATTTTATCACCTTTACCTCTGGGAACCACCTTGGTGTCGCCGGCAACGATATTGACTCCTGAATCTCTGCAGGACTCCGCTATGGAAATGATGATCTTTTCGAGATCGTTAAAAGGCATTCCCTCTTCCAAAATCAGACCGAGGCTCAAGCAAAGAGGCTTTGCCCCTCTCATGGCAAGATCGTTGATGGTGCCGTGCACTGCCAGTTTGCCGATGTCTCCTCCGGGGAAAAAGATCGGATCGACAACGTAACTATCCGTGGTAAAGGCGAGTCTGCCTGGATGATTGTCAATAATGGCACTGTCTTCCAGGCTGCGGAGCACGGAATTGTCCAGGTGCTTGAGAAAGAGGTTTGCAATCAGTTCCTGGCTGGCGAGCCCGCCGCTTCCATGGTCCAGAAGAATTGTTTTTTCAGACATGTTCACCTTTTCTTCGAAGTTTACGTTGTTCTGCACGGCCTAAAATGTAACTTATTCAACACCGTACTTGTAATAGGCGGCACAGGTTCCTTCGCTGGAAACCATGCAGGGACCAACAGGGGACTGAGGAGTGCACCGCGTTCTGAAAAGAGGGCAATCGGTCGGAACAGTCATACCCTTCAGGATTTCTCCGCAGCGGCATCCCTTGGCTTCCCTGGCCTCGGGAAGGGTTATGTCGAGACGGGCCATTGCATCGAAATCGGCATACTTGGACCTGATCGCAAGACCGCTGCCTGGGATTACTCCCAGACCTCGCCATTCCATGTCGGTGGGTTCGAAGATCTCATCGACCATCTTGGCGGCCCGTTGGTTGCCCTCCCAGTTCACAACACGTTTATAGGTGTTTTCGACCTTCGGTTGTCCCGAACCCACCTGACGAGCAAGCAGGATGAGGCCGTTGAGCAGATCGGTCGTCTCAAAACCGGCCACGACACAGGCAAGATTGTATTTTTCTACCAGGGGCTGATAGGCGCCTGCGCCGATGATACTGGAGACATGACCGGGGCAGAGAAGGCCGTCAATCTTGAGGTGGGGATCGTCGAGCAGGGCTATGAGCGGCGGAGGCATTACCTTTTGCGTTGAAAAAACGGCAAAATTTTTAACGTTTCTATTCTTTGCGGCAAGGATTGTAGCTGCAATGCCCGGGGTTGTCGTCTCAAAACCGACGCCTAAAAAGACAATGAGATCTTCCGGGTGGCGGATCGCCAGATCAAGTGCATCCATCGGTGAATAGACGATATTGACCTTGGCTCCTCTGGAGCTGGCATTGCCGAGTGAGCCATGTGTGCCGGGGACCCGGAAGAGATCACCGAAAATGGCCACCCGAACGCCCTCGTGTTCTGCCATATCGATAAAGGCATCCATGTGTGACGCCGAAGTGACACATACGGGGCAGCCTGGCCCGGAGATTAGTGTATACCCTTCGGGGAGAATTGAACGGATGCCGTTTCTGAAGATAGCCATGGTATGCGAACCGCAGATCTCCATAACCCGCAGGGGTTTTGATACCGACCTTTTCAATTCGGCAACAAGAGGCCTGGCAAGTTCTTTGTCGCGGAATTCATCGAGATATTTCATATATTCTCTTCTTAGCGTAAAAGCTCTTCGGGCATTGTCGAGGCCATCTCGCGAAGCAGTTTGATATTGGCTTCCGCTTCACCGGCTTCGAGTGTGTGGATGGCAAAACCGGCATGAACGATTACATATTCGCCGATTTCCGGCCATCGATCGACGACATCCAGACGAACCTCCTTGCCGATGCCGTCTACATCAACCGTGGCAATTTGACTTGCTGTGAAATCGTCGGGATTTCCTTCAACTTTCGTTACGCGCATTGGTATGGCGAGACACATGTTGCAAACCTCCAATAATTGCCTGTCCGATAGAGACTCCGCCGTCGTTAATCGGGAGTGATCTCCCGGTGAAAACACGAAGTCCGTTTTGCGACAGGACATGAAAAAGACCTTCCAGCAGCAGTTTGTTCTGCAGGCAGCCGCCCGAGAGAACAATATCGCATATACCGGTCTGATCCGATAGCTGCCGGGTGAGTGATAGTATACTTCCGATGAGCCGGAAATGAAAGTCCAGTGCTATGCCCCTTCTGTCGAGATGCCGGGATGCAGCTTCCTGGACTCCTTTCACGAGATCGGATGTGGCAATCTGTACGATGCCGTTTTCTTCTATTAAACGGGCTGACGAAGGTTTTTTAACCGTTGAGGCAAGGTCAATGAGCCAATTTTTGGTAGCGGCCTGCGTTGCCAAAGCCTCAAGTTCCATGGCCGCTTGCCCTTCGTAGCTTGCTGTTAGGCATATGCCTAAAAGAGCTGCAACGGCATCAAAGAGCCTGCCGCAGCTTGACGTAAGCGGGGTGTTGAATCCTTTCTCCAGCATTTCTTTTAAAATGTCTCTTTTTCCGGAGTTGATGGAGGCCAAAGAGTCGGGAAGAGATGTTGCCGATAGAGCTTTCGACCCGAATGTTTGGAACAGTGCCGAGCATCCCATACGCCAGGGCTCCGTGGCAGCGGCATCGCCGCCGGGCAGGGGAAGATGCTGGAGATGTCCCAAACGTTTGAAATCGAGAAGGCTTGTCTGAAGAAATTCGCCACCCCAGATGGTACCGTCAGAACCATATCCTGTCCCGTCCAAGACCACTGCGAGGACAGGGCCTGTGAGCCCGTGTTCGGCCATTACGGCTGCGGCATGGGCATGGTGATGCTGTATGCGGTACAGTGGAAGTTTGAGGTCGGCGGCATAGCGGCTGCTCATATAGTCGGGATGCAGGTCGCAGGCGGCTGCAACCGGCTCTATCTCAAAGACCTTTTTCAGGTGTTCCACCGATTCGGTATAAAATTCGAAGGATTCGAGATTGAAAAGATCGCCGATATGCTGACTGGGAAAGGCGAGTCTGTCTTTTCCTAGGCAAAAAGTACTCTTCAATCCTCCTCCACAGCCGATTATCGGCGGTAAAGAACAGGAAAGCGGCAATGGAGCAGGCACGTAGCCCCGAGCCCTTCGAAACGGGCGCGCTTTTCCGTTCATGACTTTTACTACGGAGTCGTCGATTCTGGTCACGATCTCACGGTTATGGAGCAGGAAAAAATCGGCAATGGCGTCTAAATGTGAAATTGCTTCCTTATTCCCTGTGCAGATCGGAGCACCGCTGACATTGCCGCTGGTCATGACGAGCGCTTGCGGACAGTCCGGGTGGTGGAAAAGTAAATGATGCAAAGGCGTGTAGGGAAGCATGATACCTATGTCTCCGACACCTGGGGCGAGGTTTTCTGCAAGTCCGGAATGCTCCTTTTTTTTCAGAAGGACAATGGGACATTCAGGACTGCCAAGTGTTTGTTCTTCGACATCGGATACGTAAGCAAACTTTTTGACCACTTCGACAGTAGCTGCCATGATGGCCAAAGGTTTGGCCTTTCTGCCTTTTCGTTCGCGTAAAAGCCGTACTGCGGAATCCTGGAGTGCATCGACGGCGAGATGGAAACCTCCCAAGCCGCGGATGGCCACAATCCCTCCTTTGTTGAATGCTGAAATTGCCTCGGCGACAGGGTCCGAGCATGAGATGAGATTACCGTGGGAATCATGCCAACTCAGGTGCGGACCGCAGTCACTGCAGGCATTGGGCTGGGCATGAAATCTTCTGTCCGTCGGGTTGCCGTATTCTTCGGCACAGCTTGCGCACATGAGGAAAACCTTCATGGAGGTCTTCGGTCGGTCATAGGGGATTGTCTCGACTATGGTGAAACGGGGGCCGCAATTTGTGCAATTGATAAAAGGATACCCGGACCTGCGATCTTCCGGATCCAGGAGCTCGTCCAGACAATCTTGGCACAGGGCAATATCCGGCGGAATCCAGGTAGCCACGGGTTCTCCCGCCACACTTGCCACAATTCGAAAATCGTCATCAGGGAGGGTGAAACTCGCCTCGTGTTCTTCGATGGAAAAGATACGGGCGAGCGGAGGAGCCTCTTTTTGCAGCAATTCTTTGAAAGAGTCGAGTCGCTCTGCGCTGGCTGAGGCTCTAATTAGAACTCCGGCACTGGAGTTGCTCACAGTGCCGGAGATTTTGAGGCGTGTTGCAAGGTTGTAGACAAAGGGACGAAATCCGACTCCTTGGACGATGCCGTGAATCAGCAGTTCGACCCCTTTGTTCTTATGCTTTTTTGTGTTTAAATTTGACACCAGTGAAAATCGAGGAAACGAGTCCCTCCGGACCTTTGATGTCATTCCAGATGACCAGATACAGATGAACTACTGCAAATATTAAGAACCACCACATCAACAAATGATGAATAAACCGGGCTTCCTGTTGAGTCCCGAAAATCGCAACACCCCATCCCTGCCAGAATGCTGACTCCGGAAAGAGCATATAAAAGCCGCTGATCAGCTGAAATACCGCTGCTATGATGGTGATAAGATAAGTCAAACCGGCCAAAACGTTATGGCCGAGACGTTCATCATGATCATCGCTGATATAGCTGTACAGCAAAAGTGTTTTGATCAAATTCTGAATATTACGTTTGGTGACGGGGAGACAATCGAGAATTCTCTCCTGGGCGTTACCGAAAATATACAGGAAGATCCTTGCCAAAATCGCAGACGTAAAGACATAACCGGCCACGAAGTGGATATAGCGCATCCAAGCCATCGGGAAGGAAGCGCTTCCCTCTATCATGGTATTTGTCCACGGGGTGTTGATATAGAAGCCCGTTGTCACCAGAAAAACGATGGAAAGGGCGAAACCCCAATGATAGAGGCGGAGCAGTATGCTCCAGCATTTATGTTTTTCGTACGTCATAGTAACCTCCTTGCGGTTTTTCCGAAAGAAAAGATTCAGTGGTTGGAACCGTTACATTACAGAGCCTTCACTTTAACCGTTTCTTTTCCTTCCGGATCCAGCATATGGACGGCACAGGCAATGCACGGATCGAAAGAATGGATTGTCCGCAGTACCTCCAAAGGTTTTTCCGCATCGGCAATGGGATTGCCCATTAATGAGGCTTCATAGGGACCGGCTTGGTTGCTGGCGTCGCGTGGACCGGCGTTCCAGGTGGAAGGAACCACGCACTGATAATTTTTGATTTTGCCGTTTTCTATGACGATCCAGTGAGACAAGATACCGCGTGGCGCTTCATGTACGCCCACGCCTTGTTGCTCGCCTTTCGGGAATACCGGAGGATTGAAGATCTCAAGATCTCCCTTGCCGATATTTTCCACAAGCAGGCCCCAATGTTTCAGGGCAAGATCGGCAAGCATAGAAGCACGTACCGCTCTGGCTGCATGACGTCCGATGGTAGAATGAAGGATTTCAGGGCCTACCTTTACACCGGCTACGGCGCTGATACGATCAAGGGCTCCGTTCACATTTTTCACGATGCCTTGATGGCCGAGCGCGTATCCGACAAGCATTTGGGCAAGAGGACCGACCTGCATTGGTTTGCCTTGGAAACGCGGAGCTTTCAGCCAGGAGTAGCGGCCGTCTGCCTGGAAGTCAGTGAATTTAGGCTCGGTGTCCTCTTCCCAGGGATGTTTCGACCAGTCGCCGTTGTACCAGGCTCTGGCGATGGATTCCTGAACGTTTTCTTTAAAGTATTTGTCATTGAGGCTCGAAATGGGTTTGACTGTCTTTAGGTCCCCGCCCATGATCGTACCGCCCGGCAGATCAAAAGAGGTGCCTTCGGCGTTTAAGAACATATCCGGAGCTGCCAAATAATTGGTAACGCCGGCACCGTATGGGAGCCAGTCTTTGTAGAGCGCGCCGACCGCTACGACGTCGGTGAGATAAACCTGTTGGATGAAACCGCGGACATCCTCTATGAGTTGTTTTACAAAATAGAGGCGCTCCATATTCAGTGCGGAGTCGCTGTCAGGATTTATAGCACAGGTGACACCGCCGACTGAAAGATTCTGGATGTGCGGATTTTTGCCTGAGAAAATTGCCAGGGCCTGGGTGGCTTTCCTTTGATAATCGAGGGCTTCCAGGTAGTGGGAAACTGCCATAAGATTTGCCTCGGGCGGCAGTTTCATCGCCGGGTGCCCCCAATACGCATTGGCGAAGGGTCCGAGCTGGCCGCTTGCTACAATTGCGTTGAGCTTGGCCTTAACCGCGGCAAAACGTTTTGAGCTGTTACCCGGCCAATCGGAAAGGCTGTCGGCCAATTTCTGAGTGGCCACCGGGTCGGCTTTCAAAGCGGAGACAACATCTACCCAGTCGAGCGCTGAGAGAGCGTAAAAATGAACGATGTGATCATGCAATGCGTGTACTGACATGACCAAGTTGCGGATATATTGAGCATTCAACGGGATTTGAAGCTGCAGGGCATTCTCCACTGCACGAACCGACGCCAGTGCGTGAACCGTTGTGCAAACACCACAGATTCTTTGGACAAAAAGCCATGCGTCTCTAGGATCACGGCCTTTTAGAATAATTTCCAAACCACGGAACATCTGTCCGGAAGACCATGCTTTGGTAACTTTTCCTCCTTCAACTTCTGCATCTACCCGTAAGTGACCCTCGATCCTGGTAATGGGATCAATGGTAATTCGCTGAGCCATCTGTGAAACCTCCATAGTTTATTCGAAAATCCTGTACCTGAATAGGCTTATTCGCCCGTCCGGTACAGAGCGCTTTGCTCCTGATCGCAAAAAGCCTTGCAGGGATTATGTCGTATTCGATTTTATTTTTCAGTGTCTTTCCCTTTCACGAGACGTTTTCCGATCCCGACGGCAGCGTGAATACCGACGGCGGCTGCAGTGACTCCGAGAACCTTTTTGCCGACATTGTCTGCATCAGTAATTATGCCGGACCCCGGTATTTTTACATTGGGCAGCCTCTCGTAGAACGGTGTCATAGTATCCCAGAAGTTCGGTTCGGTGCAGCCGATGCAGCCATGCCCGACACTGACAGGCCAGACGTCTACATCGTTGAAACGGACTGCAGGACAGTTGGCGAAGGTTTCAGGGCCTTTGCAGCCGACTTTGTAGAGACAATAGCCCTTTCTATGGAACTCGTCCCCGAATTGCTCGGCAAAGCGGCCTTCGTCGAAGTGAGCCCTTCTTTCGCAATGGTCATGATTTCTGCGGCCGTACGCGAACAGAGGACGTCCGATATTGTCGAGTGCCGGCAGACGCTTGAAGGTCAAATAATGAAGAACCGTACCTAGGAGGTTGATGGGGTTTGGCGGGCAACCTGGGATGTTCACTACAGGTCCGTTAACCAATTTTTCAACTCCGACGGAGCCTGTCGGATTCGGGGCAGCAGCCTGGACCCCGCCATACGCTGCACATGCACCGATTGCTATAACCGCTCCAGCTTTTGGTGCTACTTCAGCGAGTATCTCCATGGCGGTTTTTCCATGGATCTTGCAGTAGATACCATTATCCTTGGTGGGAATGGCGCCTTCGACGATCAGTACGAATTTACCGCTATGCTTTTTAATGGTATCGGCAAGAGCTTCCTCGGCCTGGTTTCCTGCGGCGGCCATGACGGTTTCATGGTAGTCCAGTGAAATAATATCGAGCAAGAGTCGAGCAAGGTCCGGGTGGGATGCTCGGAGAAGGGTCTCTGTGCATCCTGTGCATTCCTGAAAGTGAAGCCAGACGACTGGTGGTCGTTGAGCCGCAGTAGCTGCCTCGACAAGTTTAGGGACCATCGTCTCAGAGAGTCCCAGAGCAGCTGCAGCCATGGTGCAACCCTTGAGGAAGCCGCGTCGATCAAGTCGCGGAACCAGAGTTTTATTTACTGTGTCTGCCATATCAACCTCCTGTTGCTGTAACAACGATTCTGCGCATTGCGCGTTTCTATCGGAATGGTTATACCGATATAGAAATAAAAATCGAAACCCTTGCTTTGCTTCTGATCGAGCACCTTGCATCTCCCTGTGCAAATTGTGCATACAAAGTCAGGATTTCAATATATTGTAAACTACGTTAGTTAATTGAGGTAATCCATAATAAATGTCAAACAAAAACAGGAAATACGATATAAATAATTATGAATATAAGTATAATTAATAATTAATAATTGTTTAATAATTTGATATATCAGCTATAAATAATATAAAATCCAGCTAAATGCCAGGGTCGTTGGAAAGGAAATGAAAATTAATGGCAGGAGAGATTATTTCTTAAAACCAAAAACCCCTCCTCGTCGTTTTGATGAAAAGGCGGGCTTGATTTTGCGATGGGATTTCTCTTTGTCGCACAATTCTGAGGTTTCAAGATTTGAGGTTTTTTTGACGAACTCGACGGACCTCTCCGGAATCGGCCGGTCGCTGAAAGCCTCAGTGTAAAAGTGGAAGAAAAGAGAAGAATCTTTGAAGTAGCTTTTTTTCTGGAGCCATTTGGGCCAACTTCCATTTCGGTGATGCTGCATAAAAATGGGCAGATTGGTCAAGAGCGTGGCAATTTCCTGACGAATTGAGCGTCGCAGATTCAAGTGCGGCCCAATGCTTCTATCCAGGTCTTCACGCAACTTTTTTGAAAAATGGAAAATGGCGTGACCTTTGAGCTGCTGCTTTGAAAGGCTGTATTTTTGATCGGCCCAGGGGATGAGGGTCAATGCCAGGAGAAAGGAATGAGAGGGTTTGGGTTTGTTTTGTGCAGTTAAGAGCGCATTTAGCCTGTCAATAACTTCTAAAATGCTTTTTAGTTGCTCCCTCCAGGAGGGGCCCTTGGGCCGGGGGGGGAACAGCGAGCTTTGGTAAATGGGAAAAAGACTGAAGAAGATTCCTGAATCCAAAGCCAATTCGAACCAGCTTGTGGCGGCACAGGAATAGAGGTCCTTGAACAGTTCATCCCGCAATCTAGATGTGGGGCAAAGGGTGAGCTTGTCAGCGTTTTTGCAAATCGCCTTCCAGGTGGCGTCATCGATGGTGAAGTTGGCACGGGCGCTGTGACGGATAGCACGCATCATTCGCACAGGATCTCGATGAATACGCTTTTCCGGGTCGCCGACAATTCGGATAATGGAGCGATCGAGATCTTCTACGCCTCCCACATAATCAATGATCGTGCCCTGCTCTATCTCAAAAAAAAGAGAGTTGATGGTAAGGTCTCTTCTTTGCGCATCTTCGTCCAGAGTTCCGAATGTATTGTTGGGGGCCAAGACGGCTTCCGGTCCTTCCAGATCATGTTCGCTTAGTGATCTAAGCGTTGAAACTTCGATTATTTTTCCTTTTGGGAAAAACACCTGAACCAACCGGAAACGTTTGCCGATGGTTGTGCTGTTGGGAAAAAGTTTCCGTATCTGTCCTGGACGGGCATCGGTACTTATGTCATAGTCTTTCGGGGCCTTGCCGAGATACAGGTCCCGAACACCGCCGCCAACCAGATAGCCGGAAAAACCGGAGCTATTCAGCTTCTTCAGGACAAAAAGAGCGTCTCTGTCGATTAAATTGGTAGTGATCGGATGATCTGCCGGTCCGATGATCACCGGCGAATGATTGTGGGCAGGTGTTTTGGGTTGCTCGATATTTCCGGAAAAGACCATGGGTTGGCGGATGGGATTTCTTGTCAGACAATGGGGGCAAAACCTCGTCCTTCCTTATAAACGGACTCGGCCTGAGTCTTGAATTGTTTGAAAATTTCTGCCACAGAGAGAATGTCTTTCATTTTGTAGGTATTTTCGCCGGAGAAGAAAAGCCCTTCATCGTAGTTGCCGTCGCGCGCCTTCGTTAATCGTTCGTTGATGCAATAGTGGTGGTCGCACTTTTTTAAACAGACATATTCACATTTTTTTGTGCTGACATCTTTCCCGGTCTTCAGGGCTCTGAGAAATGGCGTGTTGAGGGCTCGCCCGGGAAGACCCACAGGTGAGGTTGTGATTACAATATCTTCTTTTTTGGCATTAAGATAAGCCTTTTTGAATTCGTCTGAGATGTCGCATTCTTTACTAAGAACGAAGCGTGAGGCGATTTGTATGCCGTCGGCGCCGTACTTATCCATCATCTCGGCCATTTCATATCCATTTGTGATACCTCCGGCAGCAATGAGCGGGATGGATTTGACAACCTCGCGGATCGGAGGGAAAATTTCCCGCAAAGGACGATCGGTGCCGAGGTGTCCTCCTGCCTCTTTGGCCTCGACGATTACGGCTGATGCTCCAAGCTTCTCAGCGAGTTTGGCAAGCGAAGGCGAGGAGACGATCATGACAACGGGGGTCTTGTGTTCTTTGCCTATTTTGAAGATATCCCGGGAGAAGCCTGCCCCGGTTATGATCATATCCACGCCGGCTTCAATGGAACTCATGACGAGGTTGTAAAAATTTTTCATCGCATACATTATATTAACTGCGATGATGCCTTTGGTGGCCCTTTTGGCTTTTAAGATATCTTCCTTCAACTCTTCCGGAGGGATTCCCGACCCTCCTATAACGCCGATTCCGCCGCAGTCAGCAACGGGTACAGCCAAGGCGGAAGTGGAGACGCGAATGGACATTCCACCCTGAATTAGTGGGAAAGAAGCGGTAAAGCCGGCGATTTTCAGTGAAGGTAACTTCATTTTTTTTAAGAACTCCTATAATAAGACAACAAGTCCAGCCTTCGATAGCATACATGCCTGGTATTGTCAAGCATACTCATTTGAGGATAATAATCATCATCCTGGATTATTCATCGGCGATCGTGGTGAAATCGGGTGGAGCGGGCGGCAGCCCACTTGACTTTTTCCTCTGTTTGTGAGTATTCTTACCTCCTTTTTAGTAGAATATGAACCAATTTCAATAAACCAGCAAGAACTTCAGTTCTGCGGAGGAAGAAATTTGAAAATCAAGGCCTTGAACGGCTTTAAAGATATATTGCCGGGAGAAACAGAACTTTGGCGGCAGGTGGAAAATCTTGCCCAAGATATCTTTGCCCGGTTCAACTTTAGCGAGATCAGGTTGCCGATTCTGGAAAAAACAGAGCTTTTTGCCCGGTCAATAGGGGAGATGACCGATATCGTTGAGAAGGAGATGTATACCTTCGTCGACAAACAAATCACCATGCGTCCGGAGGCGACGGCTTCATTGCTCCGGGCCTACATAGAGCATGGGTTGTATGTCAAAAAGCCCGTTCAGCGGTTGTTCACCATCGGTCCGATGTTTCGCCATGAACGGCCGCAACAGGGAAGACTCCGTCAGTTTCATCAGATGGACGTTGAAGTTATCGGTTCGGCTCATCCCCTGGTCGATGCCGAATTGATGGCCATGGGGAGCATGTTGCTTTCCCAGCTGGGCCTCGATGTCAGTCTGGAGCTGAATTCGCTCGGTTGTCTTGATTGCCGGCCAGGTTTTCGAGCCAAATTAGTTTCTTTTCTTGAGTCGCGAATGTCCGAGCTCTGCGATGATTGCAAAAGAAGGAGTAAAACAAATCCTCTACGGGTCCTTGACTGTAAGAATCCGCAATGCCGGAAAATTGTTGAAAATGCCCCTTCCATTCAAGACTCTCTTTGCGAGAATTGCGCGTCGCATTTCCAGTCTGTGCAGGAAGGGCTCAACCGGCTTGGAATCGTCTATAAACTCAATAAGTTTATGGTCCGCGGGCTTGATTATTATTGCAGGACGACCTTTGAGTTCATAACCGCTGATCTCGGGTCCCAATCGGCTGTTTGTGCTGGAGGTCGTTATGACGGTCTTGTTGAACAGTTGGGTGGACCGAAGGTTCCGGGGATAGGTTTTGCGATGGGTATGGAACGCCTTATCCTCTTGATGCTGCAAAAAAAGGAAGTTGTTGAGGGCTCTTCGGAGATCGACGTCTTTTTGGCCGGGCTGGGAGAGGCCGCCTCCCGGGTGGTCTTTTCGATGATTCACACCTTGAGAAAGGGCGGAGTCAAAGCAGTCATGGATTTGGAAGGGCGAGGCCTGAAAAGCCAGATGAAGCAGGCTGATAAGATTGGCGCCAGACATGTCCTGATTGTTGGAGATGATGAGCTGGCCAAAGGATTTAGCGTGTTAAGAAACATGGCCAATCAAGAGCAGCAGCAAATTCCTCTTAATGAAGAGGGCTTGAAAATCCTTATGGAAACAGTCCGATAGATTTTTTGTTGAATTCTTTGAAGTGACACAAAACTCAGCAGGTGCGGATACGATCCGCATAGTGGGCATCTGACGATGCAAATTTAATCAGGTTGATGGATAACATGGAATCAATGGGAAGCTTATGCCGGACTCATTCGTGCAATGATCTTGGTAAAAAGAATGTCGGTGAAGAAGTTGTACTGATGGGTTGGGTTCTGCGCAGGCGTGACCACGGCGGTGTTATATTTATAGATCTGCGTGATCGCGAGGGGATTACTCAAGTTGTCTTCAACCCTGAAGTCGATAAAGAGACTCATGCAAAGGCCCATCAGCTGCGCAGCGAGTGGGTCCTTGCCGTCAAAGGAAAGGTTGAATTGCGTCCGGGCGATATGGCTAATCCGAAACTTGCCACCGGGGAGATTGAAATTCTCGTCGATGAGCTGCGGATTTTGAATACCAGCGAAACGCCCCCCTTTCCGTTGGATGAGGAGACAGAGGTTTCCGATACGTTGCGTCTGCAGTATCGCTATTTGGATCTTAGACGACCGGAAATGGCTTCCAATCTGATTGTCCGTCACAAGGCGGTTCAGGCTGTCAGAACCTATCTCAATGATAACGGATTCTTGGAAATAGAGACTCCGATGCTCACCCGGTCGACTCCCGAGGGGGCGCGGGACTATCTTGTGCCCAGCCGGGTTAACGCCGGGAAATTCTATGCCCTGCCTCAGTCTCCCCAGCTTTTCAAGCAGCTGCTGATGATCTCCGGCATGGACAGGTATTACCAGATTGTAAAATGTTTCCGTGATGAAGATCTGCGAGCCGATCGGCAACCCGAATTCACACAGATTGATATGGAGCTCTCCTTCGTCGACGAAGAACAAATCATTAAAGTGACAGAAGGAATGATAGCTTCCCTTTTTCAGGTAACTTTGGGGCGTGATGTGGCTCCTCCTTTCAAACGGATCTCCTACGATCAGGCAATGGCGAGGTACGGAACGGACAGGCCGGATATGCGCTTTGGCTTCGAAATCGTTGACCTGACTGGAATTGCCGCCGGTTGCGGGTTTAAAGTTTTTCGCGATATCGCCGATGCCGGAGGGATAGTCCGGGCAATAAATGCCAAGAACTGTGCGACCTTCTCCCGCAAGGATCTCGATGATCTGACCGACTTTGCTTTGCAATTCGGAGCGAAAGGTTTGGCTTGGGTGAAAATCAAGGATGGCGGTGAATGGCAGTCGCCCATAGCGAAATTTTTCAGCGAGGAAGAGCGTGGTGCCATTGCCAAGGCCTTGGAGGCCTCCGTTGGGGATCTCCTCTTTTTCGGGGCAGATAGGCCCGCCGTTGTCCTTCAGGTTTTGGGAGAACTCAGAATTGAACTGGCCCGTCGGCTTGGTTTGCTGAAAAAGGATGAGCTGAATTTTGTCTGGGTTACCGATTTCCCGCTGGTTGAATATGACGATAAAGAAAAACGATATCAGGCCCTGCATCATCCGTTTACCTCTCCTAAAGAAGAAGATCTCGACAAGCTCGAGACGGAGCCTTCTGAAGTCTTGAGCCGCGCCTATGATTTGGTGTTGAACGGCACCGAAATCGGCGGCGGGTCAATACGTATTCATCGCAAGGACGTGCAGATGCGTGTCCTTAAGTCACTGGGCATAGAAGAGGAGGAAGCGGCAGACAAATTCGGTTTTCTTCTGCGGGCCCTGGAGCTCGGAGCACCTCCTCACGGCGGTATTGCCTTCGGATTGGACCGGTTGCTCATGATTATCACAGGAAGCAGTTCCATCCGGGATGTTATTGCTTTTCCAAAAACTCAGAAGGCAACATGCCCCTTGACGGAGGCGCCCGCATCGGTTTCCCGTAAACAATTGACCGAGCTTTATCTCCGTCCTGATTGGAAGGAAAAGGACTAAATGAATACGGCCCGGCCCGGAAATGCGGTCGGGGCGACAGGAAATACTGGGGATAACAAACGTACTTGCGGACGCCCATGAGACCTATTACCGATGCGATATAAATACATCATACCCAGTTTTCTTTCTTCCCTTCGTATCGTTTTTGCGCTCTTACTCCTGTTCTTTCCGGAACGTTATTGGCTGGTGCTCATTGTTCTTGCCGCCATAAGTGATTTTCTCGACGGTTGGGTCGCCAGAAGATGGCAGGTTCAAAGCTGGCAAGGAGGGCTTGTGGATGCTGCTGCGGATAAAATTTTCATCCTCGTCACCCTGTCCGTTTTTGTTGTGGCCGATAAGTTCTCGCTCTGGTGGATTTTTCCAGTTATTGTGCGGGATATCATGGTTGCGGTTACCGTTGTGTACGCAATCACCCAGAGGGAATGGGCCGCCTTCAAAGACATGGATGCCAGGATTTCCGGAAAGCTTACAACCTGCGGCCAGTTTACCCTTTTTGCTGTTGTTCTTTTGCTTCCCGGGAAAGCCTTGTATGCTCTTGTCCTTGCCTCTTTTTGCAGCATAATCGCCGGGTTTGATTACGGACGATTGTTCTATCAGGCTCTCCGCTGTAAGTTGCGTCGCAAATAGTTTTCCTCCATTTTGCATCTTAGACCTGCATTTCTCAACAGTTCAGGCGGCGTCAAGTTCGAATTTTTTTTGCAATATGCACGAAATCATAGCGCCTCTTTGTGCGTGTTGTGCGTGTCTTGCTCTTGTTGATTCGGCCTTATTAGCCAGATCTAAAAAAGTCCTGTTTTTCCATGACGATATATGTAGCGAAAAAAAATGATAGTTGACGTAAGTCTGTATTTGTGGAGTAAGAGAAATTTGTGTAGGTATGACTCCAGGAGCACAAAACACAAATACAGGAGGAAAGATAATGCGGATCTTGAGTATTGTTTTATTGCTTGTTTTAGTTTCGGCCCCTGCCTTTGCAGGGGAGATTGCCGATGTGACTGTCCCTGAACAGATACATGCCCCTGACGGTGTATCCTTGCGTTTGAATGGTGCCGGTATCCGTTATAAATTCTTTTTTAAAATATATGTCGCCGAACTTTACATGGAGCATCCAGCCGTGGATGCGGAAAAGGTTATAGCGGATCAAGGACAAAAAAAGGTTGTCATGCACTTCATCTACAGTGAAGTGGGAAAGGATAAACTGGTTGAAGGATGGAACGAGGGGTTTCATGCCAACCTCAGTCCCAATCAATTTGCCGCCCTTCAGGAGAGAATCAATAGTTTCAATGCAATGTTTGACACAGTGAAGAGCGGCGATGAGATTTCATTGGACTACATTCCCGGCCAAGGTACTCAGGTAACCATTCGAGGACAGGTGAAAGGTGTCGTTGCAGGAAAGGATTTCAATGATGCCCTGCTGTCCATCTGGTTGGGAAAAGAGCCC
The DNA here is from genome assembly GCA_046705065.1 of Desulfocapsaceae bacterium. Taxonomy (GTDB): domain Bacteria; phylum Desulfobacterota; class Desulfobulbia; order Desulfobulbales; family Desulfocapsaceae; genus CAWGGS01. The sequence continues at coordinate 24,393 of JBJKQT010000058.1, forward strand.
GTCAGTGACGAATTGCGTAAGGAACTTTTGGAGCATACGGAGAAGTAGGTGTCCGGTAGGGTACTCACCACCTGAAGAGTCGAGTCCCAAATCAGAGGACCCGACTCAATGGAGCGCTTTGCCCGTGCTGCTCATTGCCAGGTTTCCGTCACGCACCCCGCGCAAAGCGATAAGCTTGTCAGCGAGTTCCTGGATTTCAAGAGCATTTCCTCGAACGATAATAACTTCAAGACAATTATGATGATCCATATGGACATGGGTTGTCGAGACGATAAAGTGATGAAAGTCGTGCTGTAACTCGGTCACCTTTTCTTGGAGCTGATGCTGGTGATGGTCATAGACAAGGGATATTACACCCATAACCATCTTGTCAGCCTCCCATTCTTTTTTGATGAAGGCTTTTCGTATCAAGTCTCGTATGGCCTCCGAACGATTGTTGTATCGATGGGACTTAATATACTCGTCAAAGGTTTCCAGGAGGTTTTCCTCCAATGAAATGGAAAATCGACGTAACATAAATTGCTCCTCTTTTTAACTACCCGCAGCCATTCGCAAAATAATTATGGAAGTAAAAGCCGGTTTTATACTTCAGAATCGGTTCTCTCCCGGGAGAAAAGGATACAGTAAGGCGACGAAGCCGAACATCCTCTTAGAATTTTACCTGATTGTCGGTGAAAAATCATCTTTTGTTCGAGAAAGACCTGTCGGAAAGAGTTGCGTTATGCCGCTGCATCCCTTTTTTGGTATGAGTTGTCGGGGTTGCCAGGTGCGGGTCCTCGGGCCAATAATGTTTCGGGTATCGACCGGCCAGATCCTTTCTCACTTCAGAGTAGGTTGTCTGCCAAAACGATTCGAGGTTCGAGGTCACCTGAATAGGCCGGTTTGCAGGAGATAGGAGATGGAGTGTCACATGTACCTTTCCACGGCAGATTGTCGGCGTGGAATAGAGGCCGAACATCTCCTGCAGCCTGACGGCGAGGATCGGCGGCTTATCGGGCGAGTAAATCAATCTTTTCTTGGACCCGCTGGGGACAGAGATTTGAGTGGGCGTCTCTTCTTCGAGCCGACGCAAAAGATCCCAGGGAAAAAGGGCTTGAAGAATGTTTTTCATATCAAGTCGTTTAAGGTCGGAGAGGGCGGACATTCCTGTGCAATACGGTGCGAGCCAGCCAAGATCGGTCTTCAAAACCTGATCGCTGATGTCAGGCCATATTTCTCCCTCCTGCAGCCTTAAAAAACCGGCACGGGCCTGAATCTGTCTGCTTTCATCGGTCCAGGGTAGCAAAGATAGACCTTTTTCCTTTATATTTGCAAGGAAGATATCAAGCACCACTTCCTGATTCGGAGCTTTTAACGGGTTTTGAGAGAGGACTGCCCTGCCGAGAAGGTATTCGCTTACCGCGCGCACCCGACCGGCGGAGTCGTCCCACCAGATTTTAGGGTGAGTTGTGAACATATGCGGACGTGAGCTGCGCAGCATGTCGACGTCGATTGGAGCGGCAGAGAGTATCCGGGCGTTACCGGAAGATTCGTCGAGCCTCGCTATGGCTAGGATCGGTGTCCCTGCTAAATGGTCATCCGGAAGGACCGCGCCACGGCCGGTAACGAGTTGATATGAAGTGCGTGTTCCCGGTCGCAAAACTGCCAGACGGTCGGGATACGCAGAGGTCAGCAGCAGACCGCAGGCTTCCGGCTGAACTGGTTCACTTGCCCTGATATTCATCAGCTTCCGCAATTGCGCAGCTTGCTCAAGAATTCTTTGGCTTAGGTTGAAATCAACGGATTCCGGGACTTGGTATGTTGATTTTGAGTCAAGTAAAACCTGCAGCCTCTCACGAAGGTCGCAACCGCGAGTCCTGCCTTTTATCACATCGCGTTCAGAGAGAAGCGCGGCAAGCAGGCAGGCGGTAGTGCCGAGGTTTGTCTGCTCTGCAGCCAGGAGCATCGAGCCGAGGCGCGGGTGCGTTGGAAGAGAGGCAAGCCGACGGCCTGTGGCTGTGATATGGCCGCCGGCATCGACAGCGCCTAGATCAGCAAGAAGGTGCCTGGCGTTGCCCCACGGTCCCGGGCGCGGCATGTCCAGCCACTTCATCTGCTCCGGCCGAGTAACTCCCCAAAGGGCAAGCTCCAAGACAACTGGGGTGATGTCGGATGTTGTAATTTCCGGCGGAGTGGAGGGGAGAAGCCCTTGGTCGATTTCCTTACTCCAGAGACGGAAACAGCATCCGGGACCTAACCGTCCCGCACGTCCCCGTCGCTGTTCTGCGGATGCCTTGGAGATACGCACCGTTTCCAATTTGTTCAAGCCTGTAGCCGGGTTGAAGCGCGGTCTGCGGGCAAACCCGCTATCCACCACACAGCCTATTCCCTCGATGGTGATACTGGTCTCGGCTATCGGAGTAGCGACAATGATGCGTCTGTTGCGGTGTTTTCCAGGGCGCAAGGCGTGATCCTGCTCAGTATGGCTGAGTTCCCCATAGAGGGGCAGGATGTCGGCGGTCGGGATGGAATCGGAAAGCATCTCCACGGTAGCTCGGATTTCCCCTGTGCCTGGCAGAAAAGCAAGAATATCCCCGGATGCTTCGCGCCACGCATATTCGATTCCCCGAACCATATTACGGGCAATCATATGATCGGGATATGAAGGCGGCAGGAAGTAGACGTTAACTGGAAAGGCTCTTCCTTTGCCGGTAATAACAGGAGCCTCGCCCATGAGTTTTGCAAGAGGGAGTGTCTCCAGAGTCGCCGACATTACAAGAAGGCGCAGGTCGTCTCGGAGTTGTTGGAGGTCAAGGCAGAGTGACAGGCCGAGATCTGCATGGAGACTTCGCTCATGGAACTCGTCGAAAATGACGAGACCCACGCCGGATAGTTCCGGATCGTTTTGCACCATTCGAGTCAATATCCCCTCGGTGACAACTTCGATCTTGGTCCTAGACGAGATTTTATTGTCGAAACGGATGCGATAGCCGACGGTTTGGCCAAGTGGTTCTCCCAGAATCTCGCTCATTCGTGCCGCTGCCGTCCTTGCCGCGAGGCGCCGCGGCTCCAGCATGATGATCTTCCGGCCCTTAAGCCATGGTTCATCAAGAAGAGTCAATGGGACCAGGGTCGTCTTGCCGGAGCCGGTTGGGGCGCTGAGGATCGCGGAGCCTCTGCAGAGTGCCGCCGTTACTTGCGGTAAAACGGCGGTAACTGGAAGATGCGGATAGGCGATCAAAACTGGCTGTAATGAAATGGCAAGAAAGGGTTACCGTCTAAAGCTCAGGTACCCCGGAAGGGATAAGGCAGACAAAGACAAGATCGCCTGAACCTGTATTCTTTAATTGGTGCTCCTCGCCACCGGGGATAAAAAGCACGTTTCCGCTGGCTATGTCGAGCCAATCCCCGTCCTTGAATATTTTACCTTGACCGGCGTGGACAAATACCTCATGCTCCCATTCGTGAGAGTGCCTCGGGGTAAAGCCATCCGAAGCCAGCGTAAAGACACGCATGCAGAAATTTTGCGCCCCGTCATCCTTGCCGATGGCAATTCGGCCTGTGACGCCTTTTGCGCTTTCTCCGTCAAATGTCCTGGCAGCTGCTTCTTTGTAATTGATAACTTTCATGTCTTGTCTCCGGAGCAATGAGTTTAAAGATGAGTCGATAATATTTTCGAATTAATAAAAAGTAATCCACCTCAACAGAAAAGACTATCCTTTCTTTGTCGAATGAGACATCCCCATATAGATTGCTGCTAAAACGATAATTGTTCCGATCCAGTTGATCGTGTTTGTTTTGCGTGCGAAAATTAACACATCCCAGACAAAAGCAAGAGCCGGTTGCAGCAAAAGAATCAGACCCGTATAGGATGCTTGAATTTTCGGCAGGGCATTTGCAATCAAAACCCAGCCGATGGTCTGACTGAAAAGCCCCAGAGCGAGGAGGCTGACCCAACTTTGTTTGTCCGGGATATGAAAGGTGATACCCTCTCTAAGGATATCAACTGCCAGAAAAAATGAGGAGACCATGGATACAAGCATTAGAAAATAAAATATCGAGAAACCTCCATTGCCGGCCTGAAGTTTTCTTAGCGTCAACAGAAAACCGGAATAGCAAAGGGCGGTCGCCAGCCCGAGATAAAGACCGGTTCTATAGCCTGCCCCCAGTGTGCTCCAATGAATGCCGATAATCAAAAACAGTCCGAGAAATGCGAGCGGAATCGAAAAAAGAAATCTCATTCTCAGTTGCTCTTTAAAAAACAGCGTGCCGACCAGACTCAAAACAAAAACCTGGAAATTGCCGATGATGGTTGCCAGGCCCGGACCGATGTACAATATGGAAGCATGCCAGCAAAAGAGATCCATGGCAAAGAGCAGACCGCAAATGGCGATGAGAAGTGCTTGAAAAAGCGTGAGCCTTTTGAAATCATGTTTCCAGAGGGAGGCGGCAAGCAAGATAAGAAATCCGAAAAAAACCCGGTAAAAGGCAGATACAGTCGGTGGAACATGGGCGAATTTTACCCATACACCCGAAAAACTGATAAAAAAAGCTCCCGATAAAACAGCAAGAGTGGCTTTGTGGTTTTTGTAAAACTCAATCATGGAATACAAGTCAGGTAAATAATTCGGCAAAGGGTTCGGATTGGAAACGAATAAATCGCGGCGAGGGGAAAGTCAACGTATCATTAGGTAAGAAAAAAAGAAGGTCAGTGTGCAGCTCAGGTGGGCCAACTCAAGGATAGAGTCGGTTGATAGATTTTCTTGTTTACAAGCCGAAAAAGATGTATATAGTATCGATCAAATTTCAAAAGATTAAGCATTCTTTCTTCTCGTCACATTCGCACTTCTTGCTGCCGATTAAATTTTATGCTGATCTCGTATAGGAGAATAAACGGCATGAAACTGTATATCGGAAACCTTCCTCTGGATATCACCGAATCCGACATTAACGCACTTTTCAGTACCTATGGCGAAGTGATTACCTCAAAGCTGATAGTCGACGCATTCACAGGACGTCCCAAAGGCTTTGCTTTTGTAGAAATGTCGAGTCGTTCCGAGGGACACAAGGCAATGGAAACGTTGAACGGATTTGAATTCAGGCATCGACAACTCGTCTGTAACGAAGCAAAACCACTTAAAAAGGGCCGTAAAAGAAGGTAATACCGTTTCCGGGGGAGTTCCTCGACACCCAGAACAATATTCTCGTTTTCTGTCTTGTAAAACATCGATCATACCTTTTGGGATCATCAGATCACAATCATCCTACACAACTTTTCCAGTCGACCATCCCTCTGCGTTCTCGCCCGGAAAGGAAACAAACCAGTTAACAATAAATAGGAATTTAATGAGTTTCGACACCTTTGATTTTCACCCAGTCATTCTTTCGGCCGTAGGCAAATGCGGCTATATTAAACCAACCCCCATCCAGATCAATGCCATTCCCCATATCTTGAAAAAGAAGGACGTCCTGGGTTTAGCCCAGACCGGAACAGGCAAGACAGCCGCATTTGCCCTGCCCATCATTCAAAATCTCCTGGCCGGGCCGGCTGCAAAAATTCGAGCGCTGATAATTTCGCCCACGCGGGAATTAGCCGAGCAGATTGACGATTATATCAAGAAGATAGCCGTCGACACCCCGCTTCGTTGCTTATCTGTTTATGGAGGGGTGAGTAAAAACGCCCAAGCGGTTGCTTTAAAACGAGGAGTCGACATCGTCGTGGCCTGCCCTGGTCGGCTGCTGGACCATCTCAACGACAAATGCATTGATCTCTCATCCATCGAGACGCTGGTCCTTGATGAGGCAGACCATATGTTCGACAAGGGCTTTCTGCCGGATATCAGAAAGATATTGCGGTTTTTGAACAATCGGCAGCAGACTTTGGTCTTTTCCGCCACCATGCCCCCTGAGGTACGCGGTCTTGTGGAAAATATCTTAACCGATCCGGTGACTGTGCAAGTCGACGAACTGCGGCCGGCAAGCAGTGTCATCCATGGAGTCTATCACGTTGAACAGGTCCAAAAGACCGATCTGTTAAAGAGTATTCTCAAGCAGAAAGAGATAAAAACGGCCCTGGTCTTCACCCGGACAAAACATCGGGCCAAGAAGCTGGCCTTGCAACTGCAGGGCTCAAAACTGAATGCCGTCTCGCTCCAGGGCAATATGTCACAAGCAAAGCGTCAAAGTGCGCTGTCCGGCTTTAAGAGCGGAGCATACAAGATCATGGTGGCAACCGATATAGCCGCTAGAGGAATAGACGTTTCAGAGATTTCTCATGTCATTAACTATGATATTCCGGATACCGTTCAGACCTATACTCATCGTACAGGCCGTACCGGTAGAGCTCAATGTACAGGGACTGCTTTTTCTTTTGTAACCGCCGAAGATAAGCTTATCATTAAAATGATAGAAAAGAATCTTGGGTATAAAATACAGGATATGTCGTTTCCCGAAGAAATGCCCGAAGTCCATAGGCAAGGGAAAAATCTGGTAACCGAACCGCCAATCATAAAAAAGAAGAAGAACAAAAGCGGAAACGGCAAATCACGGTTGGATCGGGCCGTTCCGTTCGATTTTGGTGTCTAGGCGTCCCCAAAAGATTTAAATCAAGTTTGAGGCAGGATCCGGACATCTAAAAGAAGCCCGGAAGTAAAAAACGATTCACGAGATAACAATGTATAGAGGAGTAAGTACAATGGCTATTGGAAAAGTTAAATGGTTCAACGCATCAAAGGGCTTCGGTTTTATTGAGCAGGAGGGGGGACCGGATGTTTTCGTTCACCATTCCGCAATTCAATCCAACGGCTTTAAAACTCTTGAAGAAGGCCAAAAGGTCAGTTTCGATATCGAAAAAGGGAAAAAGGGACCATCAGCAGTAAATGTTGTAAAACTGTAACGACGCAACTTTCCAGGCTGCAAATAGTCGATTGAAACATTTTTTTGCAGCCTGGGCCTTTTCTCTCCCGACGAATTCCGGGAGGTACGGGGATACTATCTTGCCTTGATATTTCCGGCAGGCGATGGGGATGCCGTTCTAGCTGTTTCCCTTCTCCCGTTGTGTCCCGTTTGCAGACTCGACCGAAAATGGGCCGGTCTGTTCTATTTACACCTCGCTTGATTCCCAGAAAAAGCAGCATATTTAATCGTATCTGGTGAGGTTTTTGTCGAAATTGTTTGACGCCTCATCCCCTCCCCAATTTGGAGCCGAGATCCTTTCGGATTGGAATTGGTCGCTTAAACCTCCTGCTGTCAGGCTATGCTCATCTGGAGAGAGATTCAGCGTTCGATCCTTGCCTTCCGCCGTTGGTTCATGCCTCGCAACGGATCCCACTGCCTTGATTGGCGAAAATGTCATCCCTGTTATTCAAAAAACACTTGCCAAACAACAAGGTTTTGTGAGAGGTTGGTGCAAGCGGAAACCGGAGGTCTCCGTTTGATTTAGGAAAACCTGCGAAAACGAGCCCGTTTTAAGGTTCGGGAAGATTGTATACGATTGTAACCAGATAATGTTCCCTGGCTTTCATTTTCATGAGGGTCGGAATGTGCCTTGCCGGGGCGTTGTGCAGAAATACCCAAGTACGGATTTGAGCCCATTAATTGAGATGATAAGCAAGTGATGAAATACCGGTTCTTCTCCGTTCCTAATTTGATTCTGCTGTTTGCCCTGCTGTTCGGAGCGGTGATCCTATGTCAAGTGTCTCCGCTTGTAGCCGTTGAAAAATACCTGCTGAGTATGCGTTCAGGTCTCATTTCGGTTGCAAAGGAATCTCCCGTCGTGAATGTTCAGCTGACTGAAGGTGAGCTTTCACATGGTACTCTTGCCGAACTGGTAATGCGACTTTCTAAGCAGAAAGTACGGGCTATTCTGCTCTATTTGCCGCTCTCTTCACCTGCTCCCAACCAACTGGCCCGGAGATTAAATAGAATGCGTGAAGACTGGGCACGATCTCCGGATGTCATACCCGATAGATTGTGGCGACGAATCAACAAGGATTTATCTGCCTTCGAGGAGGACCTCGATCCAGATACCAGGCTGGGCAAGGCGTTGCGCGATGCCGGCAATGTGGTATTGGTGGCCCCGGTACGCACCTTTGGTGAGGTGGATGGTACTTCGGCACAATTACAGAAAGAATCTCTCAAATTGAAAGTGCCGGGCTGGACTTGGAAGCAGCATCTTAAACATTTCTCTAATCCGCTCCCTTCGCTTATGGCTGGTGCCCGTATCACCGGGGTTCAGCTTCCATGCGAAGAGCTGCGGCAACAGGCAGCAGCGATCGGTTTTGTTGCCGCAGGCGGTGAAGGAATCCCGGCAGGATCGCTGCTGGTGCCAATTGGTCAACGTTATTTCCCTTCGGCGGCCCTTGCCGTCATGATCGTCAGTAACAAGGCTTCATTCAAGGCAATCAGCCTGGAGTCCCATGAGCCGGGAACAGTGCTGTTGTCAGCCGATAAGCACCGTTACACACTCGATAGCCGCCTGCGGTTATTGCCGCTGCCGGCTTCGTTGTTGGCAAATGTGGCAAAGGTATCCGCATCGGATATTCTCAACGGGAGAGATGATCCATCCCTTCTGGGTGGGAAGGTGGCGGTTGTCGGTCTTTTCGCTCAGCCTCAGGCCCCGGAATACTCTGAGGCCTTGCTGATTAGTCAGATGCTTGGATCGTTTGAGCTCTCCCGGCCGGGCTGGTTTCCTTTTGTCGAAGTGCTGGTATTGTTTTATTTTGCCTTTGTCCTTTGGCTGGTTGTGCCTCGCTTGCCAACACGGACGGGTTTGATTCTCATGGGTTTTTCTGTACTGATATGGCTCGCGGTCACGACAATCCTCTTGATAACTATGGGCTGGTGGCTGCAACTGACCCCTCCATTGTTGTTGACGGGGCTTGGCTTGTTGATGTTGCATTTTGCAGGGCATATCCGTGAGCGCCGGGAGACATTTAGCGAACTTAATTGCAGCTTGGGGAAGATGCTGCAGGAAAAAGGATTGCTGGACAAGGCTCTCGAAAGATATCAGGCATGCCCGCCTGGTGACGCAACGGCACGTGACCATATTTACCATTTGGGCCTTGATTTTGAACGCAAACGGCAATTCGGTCAAGCTCTCCGGGCTTACGACCACCTGGCTCAAAGTGGCCGCTACAAAGATGTTTCCACCCGCCTGTCGCGCCTGAGTCAATATGGAGGTACCGTCTCGCTTGGACTGCAGAGTAAGGATGCCACGGTGGTGCTTGAGAAGGGAATTGTTCATCCAACGCTGGGGCGCTATGAAGTCGTCAGGGAATTGGGGCAAGGTGCCATGGGGACCGTTTACCTGGGTCGGGACCCAAAGATTAATCGTGAGGTGGCCATCAAGACGCTGGCTTTCTCCGGGGTCGATGATCCTCAGTTGCCCATGATTAAAGAACGTTTTTTCCGTGAAGCCGAGGCCGCCGGCCGGCTCAATCATCCCGGAATCGTCACCATTTTCGATGCCGGTGAAGAGCACGATCTTGCTTATCTGGCAATGGAGTATATTGATGGAGAAGATCTCACGGTGTATTGCAGGCCGAATGCGCTGTTGCCGGTAACCGATGTGTTTGAGATTGTAGCAGATATCGCAGAGGCCTTGGCGTATGCGCACAGCAATAATGTCGTACACCGGGATATTAAGCCGGCAAACATTATGCGGCAGCGAGACGGTTCGGTGAAAGTTACCGATTTCGGTATCGCCCGGGTGGTTTCCGAGTCACAGACTCAGACCGGTATGATTTTAGGCACGCCGAGCTACATGTCTCCCGAGCAGGTGGCAGCCAAAAAAATCGACGGACGCTCAGATCTGTTTTCTCTCGGTGCGGTCTGTTATGAACTTTTGTGCGGAGAGAAGGCCTTCTTCGGCGACAGCATGGCCTCGTTGATGTACAACATTTCCAACGTCAGATACACACCTCTTAGTGAAAAACGGAAAGGCTTGCCCATATGCGGCCACGATCTAGTGGACATGCTGCTCGTCAAGGCTGTTTCGCGCCGCCCTAAAAATGCCGCCATTGTCGCAGAAGTGGCTCGTGCCTGTTGTGAGAAGGTGAGAAGATGATGTATTTTGTAGCCGCTGGATTTAGTGATTGTGGCCAGGTTCGTGATCACAACGAAGATACCTTTCGAATTGATAGCGAACTAGGCCTTTTTGTGGTGGCTGACGGCATGGGTGGACATGCGGACGGAGAGGTCGCCAGTTCCCTGGCGGTTGAGACAGTGTTCAAGATGCTGTCCGGCGGCAAGGGAGGTAATGACGGATCTTGCAATACCGAAAAGCTGCGCTCAGCTATAGAGTCGGCCAACAATACAATTTATGAAAATGCTCAGGTGCACACGGAGCGAAAGGGGATGGGAACAACATTGACCTTAATGTGTTGGGATCGTTGCCGGTTTTATTTCGGTCATGTGGGTGACAGCCGTGCATACCGGTTGCGGGGGCATGAACTGATTCAGTTAACGAGAGATCATACCTGGGTCGATATGCAAGTGCGTGCCGGAGTGCTTTCTCCGGAGGAGGCTGAACATGCCGGTATGCGTCATGTTTTGGTCAAATCCCTCGGGACTCAACGAGAAATTGAGCCCGATATTGTTCCGGCCGATGCGGAACCCAAAGATCGTTTCCTGCTCTGTAGCGACGGACTTAGTGATTTTGTTGAACATAATGAGCTGCGGAACATTCTTGCGGGCAAGGGGACTCTTGTTGAGATCGCCAGGCGCCTGATTGCTAAGGCCAATGCTGCCGGGGGGCACGACAATATTACCGCAGTCGTGATCGACTGTTACGACAATAAGTGGAAATCTATGCTGAAATCAGGCATTAACAAAATCAGGAGATACCATGTTGCAAATATTGCTTAAATTCAACAAAAGCGTCCTGAAGGTATTTCAAAGTGATAAAACCGAGATTACCATAGGCCGGAATATGAAAAATGACCTCCAGATCGATAACCTAGCTGTTTCCAACTTTCACGCCAGAATCGAGTGTTCTCAGGGTAATTATTTCATTGAAGATCTGAACAGTACCAACGGTACCTATATCAATGAGGAAAAAATCACCAGGTGTGAACTGCAAGATGGGGATACCGCCAGCATTGGTAAACACTCCCTGACGTTTCTGCTGGATGGCGGAGCGAATGCCGGCGCAGGCAGGAGACTCAGCGAACTCGAGATGGAAAAGACCATGATGCTCGATACCGAGAAACAACGCGAACTGGAACAAAAGTCCGGACCCTATTTCCCTGAGGCACCAGCCCGCCTTAAGGTGTTGGAAGGAGAGACGAGTCAGAGAGAATATCAGCTGACCGAACGGCTTACCGAGATCGGCAAGGGAGAGAGGAGTCATGTCAGGCTCAAAGGGCTGTTGGCTCCCAAAAATCTGGCCTATATTACTCGCGACCCTCAAGGTTACGCCTTGATACCAGGAGATAAAACGGGGAAGTTACGTCTTAACGGGGCAAATATCGAAAAAGGAACGGCGCTGAAAAACAATGATGTGATCGAAGCGGGCAAAGTGAAGTTTCGATTTCTACAAAGTTAGCTGAGGGGGTTCGCTGAGTTGGGAATTGTCGTGCTATAGAACGAGCACTGGACATCTAGGCAAAGGGTAACGACCTGATTTTCTGAATAAGGCGCTGTTAAAGGATAACGAGGAATAAAGCTAAGTGGACAGCAAACAGTACAAAGCCCGTTTTGTTCTTCTTCTTACCGCCGTCATTTGGGGATTGGCCTTTGTTGCCCAGCGGGCCGGAATGACAGACATCGGACCGTTTGCATATAACGCTCTCCGTTTCGCCTTGGGAAGTCTCTCCTTGATGCCTGTGCTGTTTTTAAACCGGAAAACCCACAGCAGCAAAACCAGCAAAATCGAAAAAAATTGCGTTTGGGAAAGCGGTATTTTCTGTGGTTTGATCCTCTTTGCCGGTTCATCCTTTCAACAAGTCGGAATCGTTTACACCACCGCCGGTAACGCCGGATTTACCACAGGCCTGTATGTCATTCTGGTGCCGGTCTTTGGGTTGTTCTGGCATCACAAAGTCAATGCACAAACCTGGTTGGGAGCCATTATTGCTTTAACCGGATTGTATTTCCTGTCTGCCAATCAAAGCCTGACCTTTGCCTTTGGGGATGCGCTGGTGTTGATCAGTGCCTTTTTCTTTGCGGGTCATGTCTTAATGATCGGTAAATATGCTCCAAAGACCAATGTCATCAAACTTTCGATTATCCAATTCGGGGTAGCTTCATTTCTGAGCCTGGTGATTTCATTATTCCACGAAACAACCACCTTTCATGATATCCGGCTGGCCGGCATTCCGATTTTATATGGAGGCATTATGTCTGTAGGTGTCGCCTATACCTTACAGGTTTACGGTCAGAAAAACACCCATCCTGCTCATGCGGCCATTATCTTGAGTCTGGAATCGCTGTTTGCGGCCATCGGCGGAATTCTTATCCTTGACGAACCATTGACTTTTCCCATTGCCTTGGGAGGAACCCTGATGCTCGGCGGGATGATGCTTTCTCAATTACGGATGGTGATGGTGACGAAGGCCGCCAGAGCCATGTTCTCAGCCAGATCATAAATGCATTACCGGGAGAACCTAGTATTGTTCGACTCGGTCTAACCCGGATTTCACCTGTCACCATTACCTACAGGATTTTTGACAGGAACTGCCGTGTGCGTTCCTCGCGCGGATGGTTGAAGAAGTCAGCGGGGGCACCTTCCTCGAGGATTTTCCCGTCGTCCATCATCACTACCCGGTCGGCCGCCTCACGGGCGAAACCCATCTCGTGGGTGACGACGACCATTGTCATGCCTTCCTGGGCCAGCGATTTCATCACCTCGAGAACCTCGCCGACGAGTTCAGGGTCGAGTGCCGAGGTGGGCTCGTCGAAGAGCATCAGCTTTGGCTGCATTGCCAGCGCCCGGGCGATTGCCACCCGCTGCTGCTGGCCACCGGAGAGCTGGCTGGGATAATAATGCATGCGGTCTGCCAAGCCTACGCGGCGCAGCAGGTCGTGTGCGTTGTCAAGTGCCTGCTCCCGGGATATCTTGCGAACATGGATTGGCGCCTCGATGACATTTCCCAGTGCTGTCATGTGGCCGAAGAGATTGAAGCGCTGGAAGACCATGCCGATCTCGGCACGGCGGGCGCAGACTTCATGGTCGCGCAGTTCGTATATGCGCTCACCTATCTGCTTGTAACCGACCATGTGGCCATCTACCCACAGCCTGCCGGCATCGATTTTCTCGAGATGATTGATGCAGCGCAGAAAGGTCGATTTGCCCGAGCCTGATACCCCCAGCAGGCACACCACCTCGCCGCGCTGCACTTCGAGGGAGACTCCCTTCAACACTTTGAGGTGGCCGAAGCGCTTGTGCACTGCCTCGGCCTTGACCATTGGCGTCGATGGTGTCGGTTCTTGGGTGGCAGGGCGATCATTCATGGCTGGGCACTCCTCCGGGGGAGAAACGGACAAGGAAACGTCGGACTTTTTGCAACGGGGTGGCCGGCAGGCTACGGCTGGCGCCGCGGCCGAAATGGCGCTCGATGTAGTACTGTCCGATCGACAACAGCGTCGTTACCATCAAGTACCAGATGCTCGCCACGATGAGCAGCGGGATCGTGCGATAGTTGACCGAATAGATGAGCTGCACAGAGTAGAGCAGCTCGGTGACCGCGATCACGCTTACCAGCGAGGTGGTCTTGAGCATCGAGATTGTCTCGTTGCCGGTGGGCGGGATAATCACCCGCATCGCCTGCGGCAGGATGATGCGGCGCATCGTTAATAGCCGCGACATACCGAGGGCAGAGGCCGCCTCGGTCATGCCTTCGTCGACCGAGAGGATGCCGGCGCGGACGATCTCGGTCATGTAGGCGGCCTCGTTGAGTCCCAGCGCCAGGATGGCGGCAACGAACGGAGTAATCAACGCGTTGGCGTTCAGGGTCCAGCTTCCCCAGCCTATGACGGGATAGAGCGCTGTGATATTGAACCAGAAGATGATTTGCACCAGCACAGGGGTGCCGCGGAAGAACCAGATGTAGAACCAGGCCGCGCCTGCCACCAGAGGATTCGGCGACAGCCGCATCACCGCCAACACGACGCCCAGAACGATGCCGATGGCCATCGAGATGACGGTGAGTTCAAGGGTGAGCACCAGGCCGTGCACCACACGCATCGAGAAAAAATACTGCCCGACAATGCTCCACTCGAAGCGCGGATTGGTGGTAATCGAATACAACACAGCCAGAGACAGCAGCAGCACCAAGGTGCCGGCGATCCACCGGCCGGTATGGCGTACCGGTATGGACTTGATCGGCTCAGACGCTTCCTGTGTCAATCATCTTCTCCCATCGAGCGCTCTTTGCGCTCATTGTATTATCCTTTCAATCCTGAACACGTCACGTGCGGCCGGACATGCCTGTCGTACGGGATTGGGAAAAAGGGAAAAATAATGCCCGTTTCCCTCCATTCCCTTCGCGGCTTATTGTGCGGCATTAATCTTCGAGGTCTTCAGTGCTCCCTGGCCGATGCCCCACTTGTCAAGAATCTTCGCATATTCACCGTTCTTCATCAACTGCTCGACGGCGGCCTGCAGCGGTTCGGCCAGGCCCGAATTTTTCGGCACGACGATGCCATAGGGCACATTGTTGTACGCCTTGCCCGAGAGCTTGAATTGCCCATGGGAATTCTTGACAATCCATGAAGCCACCGGCGAATCGGCCATTCCCACCTGGGCGCGGCCACTGGCGATGGCGAGATTGGCGCCGTTCTGATCAGGGAAGACGGAGACGGACACCGGGCTCTTGCCGGCGGCTGTGCATTTCTTGCTCTGGGCATTGGCGTCATCGACCTGGATCGTTCCCTTTTCGACGGACACCGTCTTGCCGCACAGATCGTCGAGCCCCTCGATCTTCGGGCCACCATTCGCCTTCACATAGAAAGAGGTTCCGGCGACAAGATAGGTGACGAAGTCGACGACCTCCTCGCGTTTCTTCGTATCGCTGAACGATGACATGCCCATGTCATATTTGTGCGATTGCAAGCCAGGGATGATGCTGTCGAAACTGGCGTTGACGAATTCAAGCTTGACACCCAACAACTTGCCGATGGCGTGACCGAGATCGACTTGGGCGCCGACGACGCTCTTGCCGTTCTTGCCGATGAATTCCATTGGTGCGTAACTGGCGTCCGAGGCAACGGTGAGTACACCCTTGCTCTTATATTTCGCCGGCAGACCGGCGGCGCTTACACTAGTTACGGTGGCGGCCATGGCAAGGGCCGCGCCCAAGCCGAGCGCGCGGCTCAACAAATGTTTCAACGATTGGCGAGTTTTCATAGATGCTCCTGTAGCTGGGTATTAAGGAAACGCTTTATACGGGAGGTTTGAAAACCGACTCCCACATGTTCTGTCCACTACATCGGGCACGAATAGTACCCGCTCTGTCCGTGTCGAGCAACATTTTTTCCGCTAATTCGCTCCATTACCATCAAACCTTGCGGAGGGCGCCCAAATTTTTCGAATTTGGCGCCGATTTTCGCGGAGTTGAAACCGTCATGATCGTCCAGCCCGAATTTCCCGTCAGCTCAGGCGGCGTCAGGTTCGAAGTTTTTGTCAACCTACATCGCCCGGAACCGGTACCGGAATCGTCGGCTTACCATAAAGGTACCGTCAATGCCCTTCAAGGTCAGCACACACCGGCCGGTGATTTGAGTGCTGATCTTGTCGATGCAGGCGGCATTGACGATGGTGCCGCGGTGGATCTGCCAGAACGCAGCCGGGTCGAGTTCTTCCGCCAGTTCCCGGATGGCTTTGCGGATAAGAAATTCCTCGTGACGGGTACGCACCACCGTATACTTGTCCTGAGCTTCGAAACAACAGATTTCATCCACCGGCACCATGCGGATGATGTCGCGGTCGAGGGTCTTGATCCATCTCAGGTAGGCCGGAGCGGGACGACCGAGGCGGGATTCCAGGTTAAGCAGGGCGCTGCTGATCTCTTCCGACAACGCGACGGGACTGACCAGCCGATCTTTGAGGCGCTGTACCGTCCTGGCCAGCCGCTTGGATTCCACAGGCTTCAAGAGGTAGTCAACGGCCTCGTTTTCAAAGGCTTCCACAGCGAATTGGTTGTAGGCGGTGATAAAGACGATCCGGCAAAAGCTGCAGACCTGACGGGCCACTTCCATGCCGCTCATGCCCGGCATACGGATATCGAGAAAGGCGATGTCGGGCCGTAATGACTTGATCAGCTCTAAGGCCTCGACACCGTTTTCCGCTTCCCCGCATATATCGAGATCAGGCCAAACGCGTCCGAGTTCGGTGATGAGGACCCGGCGAAGAGGTGCTTCGTCATCCGCGATGATGGCTCGATTGGTTGTCGGCATAAGGCACCTCGATGATGGCCCGTATCCCTTTGGGCAGGTTTTCAGTGAACCGGAGACGGCCCCGGTCGCCGTAAAGGGCGGCGAGCCGTTCCCGAACGTTGGTGATCCCCACACCGTCCGCCTGTCCTTCCATGGCAAAGCCGTCTCCCGTGTCGGCTACTATGATCTCAAGCAAACCGCCGTTGCGCTGCACACGGATTCCAACGGCGCCGCCTTCGATCTGTGGATCGATCCCGTGGATGACGGCGTTTTCCACCAGGGGTTGGATGAGCATGGGAGCTAAGGGAAAGGATTTCAAGGCTTCGGATATCTCGATCGTGACCTGGAGGCGCCGACCCATGCGGCCTTTCAAGATATGTAAGTAAGCGGCGACGAGTTCCAATTCACCGCCCAGGGTAGTCTGGGCAGCACGGGTGGTGGTGAGCGAGGCCCGCAAATAGCGGGTCAGATCGGTCAGCATGGCTTTTCCTGCAGCAACGTCTGTATCCAGCAAGCTGGTGATGGTCGAAAGGGTATTGAAGAGGAAATGGGGCTCGATCTGGGCCTGGAGCAGCTTGAGTTGTGTCTGCACAGTCTGTTTTTCGCTGGTCAGACGCTGAATGCGTTCCTGGTTGGCCTGCTCCCTGAACTGAGCGGTTACCTTGCGGGAGAAAAAGAAAAAGGCAATGGTCCCGCCGAAAAGCACGCTCAAGACGATGGTCCGCAGAGTGGTCGAGGGCCGATGAAAAACAGCCACCACCTGCTCACCGGTGATCCAGCCGCCCAGTCCGCCGCCCAGCAGTCCACCCAAAACAATGGCACTGCCGATCAACACAATTCGGGAAGAAGGACGTTGAGGCCGGAAAAGAAAAATGGCCAGATGACAGAGAGTACAGATGGAGAGTCCGATGGCTTGTGAAATGACAAAATAATCCGAAAAGGAATTATCTTGCAAGATGAAGAAAAGGATCCAGGCAATCAGCGTGTTGAGGAGTAAGGTGTAGCCGGTATCAATGAGAAAGGACCGGCCGATGTTTTCGTCAGTATTCGGCATATTAGAAATCATACTCTATTCCTGCCATGAGTTGGTAGTCGAAAATGCTCATGAATTCGCTGCGGTGGTCGCCGCTGTTAACCGTGGCGACAGCGAAAAGACGGAGGTGATCTCCTCCGTGCCATTCGCCGATGGTGGTAAAACGGCTGGAACCGTCATCGAGGTTCCGGGTCAAGCGCATGGTGAGAGCGAAGACATCGGCTATATCATTTTGAACACACTGCAGCATGAGGTAATGCCTGCGGAGAAATCGCAGGCCGGGGTCGGCCGCTGCAAGAAGCTGACCGCGTCCAAGGGCGGCAAGCTCTCCGCCGGTGGAAGAGGCCTGAGCGGCTCGTTCCTGGAGATCGAAATAGTGCTTGGCCTGGATGTCGTTGTATCCCGGACCGTAATAGAGGTATTCCGCGGTGAGGGTGGGCCCGGTTAAAAGGGTATACGATCCGCCCGCAAGAAAGGCTCCTGTCCAGTTTTCACCCGTGTTTTCCATGGACGTCATCGCCAGCCCAAAAGGATTATCCGCCGGCTCGGCATAGAGACCGGAGGGATGCCTGTAAAAAGCCCCTTCGGCATAGGCCAGCAGGGCATCGGACAAGGTCCGGCCGTAGAATCCGCCAAGGGTTCGGCTTCCCGCCGTATCACTGCCGATGATGAGACTGCCGTAATCCGATGAGCCGGTGTAATCGAGTTTTACGGCATAACGCCGCGTGAATTCACGGTTCGGGAACGACTGGCTACCGGCCGCGGTGTTGGCAATACAGGAAACACTCCAGGAAAGGCTCGGCACCCACACGGCCCGGGCAAAATCCGTTGTTGCCACTTCGGTCTTGGGATTTTCCTTGCCGTTATCGGTAAAAAACGGATTGGAAAGCGAGGTCAGGTAGGCCGGACCCCATTGGAGGTTTTCCCGTCCGTAAGACACGAAAAGACTCTTGGTGGCCCGCCACCTCGCCAGCCATTGATAGAGAGAGGAAGCGGTATCGTTACCGGAATCCCCATAAATACCACTGAAACGGGGTTGCAGTGAAAGCTGGAGCTGGTTTAAATCCAAGGAGAAATCGGGCCGTAGGTCGATCTCGACCGCATTGTCGGCTAAGTTGAGGATTGCGTTATGAGGGTTACCCGGCGCCTCGCCCGTTTCGGTCCGGATACCGAAAACCAGGACCTGCATGCTGTAAGAGGTACCATCTGCGATCCGGGAGAACAGCCCTTGAGCCTGCCTCGCCACACTCGCTGCGGCCGGCGACGCGAGGAGCAGGCCGCAAACAAAGGCAATGACAATGAGAGATTTCATGACCGTATCCGACTCAGTGCACCAGCAGGTTGAGGTTGAACGTCGCATCCGGAATGGCCTGGGGCCGGACGTCCCGGTAAGTCATAACGGTCACGTTGTCGTGAATCACCGCGTCGGTGATGATCATCTGCGACATGAAGGGACGGATTTTCCCGTCGATGTCGACCTGGTTTTCGTATCTGAAAACAGCGGTTTTCAGAAGCTTGCCCGATACCGTGTAAAATTCCGCCTTCATTCCTAGAGAGCGGGATTTGCTGATCCAGTAGCGGATGCGGTCATAGGTGGCCTTGGCATCTACCGCGGTGAGATCGAGCAAAAAACACTTCACGCCGTCCACCGCTTCTTCCCCTGCCGGAACAGCGCTGTAATCCCGGGCGTAATTAGTGGAGGCGATATCACCGTTCGCCGCCCCGCCCATGAGCTTCTGGCGAGGAGAGATGGGGACCGGTTTACTCAGGCCCGGTTTGATGAACCACATAGTACGGTCCAGCATAAGGAGCATTTCGCCTCGAACCTTGGCAGGCGCAATGAAGGTCGCCAGGGTGTTGTCGCCACGGTTCTGGATGCGTATCTCCCGTTCCTGGTGCCGTCCGTTTTCCGTAGAGTTTATATCCGCCGTCCAGAGGATGCCGTCGATATTGCCGCGGGACCGATCGGCCCGGGCGATGAGTGCTTGGAGGTCGACCGCTGAACTGTCCGCCGCGGCTGCAGGAATGGCGGCTAGTGTAGTGCATACCACGGTAAGAATGATATATATCCACTTCATGTTATTCTCCTTATCTGGCATTTTACGTTAAACATGGCCGAGGGCATCGGCGATCTCCATACGGGCGGCCCGGCGTGCGGGGAGAACGGCGGCAGCCACTGAAAGCACGGTTAGCGACAGGGTGAGCCGCAGCATGGCGGCGGGCAGCAACGAGACCACCAGCGGCACCGGCGTGGACAGCCCGGGCGGGATATAGGAGGGTCCGGCGGCATGGATCACAGCCCAAACCGTGATATTGAGGGCCGCCCCGCAAAGGCTGCCGAACACTCCCAGCATAGCCCCTTCAAGAGCGAAGAGCAGACCGATACCTCGGCGTTTGACGCCCAGCACCCGCAAGGTACCGATCTCCCGTGTTCGTTCGACCACCGACATGCTCATTGTATTCACCGTGCTCATGATCACGATGACCAGCACGATGAGAAAGATAAACAGGAAGATCATGTCGAACATGGTCCGGACTTTGCCGTAAAAGACGGAGAGTTCGTTCCAGGTCTTGATTTCACAGTGAAGGCCGGCTGAGGCCAGGGCTCGTGAAAGGTGCTGGCGGGCGGCCTGGGTATGCTGCCAGCTGTCCAGGAGCACCACGATGCAATCGGCCCGGTCGGTGTCGTAGAGTTTCTGGGCATAGGCATAAGGAAACAGCATGTACTTGTCGTTTGTTGCCTCGGCCCCTGTGTCGTAGGTACCATTCACCTGAAGATCGAGGGCATTCATCTGACCGTTCAGGGTTGTGCCCATGACCACGGCATCGCTGCCCGGCTTGAGTTGTAAAAGGCGGGCGAGCTTGCCGGCCATCAGGACCCCGTAGGGAGTTCGGCTGTCCAGGGGTTTGCCTGCAACTGGGCGACGTTCGGCCATGGGTCCCGATATGGTCCGGTAATCGGCGGGAACCACCCCTTTGGCAAGAAAGATATGAGAGGTTTTTCCATTGGAAACCAGTCCGGAGACGCTGAGCTGGGGGGTTGCCAACCGTACGTCAGGATCGGCCCTGGCAATGGTAATGATCCGGTCGATCTCCCCAGCCGTCAGCAGGGTGTGTTCAGGATCGTTCTGGCCGTTTTCAAGCCAACCCGCTTTATATACGGTGAGATGCCCCAACCCCTCGCCCCGGATGGCTGATTCCCTAAGCCCGTCGTAGGTGTTGGCTGTATAGCCGCGGAAAAGCCCCACGGCGGCAAATCCCACGGCTACAGCCAGGATCGTGACCGCGGAGCGACGGCGGTTCTTGCAGATGTTGCGAAAGGCGATTTTTATCCATTGATTCATAACCTGACCTCCTCGGAAAAATGAATGCGCCCGTCCTTAAGTCGAATCCGTCGATCAACGCGCTCCAGTAACCGCTCATCGTGGGTGGAGAAGATGAAGGTGGTTCCCTTTTGGCGGTGAATTGTGCCCATGAGATCGATGAGTTGCCGGGCTGTTTGCGAATCGAGGTTGGCCGTGGGCTCATCGGCGATCACCAGGGCCGGGTCAGTGACCAGTGCCCGGGCCACCGCTACCCGCTGTTGCTGTCCACCGGACATCCGGTCGGGTCGATGGTTTGCGACTTCGGCAAGCCCCACGGCTGCGAGATGTTCCAGGGCTTTATTTCGGGCACCGGTCGTGGACACATCCCGAATTTGCAGGGGCAGCATCACGTTCTCCAGGGCCGTGAGAACGGGAATCAGATTATAACGCTGGAAAATGAATCCGATAAATCCGTTCCTCAGCTCCGAACGCTGGTTGTCGTTCAGTTGCACCAGATCGTTACCCGCTACGATAATCTTGCCGGAGGTGGCTGAATCCACAGCACCTATCATGTTCAGAAGCGTTGTCTTGCCGGAACCCGATGGTCCCCAAATGCTGATGAATTCACCCCGGGCGATATCCAGATCTACACCGGTGAGCGCATTTACCGTCACCGCGCCCATGCTATAGGCCTTGGTTACCTGCCGCATCGTGATGAGCATCGCGTTTCCTTCCTGCGGTTCGGCTTTTGAAGGAAGACCTTGGGAAGGGCTCACCTGGCCCGGGTGTGCGGAGACAAGCGACGACGATTTGATTTGCGAGGTTGAGAATACCGACCTATTTCCGCGTAACGCACCCATCAACAACGTGCCTTTGATCCCCCCAAAGGTCCCGGCCACAAGTCCGGTCCCGGCACCATAGATCGCACAGAATCCAGAGGCTCCACCAAGCTCCGGTCGTCGTGCGAGAAAGACGGAGAGGATATATTTCAGGGTGAACCCGAAGAGAATCACCACCAGGGGGACAGCCGATCCCGGTTGATGAATACGTCCGCCTGCCGGGTCGAGCCTTGCGCATGGCTGCCGCAGCGCCACCTGCCAACCCACGAGGCTCCCGCATGCCAGAGCCGCTATGAACGTCATGAGGGCTATCGCAATAGCCTCTAACCCGGTGACGATTCCAAGCAACGCCCAGACAAAAAAGAAAATCGGAAGCAGAAACATGCGCCAGGGAGCTACAACACTAGGACGGAGTGCTCTTACGCCGCGATAGATGAGAAAAACCAAAAGCGGCCATACCCACAGAGGAGTCTTTCTCAGTATCATCAGGATCCACATAAACTTTCCTCCACATTATGTTTTTAAGCGATATCCAGCTCGTCTTTATTGGAATGTACAAGTAACGTCGGACGAAGGGCAATCGCGGCGCGACCAATTGCCGATTGGAGGGATTAGCGGTCGTTTTTCCTGATGGATGGTTTTGGTCTGTTTAAAAAATCGGTAAAGACCAACGGGGCCACTTTTTTTTGCTCTTACAAGAGAGTCGGGGGGCAATTATGTTTTTTACAACTGTATAGACATTCTCTCTACGCAACTGCTCGTCCTTTTATATTTTTATAGTCGAGCAGTTACCTGGTAAAATATCTTTCGTATGTTCTTCCAGCTTGCCTTCAGGGGGAATTCATATTTATCTCTATGCCTGCAAGCTCCTGTTGAAAGCATTTGTTTTGCCCACAAGGAAAATCCAAAGGAATTTTATGGGAATAAAAGAGGAAAAATGCAAACACCAGGAACCGGTCATGGGAAGCGTACACCACCGTCCTGCCTGGGTCCTGTATCTGTCCATCGGTATTCGAGCCGCCCACCAGGTGGGAGCGGCGATTTTTCTGGCGGGCTTTCTGACCGGAAGGGAACACCAGTCTTGGAATTACTATCTCTATTTCACAGTCTTTACCGGACTGGTCTTATGCTGCACCGAAGGCATGCGGCACAGGCAATTGCATAGAGAACTAGCTGGTATTGCAACTCTATTGAAATGTTTACTGATCGGATTGGCCTTGCATGGTTTCCTGTGGCCGCGGACTATGGTGTTGATTGGTTTTGTGCTATCCAGTCTAGCGGCGCATGCCCCGAGAAACATAAGGCATAGATTGTTGTGGTAAACAAGAAGAGTTAACCCGGATTTCTCGGGAGCACTGCGTCGATTTGGAAGAAAATTAAGAGATCAAACATATTTTGAGAAAACTCATCCATTGCCAAATTTACACAGTGTTCACCAATGGTCAGTTCCTGCGGCACCATCTTCTTCAGTCTTTTGGCAGTGAAGATAGATTACTATAGCTCCTTGCCGAAAACTTCGAACTTGACGCCGCCTGAACTGATGAGAAATGCAGGTTGGAATCAACCTGCCATGGCGGCGATGCGTCGTTCGAGCTCCTCGTGGGAGACATCCTCGATGCGTGTTGCTATATGCCAGGTGTTGCCGAAGCGATCATGCACTGTGGCTGTGCGATCGCCCCAGAACCGATCGGCAGGCTCCACATCGGAAGTGGCCCCGGCGGTAAGAGCGAGCTGATAGGCGGCATCCACCTCATCAACGTAGAGGTAGAAAGCTCCGGGCATGGGTTTACATTCTTCCTTGGGTTCACCCAGCATGATGACCGAATCGCCAATGATCACCTCGGCATGGCTGATGGTGCCATCGGGTTGGGTGATGCGTTCCCTTTCACTGGCCGCAAAGGCTTTTTTAAGAAACGCAATCAAATCTGCAGCACCCAGGATGGTCAGATAGGGAGTGACAGCATGGTATCCTGATGGAATCGTGGTAGCTTTCATATTTCTTACTCCTTTATAGTTTAAGGTTGGGAGCCTTATGCTCCTGCCTCCACAATAACCAGTGCCTGTGTCAGATTCTGTCAGGAGTGTTA
Organism: Desulfocapsaceae bacterium; assembly: GCA_046705065.1. Lineage (GTDB taxonomy): Bacteria > Desulfobacterota > Desulfobulbia > Desulfobulbales > Desulfocapsaceae > CAWGGS01. Next base: position 48,010 of record JBJKQT010000058.1, read on the forward strand.
TCTGCTACTAGATTTTTCCCAAAATCATATCAGCCGCTGTCATGCACCCCGGCGAAATGGCGCAGATAGTGGGCGAGGCTAATTTCCTCGGTGGGAATAAAGTAATCATCCAACTCCTCCAGAGATTGGATACGATCAAAACGGAAATTACGGTAATCCCGGCGCAGCTCACACCAGGCAAGCAGGGTCCATCGGCCGCTCCAGCCAATCATACCAAGCGGCCACAGAGTCCTTTCACTTTGCAGCTGTTTCCCATCCTCGTAACTGACACGGATCTTGCGATGTTGTTCGCAAGCCCGGCGTAGTCTGCCGTGCACTTCGCGCAGAGGATCGTCATTTTCGGAGATTGGTATTCGATAGGGTTGCTGCTCAGCATACCGCTTGAGTTGTTCAGTCAGCACCGAGCGGATCTTCAATTCCGCACTCCTCGCTCTTTGAGCCAGGTCTTTGTCGGTGAAGGCCTGTGCCATGCGACTGCCGACAATCAGGGCTTGGACTTCATCTACTGTGAAGAGCAGGGGAGGGAGGTGATTTCCTGGACGGATCAGATAGCCGACACCTGGTTCACCCGCTACCGGTACGCCCGCCATTGTCAAGGCCTGAACGTCGCGATACACTGTACGCGGCGATACCTGCATCAACTCGGCAATGGCCTCGGCTGTTATGGCCGTGCGCCGAGATCGCAACAACAGCGTCAGCTCAAAAAGTCGCTCGGCCTTGGTCATGGCAACTCGTTAATCGGGATTCTCAAGGTACGGACAATGATTTATAACATGTAACAATCTCAACAAAGGTAGAATAATTCCACTGATTCCCAATTGCCAACGGAATATTCGCAGATCAAAAATACGGCCTAGCTTTCCACCCTGTTTCTGCCACTCCATTTCGCTTTGTAGAGTGCACGATCACCCCTGGAAATTAGTGACTCTACCGCCAGCTCCACGTCCTTCATGTCTGAGCCTACGAGGCCAATACTGACGGTCACGGAGATGGTTTTGCCGTGATGATGCAAGGTGTGTTGCTCAATTCCCCTCCGCAAGCGTTGAGCGAGAACCCTCGCGCTGACGGTACCTGTCTCCGGTAGGATGATAGCGAATTCCTCTCCTCCGTAGCGAGCGACGATATCGCTACGCCGGACCAGACGGACCATCACTTGGCTAATCTCCTTGAGTACCTGGTCACCGAATGGGTGGCCGTAGGTATCGTTAACTCGTTTGAATTGGTCGATATCGATGATCATCAAGGAGAGCGGATGATTGTATCGAAGCGAATTCTGGATTTGCAATTCGAAAACTTCATGAAAATAACGATGGTTGTAAAGATTAGTTAAGCCATCTCGAAGTGCGAGTTCGCGCAGTTTATCGTTCGCCTGCTTCAGTTCGATGGCGAGTTGCTCGGCATTCTGCTTGGCCTGGGTCAGTTCGAGCACCATCTCTTCATAAGAATAATTCAGTCGTCCCAGTTCCTCGTTGGCCTCCTGCATAATCTGAGAAAAGGGCTTCATAGCACCGGGAGGAATCGAGAAATTATCGAGCACTTCCAGAACATTTTCGCCAATAGAATTAATCAAGTCGCTTATCTCTTCTCGATTTAGGCCATAGGTTTCCATCAGATGCCGATTAACTTCAATAAATTTCCTGTTTCTTTGGGTCCCATGGTAGATTGACGCGATCTTATCTGCCAGAACCAGTACCCGAACCGTATCCAGGTAGGTTTTTTCCGGATCTTGATCGTGGTGAATCCGGATCGGCCGGCTGATCGTCTCAGGTATGTTCCATGTCCGCAAGAGATGATAACCGACTTCAGAATGATTAAACCCAAAACGATCTTTTTCCGCTTCAGCGGTGCACTTGCCGTTTATTCGTTTGGTATCGATGACCTCCGTATATGTGACTGTGTCGGAAAGGAACATGACCAGCACACCGATATCTTGGAGCAAGGATGTTACGAAGATATCCTTATCCTGCAGATTGATTCGGGCAGCCAACATTTCGGCAGCCACAGCAGCCGAAACGGCTCTTCTCCAGAACAAATTGAGATCAAAACTCCCTTGGGGTGCATCTTGAAAACTTTCGATGATCACAAACGAGAGGGCGATGTTTTTCAACGCCTGAGTTCCGATCAATGCTGTTGCCTGTGCCAGGGAATCGATACAACCTTGGCAACGGTATAGAGAAGAGTTGGCAACTTTTAAAGTTCTGGCGGCAAGAGAGGGGTCGGACCTGATGATATCTGCAAGCTGGGTGAACGAGTCTTCATCCCGGCGAACAGCATCAAGGATCTTGATGGCTATTGCCGGCGGAGACGGAAGTCTCACTTTTTCATCAATAAAATTCTGAATGGCAGTCATTTGAAATCCCCCTTCCTTATTGTCGCATGGAGCAAACGGTTGGAAGATATTATAATTTCGCAAATGTTGCCATGTTTTTATCTCTGATGTGACGAATTGCATTCACGGAATCTTAAGCACAGGGTTTCGCCTACGGGCGATGAACCCGCAACGTTATAATGTGTGGCCTGGATGTGGAACGATGAGTCCCGTTTTCTTAAGTGCGCTCCACAGATTTGAATCTTGTAGCTAATGTGCATAAAATTGGCTGCTTAAGACCATAAGGTATTTTGACTCTCCAAGCCAGTATAACGTTCTTTCTGCAGATTCACTGAGCTGGTACCGCTTCTGCAAGTACGGTATTGAAGAAAATGGGTCAATCCGATGCTCATTTCGGTTCATCACAGACCCAAAAAGAGTATCTCGTGACCCACGAATTCGATAGTATAGAACTGACTTGCGTTAATGGAACATGCGCCTATTAGATTGTGGCGGACATACAAAGGCCCGCCACAATCGATTAACGAATTACGACGCCTCCTTGTGGAGTCCAAAACAACGACCCGTGTTGAAAATGCTGGATTCTTCCGCCTGATTCATCCTGTTCCGCCGAAGTGGGATACCCAAGTTGGCTTTTTTCCCAGCCCATGGAGGCCCATTTGTCTCTGATAGCACCGTAAATCTCATGGGCGCCGGTTTCCGGCAGCCAGTATATCGAGCTGTCACCGATAACCGAGCCGTCGG